>JANWVJ010000014.1 GCA_025056895.1 Thermoflexales bacterium
AAGAAACTGTGGCCGGGCAGCAGCAAACGCCCAAGAAACAACGCGGCTGTAAACAGCGCTGCGCTTAGCGCCGTGCGTTGGACGCGGCGAGTGAAGGCGTTGTCCGCGCCATACAGCATGGCGCCGCCAACCAGAGCGACGGCCAGCAGGCTGAGTGCCAAGGCGGCGATTGCGTCGTGCCAAGTCAGCTCAGGCCGGCTTAAGTTCAGCTTCTCCAGCGCCTCCACATCCAGCGCGCTCAGCACCTGGCCGCTGCGCACGATGATCTGGTTCGTCTCGTAGCGCCGCTCAATCGGTTGTACAGCGGCGCGGGCCGTCTCACGCGCTGCCTCAGTGGCGGCTGCATCGTAATTGGTGTTAGACACCAGCATCGGCGCAGCCAGCGCCGCAATCACGCCGGCTTCCTCAGGAGTAAACTCCAAACTAATCCGCACGGGCAGCGCCGCTCTGATGCTGTTGAGCGCATCGGCCTTAATCGGAGAACGCAGCACTTCGTCTAAGAGGGCCATCGTGTGCGCATCTACCCGCGCCCAGCGTGCATCGCTGATGTTGAGAATCCGGGTTGCCAGATTGGTGTCAATGGGCAAATCGGGCAAACGAGTCAGACGAGTCAGCTTTTCTTGCGCATCGAGCGCGGGGTCGCTGCGGATGGAAGTGATCTCATTCAACACCTCGCGCATTGCGCCAAGCTGTTGACGCGCAATGTGGGCATCGGGTGGAGTAAAAATCGGCGCGACCGAGGCAGCCGCCAATTCCCGTTGGCGGTTCGTCTCCACTTCACTGATATAGCTAATCGGTCGGGGGGCGCGGATATCGCGCGGGGCAACGTGGCCGACTGTCGCCGTGGCATCGCCCGGCACGTAGTAGCGCGACAACTGGGCTGCCACCATGCCGGCAAATGACCAGGCCGCGATCGCGGCGAGCGCAATGGCTTTGCGCTTGAATGGGCTGATCACAGTCACTCCGCTTTTTGTTTTCAAGGCCAACTTGTCCACACGCCCATGCTCACGTCGGCGCCTACTTAAGCAAATCCCGCACGACTTCGTTTACCAATTTACCATCCGCGCGATCCTTGATGCGGGGCAGCAACACCTTCATCACCTCACCCTGCTGTTTGGGTGAAGTAGCGCCGATCTCGGCGATCACCTGTCTGGCTGCTTCGGCAATCTCTTCGCGGCTCATCTGCTGAGGCAGATAAGAGCGCAACACTTCCAGTTCAGCCGTCTGATCGGCGATCAGGTCATCGCGACCGGCATTCCGAGCCTCAAGCAAGGATTCCTCATGTTGCTTGATTTCCCGTCGGATAAGCGCCAAGATATCAGCATCACTTAGAACACCGCCGCGCCCGTCTGTGCGGGCCTCGACTTCAGCATTCTTGATCAGCGCGATGACCTGACGAATGGCCACCTTGCGGCGCTCATCATTATCACGCATGGCAAGTTTCAAATCGTTTTGAATACGCTGCTTGAGTGCTGAATCCATAGTTCGTTTCTCTTGCTCCAAAACAAACGAGCGGGCTTTACCCGCTCGTATTGTATGCGATGCCTGCTGAGATTAGCGGTGGCAATTACGTTTCGGTTTGCAGCAACTTAGAAGTCTGCCGGCGGCTCTTGCGCAGCTTAGCAGCGCGCTTGCGCTTATCCACGACGCTGGGCTTCTCGTAAAAGCGGCGGCGGCGCACTTCAGACAGCACGCGGTCGCCTTGCACCAGCTTGTTGAAGCGCCTCAAGGCAGACTCAAAGGTTTCGTCTTCTTCGACGATTACGCGGGTCACACTCTCACCTTCTTTTTTGCCCGATTGTTGCCTTTCGGCCGCGCCACAGATCGCGCTCAACGCACAGCCAAGTGGGCAACGAGCACGCCGATTATACGGAATCGGCTACTCGTGTCAATCACTAATCAACCGTTTTCGTTTTCAAAAACATCGGCGACGTTGCATCGTCGGCAGGTATCCGGCGACTGATCTGCCAATCGGGCAAGTCGATCCGTTAGGGCCAGCGATACTCCAACTGCGGGGCAGCATATGCAGGCCGATCTGCCGGCAAGCCCAACAAAGTAAAGATCACTTCTCGGCTTAGTCCACCCAAGAACGAGGTGAACGGGGAAGTAGAACGATAGCGGATCACGCGCGGCTCGCCGGTGATGCCTCCCAGCTCGGCTGCTTTCTCGATGCCGTCGTCCAAAGAACCTAATTGATCGACCAGTTTTGCTTGCAGCGCCTGGCGGCCGGTCATGATGCGGCCGTCGGCGATCTGGCGCACCTCTGCTTCGCTCATCTTGCGCCCCTCTGCAACAACCTTTACGAAGGAGTCATAGGTCTCATCAACGATCGCCTGCAAGAGAGCGCGTTCGGCGTCGGTCAGGCCGCGCGCCGCGCTGCCGATATCTTTATACGGCCCGGATTTGATGGCGTTGACGCGCACACCGACCTTTTCAAACAACCCCTCCAAGTCTTGAAGGCTGAGGATGACGCCGATGGAGCCGGTGAACGTGTCGGGGTTGGCCACAATGTGCTGGGCAGCCATAGCGATGTAATAACCGCCGGAGGCTGCAGTGGCGCCGAACACGGCCACGATCGGTTTGTCGGCTTCTTTCAGAGCCATATAAATCTCGTTCGTCGGCACCACTGCTCCGCCTGGGCTGTTGATGCGCAGCACGATCGCCTTCACGTCGTTGTCTTTGGCCGCTTGTCGGATCAGCGGCACAATGCGCGAGGAGGCAGCCACCGTGTCTGTGCTGAGGGGGGTGCTGTCATCGCCGCTGACAATGCCACCGACCACATCGATGATGGCAACTGCCGGGCCGGTCGTGGGGCCGGAAACGTGCACTGGGCCACCGCCCAGCGGCATCGTGGATGTAGTTGTGCGGGCCGGGCCGGTCAGGCCGGCCAAGCCGGTGAACACGGCGATGATCATCGCCAGACAGGCGCACACCGGCATGGCAAAGCCGATGATCACGCCGGCCAACGTCCAAGCTGCAGTGCGATTTTTGGGCTGTGCTTGCACCGAGACAGAGGGTTCCATATGCGCTCACTCTCCTTTAGCCTTACAGCTTTGCGCCAGGCTCGCTCATTGCTGATCTGCCAAGACTCTACCATGAACAGAGAATCAGCACGTGATGTAGAGCGCGCACACGCTCGTCGGTGTCGATGGTGTCGATGATGGGCTGTTGGACCAACCCCAACCCAAGCGAGTCTTTCCATGCACATCGATAGATGAAAACCCAGGCGCTGCGCACTCAGTCGATTAGAGATATAAACAGCGGTGCTATGAGTACATCCAACCATCCATCTCATGACTGGGAAAACCCGCATATCCTGCAGCGTAATCGCGAACCGGCGCGGGCCACCCTGGTCCCATATGTCGACGAACGGTCGGCCCTGAGCGGTGAACGGGGCAGCAGCCCTTATTTCATGATGCTCAGCGGCGTCTGGCAATTCTGCTATGCCCCTTCGCCGCGCGATGTGCCGGAAGGCTTTTACCGCGACTCGTTCGACGCCAGCGCATGGGACATCATTCCCGTGCCGAGCAACTGGCAAATGCACGGCTATGGCAAGCCGAACTACACCAACGTGACCTACCCTTATCCGGTCGACCCGCCGCGCGTGCCGCAAGACAACCCAATCGGTTGTTATCGCCGCGAGTTCATCCTCCCCGAAGAGTGGGCCGGCCAACAGGTATTTCTGAACTTTGAAGGAGTGAACTCGGCCTTTCACGTTTGGATCAATGGACAACTGGTTGGCTACAGCCAGGGCGCTCATTTGCCCTCTGAGTTCAACATCACGCGTTTTCTACGCCCCGGCCGCAACCTGCTGGCTGTGCAGGTCTATCAGTGGTCGGATGGGGCGTATCTAGAAGATCAGGACTTTTGGCGGCTGAGCGGCATCTTCCGCGATGTGTATGTGCTGGCTGCGCCTCCTGTGCGTGTGCGCGATGTGTGGGCGCAGGCCAAATTGATCAACGATTACACAGACGGCGCCGTGCGTATATCGGTGGCGCTCAAGAACGAGGAGGTCACAGCCCAAGAAGGTTACGCCATCGCGATTAGACTCATCGGCCCGGCAGGTGACGTGGCAAGCGAGGGTGTGTTGACCGAGTCGGCTCGCGTGGAGGCCGGCCAAGAAACGCACATCGAGTCCGAAATCAACCTTAAGGCGCCGGCCAAGTGGACGGCCGAGACGCCCAGTCTCTACACGGTGCTCGTCACACTCAGCCGAGCCGGCGCGCCCGTGCAAGTGGTGCCGCTGCACATCGGTTTCCGCACCATCGAGGTGAAAGGTCAACGCCTACTGATCAACGGCCAGTGGGTCAAGCTGAAAGGCGTCAACCGGCATGATACGCACCCCGACTTCGGCCATGCCGTCACGTATGAGTCGATGTTGCGCGACATCATCCTGATGAAGCAGCACAACATCAACACCGTGCGCACATCTCATTATCCAAATGACCCACGCTGGCTCGATCTGTGCGACCGCTTCGGCCTGTATGTCATTGACGAGGCCGACCTGGAAACACACGGTTTTGGCTACACCGACATCAACCGGCTCTCGAATGATCCGGAATGGGAAGCAGCGTATCTCGATCGGGCCGAGCGCATGGTTGAGCGCGACAAGAACCATCCGTGCGTGATCTTCTGGTCGCTGGGCAACGAGTCCGGCTATGGCCGCAATCATGACGCCATGTCGGCCTGGATTCGCGCACGCGACAACTCGCGCTTGATCCACTACGAAGGAGCGCAATTTGCGCCGGGCGTCATCGATGTCGTCAGCCAAATGTACCCGACGGTCGAGCATCTGATTCAACAGGGACAGGTCACCGATGATCCGCGTCCATACTTCATGTGCGAATACGCCCACGCGATGGGCAATGGGCCGGGCAACCTGAAGGAATACTGGGACGCCATTTATGCTCATCCGCGTCTGATCGGCGGCTGCGTGTGGGAGTGGGTCGATCACGGTATTCGCCGGCGCCTGCCCGATGGACGTGAGTGGTTTGCCTACGGCGGCGACTTTGACGATCACCCGAACGACGGCAACTTCTGTATCGATGGCTTGAACTTCCCTGATCGGATCCCGCATAGCGGCCTGATCGAGTACAAGAAGATCATTGAACCGGTCAAGGTCGAGGCAATCGATCTGGCTGCCGGCCGGCTGCGCGTCCACAATCGCTATGACTTTCTGTCACTCGATCATCTGAAACTCACCTGGAGCGTCATGCGCAACGGGAAGATTATCGAGGAGGGCGAACTGCCGACCCCTGACATAGCGCCACACCAAGCCGGCGACATCAGGGTGCCGTTCCGCTTGCCGGCCGGCGAGCCGGCAGTGATCTATCACCTCAATCTTTCGTTCACCCTGGCGCGCACGATGCCTTGGGCAGAGCGAGGATTCGAAGTGGCCTGGGTGCAGTTCGAGCTGCCGGTTGAGCGTGCGCCGCAGCCGCTTGTCCGGCCGGCATCGATGCCGGCGTTGCATGTGCGCGAGCTGCGCACGGCCATAGAGATCGAAGGCAGAGCGTTCAAGCTGGTGTTCGACCGATGGAGCGGCACAATCAGCAAGTGGATACATGCCGGCCTTGACCTTTTGACGGCAGGGCCGCGCGTGCAGGTATGGCGCGCGCCGACGGACAACGATGTGTACATTGCCCGAGAATGGCGCCAGGCCGGCTACGACCGCCTCACACCACAGGTGGAACGGGTTGCTCTCACAGCGCAAGCAGCCGGCGCCGCACAAGTTCAAATCGAATCGCGCTTAAACGCCTACGGTGTGACTACCTGCTTTGCATGTTCCATGACCTATACGATTTACGGCACAGGCGATGTCGTCATCCATACAGCGCTTGCGCCACACTCTGCGCCGCAGGCGCCGTTGCCTCCCTTGCCACGTGTGGCATTAGAGATGCGCTTGCCGGGCCAGTTTGACCAACTGGCCTGGTTTGGGCGCGGTCCACACGAGAGCTACATCGACCGCAAGGAAAGCGCGCGCTTTGGGTTGTACGCCGGCTCGGTCGAGGAGCAATTTGTGCCGTACATCTTCCCGCAAGAGAATGGCCTGAAGTCAGATGTGCACTGGGCGACGATTGGCAATCGTCGCGGCATGGGCGTGCTGGTAATCGGCATGCCGCTGATCAACTTAGCAGCGCTGCACTACAGCGCAGAGGATTTGACCCAGGCGCGCCACACACACGAGCTGAAGCGGCTCAATGAAACCGTGCTGACGCTCGACTATGCGCACAACGGTCTGGGCAGTAACAGTTGCGGGCCGGGGCCGCTGCCGCAGTACACGCTGCGCGCAGAGCCGGTCTCGTTTAGCGTTCGACTGGCGCCGTTCGCCGGCGAAGTGCTGTCGGTGGAGGCGCACCTGCAACGCGCACTGACAGCCGTATGACCAGACCGGGTGAACGACGGGCAGAGGCGTTGCAGAGCAGCCCTTCTGCCCGTTACGGTCGAGTCAGAGGGGCCATATTGCGCACAACCGGCCGGCCTTCGTCATCGAAGAAAGTGTGACTGGGCACCCTATTCGGCGCGACGGTGAGGAACATCCGTAATGGCTGGTCGGCGCTGGCGTTGGCGATGATATGCCACTCGCCAGCCGGATTGACGATGATGCTGCCGGCCGGCAGAACTGCGTCTTGCTGAGGGGTCGTTACCCGCGCCGTCCCTTGATAGAACCAAAACAGCTCATCGGCGCCTTCGTGGAAATGGCGTTCGGCAGCAAATTGCGGAGCAAAGTTCAGCACGCGGCTGCGGAAATAGTCGGTGTAGGTCAGGCCCAACCCATCGGCAATCTCAAACCGCTCTGGGGTGGGCAAGGCAGGCATGAGCGCGCGGGCCGGATCAAAGTCGGGATGCCGGCTGTCGATACGCAACACTTTCGCGCCGGAGGCGCCGGCTGTAGCCGACCAGAGTGCGCCGGCCGGGATATGTACGCCTTGCATCGCCCACAAAGGCGCCTCGTCAAAGGCCACGGCCAGCTCACCTTCGACAACACAGAGGATGGTTTCTGTGCGGCCTGCGCTGGGATTGGCGATACTCTCGCCTGCCTTCAACCGGCGCAGCTCGGCATAGCTCAGCGGCGTATCGCACAGCACGACGTCATCATGGTGAATTGAGAAGATGTCCATGAAACAGCGTCTTCCGTTCCGTGCCGGTCATTTATCGTCCATCTTCAGGATGACTTTGCCGGCGGCCTGAGTGCGGGCGAACTGCACGGCGTCCATCACATGATCAAGCGAGAACTGCTCTTGGACAACGGGTTTCCAGTCGATAGCCTGCTCCAGCCGGATAGTGCGCTCATATTCCAACACACCACCCCAGGAGGTGCGCAGGGTGTACTCGCGCAGAAACATATCGTTGGGAGAGACCGGCACGGTGATGTGTGTGGGAGCGAGGCCGGCCCACATCACCGTGCCGCCGATAGCAACTAACTCAATGGCCTGGGACAAGGCCGGCTCCAAACCAACCGCCTCGATGCTGACTTCAACGCCGCGTCCGTGGGTGAGATCCATGACGACCTCACGCAAAGACTGCGCTTTGGGATCGACTACTACATCGATCCCCATGCGCTGCGCCAGCTCACGTCGGCTGGCGCGAATATCACTGACGATGACATGGGCTGCACCGGCATGCTTGGCCAATACAGCGACAAACAGACCGATCGGGCCGGCGCCAATCACACACACATTTTGGCCGGCTTTCAAGCCAACCCGATCGATGATACGCACCGCGCAAGACAACGGCTCGGTAATGGCAGCCACCTCGTTGGGCACATCGTCCGGCAAGGTGTACACCAGTTGTTCCGACGCAACGATTGCATCGGCCCACGAGCCGCCGCGATGGGTCACCTTGCGGCAGAGGGCACTGATGCCGGCGCGACACAAGTCACATTTGCCGCACGGCCCGCGCGGCACAACCGTCACCCGCTGGCCGGGGCGAACGGATGTCACATGTGCGCCGATTTCGATGACTGTGCCGGCATACTCATGTCCCAGATTCGATGCCGCCAACGCTCCGCTTAGGCCGCCTTTGGAAAGCTCGTAACCTTCAATGGCGTGAAGCTCCGAGCCACAAATGCCGCTGTGTGTAACGCGAATCAACACCTCATCCGGCTTTTCGATTCTCGGCCAGGGGAGCATGTCCACGCGGACATCCAGCTTGCCATACATGCGCGCAGCGCGCATCATGCGTTCAGATTCCATTTGTGTAGCCACCTTGATCTGGATTGTACCGTCCACGGCGAGAAGCAAGCAGCTCGGTCAACAGGCCGGCAGCCGAGACAGCGACACATTTTGGGCGCACAGATGCTCTGCGCTATGAACAAAGTTGTAGTATCATATGCGCCGACCTCGCTCAAGTCGCAGCTCGAATTCCAGACTCTCTGCAGGCGGAGGTGATGAACATCGACTGAAAACGTTTACAGTGATCGAACAGCGTTCGCTGCGCTCGCTTGTATTTAATGACTACGATTCGCTCGAGAGACTTTCAAGAGATTTTAAGGAGAAGGAGTTAGTCACATGTCGCAATACAGTCGTTCTGAGAATCGCCGTTTGTCTCGCCGCCAAGTATTGAAGGGTGTTGGGTTGCTTGGGTTAGGCAGCGCAGTGGCCGCGTGCGCGCCGGCGGCTCGTCCTGCTTCAACGGGCGGCGCTCAGCCAACGGCTGCGCCACAGGCCGGAGGCGGCGACGCTAAAGGCGCCTACGCCACGGTCGTGAAGATTGCCGGCATCAACTGGTTCAACCGCATGGAAGAAGGCGTGCTGGAGTGGGGCAAGGAGAACGGCGTCACGGCCTTCCTCACCGGACCTGAAAAGGCAGACGCCGCGCTGCAAATCCCGATCATCGAGAACTTGATCGCACAGAAAGTCGCCGCTCTGTGCGTGGTGCCGATGGATCCGGACGTGCTCGATCCGGTGTTGAAGAAAGCGATGGACGCCGGCATTGCCGTGATCACACACGAGGCCTCTAACCAGAAGAGCATGCACTGGGACATCGAAGCCTTCGACAACACCGCTTACGGCGCGCACCTGATGGACTTCATTGCGTCCCAAACCGGCGGCGAGGGCGAGTACGCCGTGTTCGTTGGCAGCCTTGGCTCCAAGACGCACAACGAATGGGTCGACGGCGGCATTGCGCGCCAGAAAGAAAAGTATCCCAACATGAAGCTGGTCGCCGACAAGCAGGAGACGAAGGACGACTCACAGATTGCCTATCAGAAGATGAAGGAGCTGCTGAAGGCGTATCCAAACCTGCGCGCCGTGCAAACCAGCGCCTCGACCGACGCTGCCGGCGTAGGCCAGGCGATTGAGGAAGCCGGCCTGGTGGGCAAGATCGTGGTGGCCGGCACCTCGCTGCCGTCGATCACCGGCAAGTTCATCGAGAGCGGCGCTGTCCAGATGATCAGCTTCTGGGATCCCAAGCTGGCCGGCATCGCCATGAACAAGCTCGCTATGATGCACATCAAAGGCGAGAAGATCGGCGATGGCATGGACTTGGGCATCGAGGGATACAACAAGCTGATCGCCAAGGGGAACGTGCTATACGGCGCGGCGTGGGTTGACGTGACCAAAGACAACCTCAAGCAATACAACTTCTAACGCCGGCGACATCTTGTCCAGTCCATAGGATGGGGCAGGCGTGCGCCTGCCCCATTTTCCACAAAGCCCATGTCAGACGTATTCCTCAGCCTCACTCATATCAGCAAGTCGTACGCTGGCGTGCAAGCACTGGATGATGTGAGTTTGGTCGTCAAGCCGGCGGAAATTCATTGCTTGGTCGGCGAGAATGGATCGGGCAAGTCCACGCTCATCAAGATCATCGCCGGCGTCGTCACCCCCGATCAAGGCGAGATCGTCATCAACGGGAAACCGTTTCGCCGGCTCACGCCGATGGATGCCATTCGCGAAGGCATCCAGGTGATCTATCAGGACTTCTCGCTGTTCCCCAACCTGACGGTGGCGGAGAATATTGCGCTGAACTACGAACTGTCGCGCAATGCGCGCATCGTGCGTTGGGGGCAAGTGCGTCAACTAGCGGAAGCTGCGCTGGGCAAGATTGGCGTGCGCCTGCCGTTGGATGCAGAGGTGGAGTCTATCTCGGTCGCCGATAAGCAATTGGTGGCCATCTGCCGCGCGCTGGTTCAAAACGCACGCCTGATCATCATGGACGAGGCCACCACCGCCCTGACAGAGAAAGAAATTCGCGCCCTCTTCAAAGTGATTCACAACGTGCAGCAAGAAGGCGTGGCCGTGTTGTTCGTCAGCCATAAGCTCGACGAGGTGCTCGAAATTGCAGACAAGGCCATGATTATCCGCAACGGCAAGGTGGTGGTGGACGTCGACGCGGCCAACCTGGATCGCAACAAGTTGGTGTATTACATGACCGGCCGGCGCATCGAGGAAGCAGACTACGACTACACGCCTCAGCAGAAACGCCCCTTGCTCGAAGTCATCCATTTGAGTTCGCGCGGCAATTTCCAGGATGTCTCGTTTTCGCTGTGGCCGGGTGAAATTGTGGGTGTGACCGGCCTGCTGGGCAGCGGACGCACCGAACTGGCGCTCTCGCTGTTCGGCGTATTGCCGGTTGATCGCGGCGAGATTCGCATCGACGGCAAGCCGGTTCATATCAACAGCATTCAGTCGGCTATTGAGCACGGCATCGGCTACGTGCCCGAAGATCGGCTAACCGAAGGGCTGTTTCTGGATCAATCGATCAATCGCAATATCGTCATTCGCACCATCGACGGCCTGACGGGCCGTGGCGGCCTGCTGTCGATCACACGCCTGAAAGAGCGCGCCCGCCAGTGGATTCGCGATTTGTCTATCAAGACCAGCGACCCCGAACTGCCGGTGAAGAGCTTATCCGGCGGCAACCAGCAACGTGTGGTGCTGGCCAAATGGTTGGCCAGCAAGCCGCGCATCCTGATCTTGAACGGCCCGACCGTGGGCGTTGATGTCGGATCGAAGAGCGAATTGCACGACATCATCAAGAACCTGGCGCGCGAGGGGATCGGCATTTTGGTCATCTCGGATGACATCCCAGAGCTGTTGCACGTGTGCAATCGCATCCTGCTCATGCGGCGCGGCCGGCTGGCTGGCATGTTCGACCGGCGCGAGCTGGACGAAAACAAACTGACCTCCCTTTTGACCGAATCCACACCGGCAGCGCCTGCTGCATCCACAACCCAATCCCTTTCACCTCAAATCGGATAAACCGTGGCTATGCTCAAGAAGCTGTTCTCCAGGCAGGAAACTCTGGTGGGCGTCACACTGATTGTGTTGTGCCTGGTTATCGGCGCGATTAACCCTGTGTTCTGGACGCCCGGCAACTGGTTCGATCTGGCCCGCAGCGCCACCGTAACCGGCATCTTCGCCATCGGTGTGCTAATCGTGCTGGTGTCCGGCGGCATCGATGTATCGTTCACGGCAATCGCCGTCTTCTCGATGTACACCACCACCGTCATCATGAACCAAATCGGCTTTGAAGGCGGTATGCCGGCTTTTTTTGCGATGTCAGGCGCAATCGGCATCGTGCTGGGATTGATCAACGCGTTCTTCATCGCTCGCTTCCGGCTGCCTACGCTGATCGTGACACTGGGCACACAGAGTTTGTTTCGCGGCTTTTTGCTGTTCGTCATCGGCAGCAAAATCATCCGCGACTTGCCGCCCGGCATGGCGCAATACTCCGGCGCATTTCTGTTCACCGTTACTGACGCGCGCGGCATCACCGTTGGGCTGCACTCAGCGGTGCTCTTTCTGGTTGCGGTAGCGATTGTCGCCCAATTGCTGCTGCGCTACACCATGCTGGGCCGCAGCATCTATGCGCTGGGCGGCTCGCGCGAGGCAGCCGAACGCGCCGGCTTTAACATCGTCCAGACGCAAGTGTTTATCTACGCTTTCGTCGGCTTGCTGGCTGGCATTGCCGGCATGATCTACGGTGGCCTGAACCGCCAGGCCAACTCTCAGGACATTGTCGGCCAGGAGCTAGATGTGATCGCAGCCACGGTGCTGGGCGGCGCATCCATCGCCGGCGGGCGCGGCAGCGTCATCGGCACTTTGCTCGGCGTGATGCTGGTCACGGTGATGAGCAACAGCCTGATTCTGGTCGGCATCCCCTCGATCTGGCAGCGCGTAGTGATCGGCGCCATCATCATCATCGGCACAGCCGTGCCGGCCATTCGCTCGCTGCGCGCCGCTCGGCGCGCCAACGTCGATATTGAGCCTCTTCCTGCGGAGTAAACTGCCATGAGCGCGCGTGATGCAAGCTACACCCCCTGGGCCTGGACCCGCTCACTGTTCGGCGACGGGAACATCCTGCGCCTGTTGATCGCCTGCGTGGTTATTTTCGTGGTCATGAGCATCCTCAGACCGGATGTTTTCCCCACGCCTGAAAACTTCCTGTCGATGGGCAGCCAGTTTCCAGAGATCGGCATTCTGGCCCTGGCCATCATGATCACGATGCTGACCGGTGGGATTGATCTGTCTGTGGTCAGCGTTGCGAATATGTCCGGCGTGCTGGCCGCATTTGTGATTCGCGCTCTGATTCCGGCAGATGCTGAAGCCGGCCAGGTGGCGCTCGGCCTGGCAGCCGCTGTCGTGGTAGCCTTTCTCACCGGCGCGCTGGCCGGCTTTGTCAACGGCCTGCTGGTGGCCTACGTCAACCTCACCCCGATCCTCGCTACGCTGGGCACCATGACGTTGTACACCGGTCTGACGGTGGCCATGACGCGCGGCAACGCCGTGTTTGCCGAAAACCGCCTGGTGTTTATCGGCAACACAAACGTGCTGGGATTCATTCCCATCCCGCTGATCATTTTTGCCGGAGTGGTGGCCGTGTTCGCCCTCATCCTGAATCGCACGGCGTTCGGCGTGAAGGTGTACATGATCGGCAGCAATGTCAACGCAGCGCGCTTCTCCGGCATCAACGTGCGGCGCGTGCTGCTGATGACGTACATCCTAAGCGGTCTGTTGGCCGCTGTGGTGGCCATTATCTTTCTGGGCCGCAATAACTCGGCCAAATGGGACTTTGCGCCCTCCTACGTATTGCAAGCCATCGTGGTGGCAGTGCTGGCCGGCGTCAACCCCAGCGGCGGATCGGGCCGCGTCACCGGCATTGTGCTCGCCATTCTGGCCTTGCAGTTCGTCTCCACCGGCATGAACATGCTCCTGTTCACCATCAGCGGCGGGCAATTCTTCAAAGAGTTCGCCTGGGGCGCGCTGCTCCTGACCATCATGGTGGCCAATCATCTCAGCGAGCAAAGACGCTTGCGCATCACCCGCCGATCAAAACCGGAAACGTAGCAGAGGAGTCGCCATGACGCACACGCCTCCTTACCTGATGGGAGTAGATTTTGGCACCGAGAGCGTGCGCGTTGGCTTGTTCACCGCCGACGGCGCGCCGGTGATATTCTGCTCCGAGCCGTACCCCCTCTACCATCCTCAGCCAGGTTGGGCTGAACAGCGCCCCGAAGAATGGTGGCAAGCCTTTGTCACGGCTACGCGCCGCGCGCTGCGCGAAAGCGCCGTCGATCCACGCCAGGTCGCAGCGATTGGGGCGGATTGCACCAGTTGCACGGTGGTGTTCATGGATGAGCACTTTCGCCCGCTGCGGCCGGCCATTATCTGGATGGATGTGCGGGCCGCCGAACAGGCCCGCCGGATTGCCCAGAGCGGCCATCCCATGCTGCGCTACAACGGCTTCGGCAACGTCTCGGCAGAATGGATGCCTTGCAAGGCGCTGTGGGTAAAAGAGAACGAACCGCAGATTTACCGCCAGGCCGCTCACGTCGGCGAGTTTATTGACTGGCTGACGTATCGGCTGACCGGCAACTGGACCGGCAGCATCAACAACGTCAGCATCCGCTGGTACTACGACCGCAACGCCGGCGGCTGGTCCGAATCGTTCTATCAGGCGATCGGCCTGGACGATCTGATTGAACGCTTCCCCCGGCGCGTCCTGGACATGGGCCAGGTAGCTGGCGCCCTGTTGCCCGACGTGGCCGCCGAGCTGGGGCTGCCGGCAGGGATTCCGGTGGCCGAAGGCGGCGCCGATGCGTATGTAGCCATGCTCGGACTGAACGTGGTGTCGCCCGGCAAACTTGCCTTCATCACCGGCTCCTCGCACCTGATGCTCGGCCAGACCGACCGGCCCTTGCACGCGCGGGGCATCTTCGGCGCGTTCACCGATGCGCTGTTGCCCGGCCAGTACACCATCGAGGGCGGCCAGGTGTCCACCGGCTCGGTGGTCAAGTGGTTCAAGGACCGCTTCTGCGCCGCCGAGGCAGAGATCGCCCGTCAGCGCGGCGTGGACACCTATACCGTGCTCAACGAGATGGCGGCGCAGATACCGCCCGGCTCGGAGGGGCTGATCGTGCTCGACTACTTCCAGGGCAATCGCACCCCTCACGTCGATTCGCTCGCGCGCGGCGCGTTCTGGGGCTTGTCACTAAAGCACAGCACCGCGCACGTGTTCCGCGCCATCCTGGAGGGGATTGCGTATGGCTCAGAGCATATCTTCCGCACCTTCCGCGAGCACGGTTACACCGTGCAGGAGATCGTCGCCGCCGGCGGGCCGACGCGCAGCCGGCTGTGGATGCAGATTCACGCCGACGTGAGCGGCGTGCCGATTGTGCTGACACAAGTGGCCGACGCGCCCGCGCTCGGCTCGGCAATCCTGGCAGCCGTCGCCGCCGGCCTGTATCCCGACCCAGGCGCTGCCGCTGGGCGAATGGTGCGCACGGCGGCGCGCATCGAGCCGGACATGCAGCGCCATGCCGAATACCAGTTCTACGTAGATCAATACATCGCGACTTACCCGCGCTTGCAAGAGCTGATGCACGCCATGACGTTGCACCAGGCCGGCAAGGCAGCTTGAACAGAAGCCAACCATGAATCATGAATTCGCCGTCCAGGCGCTGCGCCATATGCTGCGCATTCGCCTGTTTGAAGAGCGCACGCTGGAAGTATTGATGCAGGGCAAGCTGGCCAGCACCATGTGCCATGTCAGCATCGGTCAGGAAGCGGTTGCAGCCGGCGTGTGCATGGCCATGCAACCGCAGGACTATCTGACCAGCACCCATCGTGGGCACGGCCACCTGATCGCGCGCGGCGGCGACCTGGGCCGCATGATGGCCGAGCTGATGGGCAAAGAAACCGGTTACTGCAAAGGACGGGGCGGCTCGATGCACATCACCGACATGGCGCTGGGACATCTCGGCGCAAATGGGATCGTCGGCGGGCACATCGGGATTGCCGTCGGTGCCGGCCTGTGGTCAAAACTCTCGGCCAACAACGCCGTGACAATGTGTCTGTTCGGCGACGGCGCGGTGACCGAGGGCGTCTTTCACGAAGCGCTGAACATGGCAGCCGTGTTTCGTCTGCCGGTGGTGTTCGTGTGCGAAAACAACCAATACGCCATGTCGCTGCCCTGGTCGAAGTCCACGCCGGCAGTGGACTTCAAGACGCGCGCCGCCGCCTATGCCATGCCCGGCATCGACGTGGACGGGCAGGACGTGGCAGCGGTATATCAGGCTGCGCGTGAAGCCGCTGAGCGCGCCCGACGCGGTGATGGCCCAACGCTGATCGGCGCGCACACCTATCGCTTCTTCGGCCATTCGCGCGGCGACCCCTCGGCTTATCGCGATCCAGAAGAAGAAAGGCGCTGGCGCGAGCGCGATCCGATCCCGTTGTTCAAAGCGCGCGCGCTGAGCGCGGGATGGTTGAGCCAGGACGACATGGCAGCCCTGGAAGCGGACGCGCGCCAGGCCATGGACGACGCGGTGCAATTTGCCGAGGCTGCCCCGCCGGCGCGCGACGCTGTTGCGTTTGAAGACGTGTACGCGCCGTCAGGCGCACACTCAGCAGAAAGAGAAAGGCAACACAGCACACTATGACGGTCATGATGTTCCGCGATGCGCTGCGTCAGGCGCTGCGCGAGGAGATGCAACGCGATCCGCGTGTGTTCTTGCTGGGCGAAGATATCGGTCGCTACGGTGGAGCATACGCTGTCACCAAAGGGCTGTTGGAGGAGTTCGGCCCCCAGCGCGTCATCGACACCCCAATGTCTGAAGGCACGATCGTGGGGGCGGCAGTCGGCGCAGCCATGGTCGGCGGCCGGCCGGTGGCCGAGATCATGTACGTCGATTTCATGGCCTACGCCATGGACCAACTGGTCAATCAAGCTGCCAAAATCCACTACATGTTCGGTGGACAGATCAACGTGCCGATGGTGCTGCGCACCCAACAAGGCACCGGTCGCGGCGCCGGCGCGCAACACAGCCAAAGCCTGGAAGCGTGGTTCACGCACATCCCCGGCCTCAAAGTCATTGTCCCAGCTATGCCCGATGACGCCAAAGGTCTGCTGAAGGCCGCCATCCGCGACGGCAACCCAATTGTCTTTCTGGAGCACAAGGGGTTGTACGCATTGAAAGGCGAAGTGCCCGACGGCGACTATCTGACGCCCATCGGCGCAGCGCGCGTCGCCCGCGCCGGCGACGACATCACGTTGATCAGCTACTCGCGCGGCCTGCACATCGCGCTTGAAGCTGCCGAAACGCTGGCCCGCGCCGGCGTACAAGCAGAGGTGATCGACTTGCGCACACTCAAGCCGCTTGACCTGGATACGGTGATCCGATCCGTTGAACACACGCGCCGCGCCGTCGTGATTCACGAAGCAGTATTGACCGGCGGCCTGGGCGGCGAGATTGCGGCGCGCTTGTGCGAGGCTTTGTTTGATCGTTTACTGGCGCCGGTGCAGCGCGTGGGCGCGTTTGATGTGCCGTTGCCGGCCAACTCGCGCCTGGAAAAGTTGATCGTCCCCGACGCTGCGCGGGTTGTCCAGGCTGCACACACCGCACTGAGCTATTCGAGGAGCGCATAAGATGAGCACCCCAAAATTAACTCCGATTGTTCTGCCCCCGCTCGGCGACAGCACCGATGAGATGCGCATCGTGCGTTGGCTGAAAGCCGAAGGCGATGTGGTGCGCAAAGGCGATCCTCTGTTCGAGGTGGAAACCGACAAGACCACCTTGCAGGTGGAAGCGTATGCAGCGGGCATGTTGGCCGAGATTCGCATCGGAGATGATCAAACCGCGCGGGTTGGCGAGACGGTCGGTTGGATCGAAGAACACGCATGAAGCAACAGCGCCGGCCAAAGCCGAGCTGTATGCCGCAACTCTGATCATCGATTCAAGGAGGATCGCAATCATGGAGAAGATCGCTTTTCTGGGCCTGGGGATTATGGGCCAGGGTATGGCGCATAACTTGCTGAAAGCCGGCTATCCGCTCACGGTATGGAATCGCACGGCGCGCAAGTGCACGCCTTTTGTGAAACGAGGCGCAACGAAAGCCGCCATGCCGGCAGAAGCCGTGCAGGACGCCGACGTGATCCTGTACTGCCTGGCCGATGACGCCGCCGTGGAATCGGTCGTATTTGGGCCGCAGGGCATTTTGGAAGGCGTTCACAGCGGCCAGGTCGCGGTCAACATGACCACCCAGATGCCGGCGCTCAGCCTGCGCGAAGCAGCAGCCTACAAAGCCAAAGGCGTCCACTTCCTGGACGCGCCGGTGTTCGGCAGCAAAAACGAAGCCGCCAACGCCGGCCTGTGGATTGTGGTGGGCGGCGAACGGCGCGTGTTTGAGCGCGTCAAGCCGATTCTGGAGAAGCTCAGCGAGACCACCCACTACATGGGTGGGCACGGCAAAGGCACTTCGATGAAACTGGTGGGCAACCTGATCGTGGCCTCCCAGTTGCACGCTCTGGGCGAGGCGATGATCCTGGCGACCAAGGCGGGCTTAAATCCTCGCGATGTGCTGGGCGTGCTGCATGTCACCGACTTCAAGTCCCCCATTTTTGACGGAGTCGGGTCGATGCTCGTCGAGCGCAACTTCGAGACACACTTCGCGCTCAAGCTGATGCTCAAGGACGCCAACTTGATCGCCCGCTTTGCCGAGCAGTTGCGCGCGCCGACGCCGGCCTCTGCCGTCATTCGCGAAACGATCAAGGCAGCCGTCAATCAAGGCTGGGGCGAGGAAAACGCCTCGGCGCTGATCAAAGCCCTGGAGATGCAGGCTGGCGTCGAGGTGAAAGCCTGACCGGCTGCATCCTGGTTGAACGGATAAAGGAGTGCCATGAAGAAGATTCTGAACAACCCGAAAGACTTTGTGCCTGAAATGCTCGATGGTTTGTTGAAGGCGCATCCCGACCAGTTGGCATATGCCGCCGGCGATGTGCATTGCATCGTGCGCGCCGACGCCCCCGTACAAGGCAAAGTCGCGCTGGCCACAGGCGGCGGCTCTGGGCATTTGCCCGTCTTCCTGGGCTATGTCGGTAAAGGGATGCTGGACGGCTGCGCCGTTGGCGACGTTTTTCAGTCGCCCAGCGCCGATCAGATGTTAGAAGTGACGCGCCGCATTCATGGTGGGCGCGGCGTGCTGTACATCTACGGCAACTACGGCGGCGATATCATGAACTTTGACATGGCTGCCGAGATGGCCGCGATGGAAGACATTGAAGTGCGCACGGTGCTGGTGAAGGACGACGTGGTGTCTAATGCCGACCCGGAGAAGCGCCGGGGGGTGGCCGGCATGGTGTTTGCCTTCAAGTGCGCTGGCGCAAAGGCCGACCTGGGCGGGTCGCTGGATGAGGTAGAAGCCGTCGCGCGCAAGGCGCTCGCCAACACCCGCACGATGGGTGTAGCGCTCACGCCGTGCATCGTGCCGCAGGTGGGCCGGCCCACGTTCTCTCTGGGCGAAAACGAAATGGAGATGGGCATGGGTATTCACGGCGAGCCGGGCGTCAGCCGCGAATCACTGAAGGCAGCCGATGAAATCGCCGAGCGGATGCTGGCCGCCGTGCGCAGCGAAGTGCCGCTGGCCGCCGGCGATCGCGCGGCGGTGATGGTGAACGGCCTCGGTGCAACGCCGCCAGAGGAGCTGTACATCGTCTATCGCAAGGTGCATGACCTGTTGACCGCCGACGGTGTGCGGGTGCACCGCGCCTATGTCGGCGAGTACGCCACCAGCATGGAAATGGCCGGCTGCTCGCTGACGGTGATGAAAGTCGATGACGAGCTGGCTGCGTTGCTGGATCATCCCGCCAAGACCCCGTTTTTCGTCCAGGTTTAAACTCGAACACAGCGCAAGGAGTCCATAGGACACACCATGATCTCCGCCGAGCAAGTTATGGCCGCCATGCAGCGCGTGAGCGAGCGATTGGTGGCGCTAAAGGACGACCTCAACCGACTGGACGCCGCCATGGGCGACGGCGATCTGGGACTGAGCATGAGCAAGGGCGGCGAAGCATTGCTGACGTTGATGCGCGACACGCCCCTGCGCGACGGCGACGATATCGGCAAGTATCTGGCTTCTGCCGGCGCAGCCTTCAATCGCGCTGCACCGAGCACGATGGGCACGCTGCTGGCTACCGCGCTGATGCGGATGGGCAAAGAAGCCAAAGGCGCAACGTCGCTGGATGCAAGTCTGTTGTCGCGCATGATCGCTGCCGCCGATCAAGGCATTCAGGAGCGCGGCAAAGCCAAGCCGGGCGACAAAACGATCGTGGATGCCCTGCACCCGGCCGCAGAAGCGTTTGCCGCAGCGATAGCCGGTGGGGCATCGCTGGAAGAGGCCGGCGCCGCCATGCTGGCCGCAGCCGAACGTGGGCGGGATGCTGCCATCGCTTTGCGCAGCAACATCGGCCGCGCCAGTTGGGTCGGTGAACGGACGGTCAATCAGTTGGACCCCGGCACGGTGTTGTGCGTCGAAATCCTGAAGAGTCTGACTCAGGGAGGCTGAGCAGCAGACACGCTGGGGCGCACGCCAGGGGGGTGCGCCCCAGTTTTTATGCGGGCATCATCTCCAGCCGGCCCGCGCTCAGCTCGCGCAGCGCCGCCTGAAACGGCGCGATATCGTCCACGGCGAACACCAGCGTCAGCAGCACGCTGGCCCCAAACGCTTCGCCGACGATGGCGCCGTGATGTGCGGCCACCAGCAACCGCACCCGCTCATAGAGTGAGTACGGCGTTTCCAGCAGGAAGGTCTTGCGCTCGACGCGCTCAGAGCGCGGCAATACGTCCAGCACAGCCTTGAGCGCGCCGCTGAAGGCGCGCACCAGGCCGCCTGTGCCCAGCTTCGTCCCGCCAAACCAGCGCGACACCACTGCGACGACATCGCCTAGGCCACTGCCCTGCAACACGGCAAGCATCGGCTTGCCGGCGGTGCCGCTGGGTTCGCCGCCGTCATTGCACCCGTCGATCACACTGGGGCCATAACCCACCCGAAAGGCATACGCGTGAGAGCTGGCCGTTGCGTATCGCTCTTTGACGCGCCGAACGAATGCCATCGCGTCATCGACGGAACGCGCTTCGCCAATCGTGCAGATGAAACGCGAGTTCACCACCACGGTTTCAACGGCAGTTTCCTGAGCAGGAATTGGATAACGCATGACGGATTGAGACGCATCCTTCGTTGATGATCACTTTCTACTTTTGGCGATGACCACCTTAGTTTGTGGCACAATCACCGCCGTGATGGTACACCGGATACACTCAATCGGCTTTAATGGGTGCGGCAGGTATCGTAGCCGATGGGCTAGCCCATCCACCGCTCTTAACTCGGACAAGGCTGCCGGGCGCCGTGTATCCCGCCGCGCCCCACATTGATTTGTACGGACTCTTTGCGCTGTGCGATCACTCGGTCTCTACCTGCACATTCCATTCTGCCGGTCGCGCTGCACCTACTGCGACTTCAATACCTATGTCGGCATGGAGGACTTACGCGCGCCCTACGTGCAAGCGCTGTGCCGCGAGATTCGCGCCGCTGCCCAATCCCACGCCTTGAATCCGATTGCCGACTCGCCGCGTGCGCGCCCGACCGCTACAACGATCTTCTTCGGCGGCGGTACGCCATCTATCTTGCCGCCGGCTCAACTGGCCGGCGCCCTGCGCGCCTGCTACGAGGCGTTCGACATCCCGCCGAGCGCCGAAGTGACCGTCGAGTGCAATCCCGGCACAGTAGATGTCGATTATTTACGCGCCCTGAGGTCAGAAGGCGTCAATCGGTTGAGCTTCGGCGCGCAGACCGCTGACCCCAACGAACTTAAGATGTTGGGGCGCGAACATGGATTTGAAGACGTGATTGCCGCCATCGAAGCATCGCGCGCCGCCGGCTTCGATAATGTCAGCTTCGACTTAATCTTCGGCCTGCCGCATCAGACACTCGACTCATGGCGGCGCACCCTCCAAGTTGCCTTGCCCTTGCAGCCGGATCACATTTCGTTGTACGCGCTAACCATCGAACGGGGCACGCCGCTGCACGACCAGGTGCGGCGCGGTGAAACACCTCTCCCCGATCCCGATGCCGCAGCCGATATGTATGATCTGGCCGAGGATGTGTTGGGCGCAGCCGGCTATATCCATTACGAAATCTCAAATTGGTGTAAGCCCGGTCAAGCGTGCGCGCACAACTTGATTTATTGGCGCAACGAGCCGTACTTCGGCTTCGGCGCCGGCGCCCACTCGTCATCCATTCGCCGGCGCTGGTGGAATGTGCGTCGCCCGGCCGAGTACATCTCGCGACTTGCGCGAGGCGAATCGCCCCAAGCAGATGGCGAAGACATCGACGAGCGCGCCTCGCGCGGCGAAACGATGGTGATGGGTCTGCGTCTGTTAGAAGAGGGCGTGAGCTACGAGCGGTTTGCCTCGCGGCATGGGGTAGATATGCGCCTGGTGTTCGCAGAATCATTACGCGCCGGCCAGGAGAAAGGATTGCTTGACATGCTGCCTGACCGGGTGCGTCTCACGCGCAAAGGACGCTTCCTCAGCAATCAAGTCATGTCCGCATTCGTGTAGCGCCGTTTTTCAGCCGGCAAATGGCTTAGACCCCGGCGGGCCAGGCGGCAACTCATCGACTGCAAATTTGCGCGGACAGCGAACGACATTCGGCTCCGGGTGTTCGAGGTACGCACACGCCGCATGCGCTCCCAGCTCGAACATTCCTTCCGTTGCACTAAAATCGCCTAGCGCCACATCCTGATAGTCGTACATCGGGATGTGATGCAACCGAATGCCGGGGCGCAGCGCAACTGATTGCAGCTCAAGCAGCGTCTCACGGTACAGGGCCGGGTAAACGGCATGACGAATGACCGATAGGCTATCTCCTACCTTGCGCGGCACATCGGTGCTATATGCCAGATCAATCACCCACAGCTCTGTCGCCCCACGCGCCACGGCGACCTGCGCCGGCGCATTGGACACCAGCCCGCCATCGATGAAGGCTTCGCCGTTGTGCCAAGTGGGCGGGAAATAACCGGGCACTGCGGCAGTGGTCACCAACGCTTGGGTCAAATCGGCTTGCGGGTCGTCGCCGTACACATACAGCGTGCGGGTCAGCCAGTGAGCAATCGTCACATAGAACGGTAAGGTCAAGTCGCCGAACGTGCGCACGGCGGGCGGCAGGACGGCGCGAATAAACGCCGCCAGTCCTGCATTCTCCATCACGTGATCGGTGCCGCGCAGAAGTTGCCAGATGGTGCGCAGCGGGCCGGCGTGAATGACCTTGCGCCGGCCGGCTTCACGCCACATCTCGGCCAAACGATCGACCGAAGACCGGCTCGGCTCGATGGCGAGAAACACGCCGTTGAGCGCGCCGGCAGATGACCCGACGATCATATCCGGCCTGATGCCGCGCTCCAGCAAGACCCGCAGTGCGCCCACTTGCAACGGGCCACGATTGCCACCGCCGGACAAGACAAATGCTCGCATACGAGGGATTATCTCAAGATCAGGATTTTCACAACAAAGCCGGCGCAGCCTGTGAGTGCTGCGCCGGCTTACACAAGCCCGTGCGATCGGCAAGACGATTAATCTGCCTTGCCCGCCTCCGGCTGCGGCTCACCTGTGCGCCGGTCCTCCTCATCGACAAGACGGGGTTGATAGGCGCCGGTGCCGTCACTGACCAGCACCGGCTCGACCGGCGGACGCCCGTTATCGACCATCTGGGGAGTTGGGCGACCGGCTGGGCCGTTGGCGCTGCCGTTAATCACGATCACCTCTTCGCTGGCCGAGGCATCTTTCACCCCACTCTGGAGCACTGATGCTCCCTCATAGACGTGGCCGTTCAAGCGGTTCAGGCCGCGATTGCGAATTTCTGCCAGCGCTTGCGCGCGCATGGCCGCCAACGTCTTGGGGATGAGATCGCTGTTGAGCAGAGCTTCCGGCGTTTGATTGGCTTCGATCAGCTCAACCACCTCTTTGCCGCTTAAGGTGCTCCTGGCCAACAGCTCTTCGGCGACGGCGGTGACCTCTTTCCAATGTTGGCGCAGCAACCGTTCGGTGGCTTCTTCCATTTGCAGCCAGTACTGTTCGAGCTTGCCGTCGTGGCTCATAGCGGGGCCTGCGCCAGAAGCGCTCAGCACGCCGGTGGCCTCCATCGCCAAACGCGGCCCGAAGTAACCGGTAGCCGCCAGCCGCCACAGCATGAACTGAACGTTGCGGTAGTCGCCGCCGACCGAGTTGAAAATCTCGCCGGTCAGGATTTTCTCTGCCGCGCGGCCGGCCAACGAGACGATGATTTCGTAGGCATAGCGCGCTACCGGCTCAACGTGCTGCTCGACAGTGTCCACCGGCATAACATGGCCTTGGCTGCCGGTGGACAGACGGACAATCGTCGCCCGCACAATCTTCTGCTCCGGCATGACGTAGTATTGGGCAACAGCATGGCCGGCTTCGTGATAGGCCAGTACGCGACGCTGGCCTTCGTCCATCTCCTCAACGGGCGTCTCCATGCCGGCGGTCTGCTCCATGAACGCCTTGTCAATATCTTTCTGCGACACCTTGCGCCGTCCATCAAAGAAGGCAATGCGCACGGCATCTTTGGTGATGGCGTTCGCAATGTCGGCAGGCGTCATGCCGGCTGTATCGGCCACGATCGACTCCACGTCAACCGTCTCATCGTGCTGAATGCGGCTGAGATAGCCCTGGATGATCAACCGCCGGCTGGCGCGGTCCGGTGGATCGACGGCGATCTTGGTGTCCAGACGTCCTGAGCGGGTGAGAGCGGGATCGAGCACATCGGGTCGGTTGGTGCTGCCCATCCACATCACATGCCAGTTGCGCTTGGGATCGTACTTCTTGCCGAACAGGTTGTAGATGCGGCGCTTTAGCTTCTCTACGCGTGTCAGGCTGTTCATGCCGTCCATTTGGCTGAGCAAGGTGGACAAGGCAAACATGCCCAAGCCAAATCCGGTCAGGCTGCTCGCAATCGGCCCGCTGCCGCGCACACCGCCGCGATTCATACCGACAGCATCAATCTCATCGATATACGCCACGCACGCGCCGTACTTCTTGGCCAGTTGGCGTGCCATGCGACAGAAGCGCAGCACCTTCAGAATATCCATGCCCCAGAACATTCCTTGGAAGCTGGTGCCCTGCGCCGAGATAAATGCCATGCCCGACTCGCCAGCGATGGCTTTCGCCAACATCGTCTTGCCGGTTCCGGGCGGGCCATACAATAACAGGCCGCTGATGTATTTGCCGCCCATCTTCTCGAACTCTTTGCGATCACGCAGGAGCGACATCCATTGCTTGACCAGCTTGACCAGTTGCGGCTGACCCCAGTAATCGTCGAAAGTCACCGTCGTGTCATCGCCAGGGCGGATAACCTCTACCTGAGGGCGTGATAAGAACCAGAACAGCAGACCGAACTGGACGACGATGCCGAACATCGCCGTGATTACAAACATCAAAATTTGCAGAATGCCGCCCAAAATTCCCAGCGCGATATTGAGCGACACATCATCAATCGTGGCAAATGCAACCGCCGTCCAGATGGCGCTGATCAACAGGGTGATGGTAATGAAGCTCTTAATGGCACGCCGGATGCGATTGGCCGGTCGATTGTACGGAATATCGATTTTTTTCTTCTTTTTTGGATCACTCTTTGGACCGGGCAATCGGAGTGAACTTTGCGCGCTCGCCATACTCACCTCTCAACTTGCTTCTAGTTCTAATTCTCGCACCGCGCCGTATTGCGCCGCACCTCGCGATGTAGGTAGGTTGTTGGCAGGCGGCACATGTACCGGACGATTATTATCGATGTTGTGACAAGGCCGAATGCGAACTATCTATTGGAAAGAGAATGCTAGTGCCCAAAACTGAGCACCGGCTGAGGAAATCCTTTGTGTGAGGCGTTGGCCGGCTATAATTCGCGCTGCCAGAACGAGACCCCAATGACCCGAGGTAAGTAGGCATTCTGTGCAGGTTGCAGCGAGTCGGCGGGCGGTGCAAGCCGATGCCGGCAGAGTGCACGAAGTGGGACTCGGCGAGGGGCAACTGGCAGCCATAGCAGAGTGGGGCGTGTGTCATGCGCCCAACCGAGGTGGCACCGCGAGCGGTCAACCATGCCGCCCGTCCTCGGCAGCGAAATCGATTTCGATGCCGAAGACGGGCGAGTTTCCTTTTCAGAGGAGTTGATGTGAGTAATCAGACGGTCTTTTCAGGGATTCAGCCAACCGGTGAGCTGCACCTGGGCAATTATTTCGGCGCCGTCGCCAACTGGGTGCGCATCCAAGAGAGCGGGTGCTATCAGGCGATCTATTGCGTCGTCGATTTGCACGCCATGACCATGCCCTACAATCCCAACGAGCTACGGAAGAACACACAACAGATGTTCATCGACCTGCTGGCCGCCGGCCTCGACCCGGACAAATCGATTGTGTTTGTCCAATCGATGGTTCCCGAACACACCGAGCTGGCATGGATTCTAGGGTGCGTGTGCGCGTATGGCGATCTGACGCGCCAGACGCAATTCAAAGACAAATCTGAACAGCTCGAAGGCAAACAAGATGCCTTTATCTCCGCCGGCTTGTTCACCTATCCGGTATTGCAAGCGGCCGACATCTTGCTCTACCGGGCCGGCTGGGTGCCGGTGGGTAAAGATCAAGAGCAACATTTAGAATTATCGCGCGACATCGCGCGCCGGTTCAACGGTCAGTTCGGCGAATACTTCCCAGAGCCAGCCGTGCTTTCGACCGAAACGCCCAAGTTGCTCTCTTTGGCAGACCCATTGAAGAAAATGAGCAAGAGCTTGGGGCCAAAGCATTACATCGGGCTGTTTGAAGAGGAAAAGTCGGTGCGGGCCAAAGTGCGTTCGGCAGTCACGGACACCGGCGAAGCCGGCACAGAGATCGGCCCCGGCGCGCTCAACTTGCTCGGCTTATTGCGCGCCTGCGGCAAAGCGGACACAGCGCAAGCGTTCGAGCGCGAGTACGCTAACGGCGCGCGCCGCTATGCACCGTTGAAAGAAGCCGTCGCCGATGCACTGGTGGAATTGACCGGCGCGATGCGCCAGCGGCGCGAAGGAATTGCCGGCGACCGCGAGCGCGTGCACAAACTGATGCAAGAAGGGGCGGAAAAAGCGCGCGCCATCGCCCGTGCAACGATGAAAGAGGTGCGACGCCTGGCCGGCCTGCCCAAACACCAAGAGTAAGCCGCCTGTTACTCGGCCGGCTGCACACAGGGTCGTCTCACAGGCGGCCATCCGAATGCACAATGCGCCCGGCGAGCAGCCGGCCGGCCCGCGCCGGCGCGGTTGCTTCTGCGCCCATCGGTTCGGCTTCACGGCCTGCGTTGCGCTTGGCGATGTACGCCTCCAACTCTGCTTTGAGGGTGCTCAAGATGCCGCGCTCCAGTTCCACCAGCCGCAGTTGATGGTCAGTCGCGACATCCGGCAACAGCAAAGCCATCTGGAAGTGCGGCAAGCACAGACCGGCCGAACGTTCAAACGCCGCGCCTAATATAGGATCGTAGATGTCGTTGAGCAAAGCCCGCAGCACGACGGTCTCTTGCCGGCGCTCGTACTCACATAAAGGACATGCACGCTGAGGGCGCACGATCCGCGCCACCTTGCGCAAGATGCCACGCCAGCCGATCGAGAACATGCGTTGTAGCCTAGAAGGCGCGGCGCCGGGCGACACGGTGCGCACGGCCCCTTCCAGTTGCCGCATCACATCGTTGAGCACGTCCTGATACAGCGTGGCTGCCCCCAGCATCCGCCCATGGCCGGCAATCAGCATCGCGCTGTGAATTGAACAGAAACCGCGCGCCGCGCGAATTTCAGCGCGGCGCTCCAGGACGAGCAACTGCTCGTAGAGAAAAACGTCCACATGCTGACGAACGGCTTGATTGACCAAGCGGCACACAGCGCAGTCGGGCTGGGTAAGTGCTTGCAACAGATCGGTGTACGTGGTGCGGTAATCGCGGCCGGGGTTGTGCATGGTCAACTCGTCACAAGCGTCGGCAACGTGTCACAACCAGCCGAGCACGCTGAGGACGCCGCTGAGTGCAAAAGACAGCACAATCAACGCGCCCAGTAGCGCAATCGGGCTGATCGTGCGTGTGCGCAGCACCCACCACAACCCCACGGTGACGGCGAGCGGGATCATGTTTGGCATGACGCGATCGAATATCGCCTGCAATGCAATCTGAGAGCCGTCAATCTGGATAATCATCGTGGGCGGCAAACCCACCGGCACATAGGCCAACAGCAGCCCTCCTAATACAAACGCTCCCAGACGCGTGAACGCAAACAGGCCGGCACGCAACCAGTCATTCAGGCGCGCCCAGTTCATTGCGCGCTGCATGTGAGCGTAGCCGGCTTGAAAGCTGACGTAAGCAATCGACCAGATGAGCGCCGCTTGAAAGACAACGAACAGGAATGGGCCGAGCAAATTGCCCTGTTGGGCGAGGCTGGCGCCGACGGCTACTGCCGGCGCCATCAGCGCGCCTTGAACCAGCGCCTCGCCCACAACCCCTAGGGCAGCCATGGCGCCGGTCTTGGCGCCTACCATCTCGACTTCATCGATGGCTTCGCCGTTTGCCCGACGCTCTTCCAAAGCAACCGTCGCGCCGAGGAGCAGCGCCCCTGTAGAGAACTCGGCGCTGAAGAAAGAGAGATGACGACGCAAACAGGCAGCGCGTTCTTCGACCGCCTGGTACAGCTTGCGCGCGATCGGGGCCATTGCGGCGGCAAAGCCGATGTTTTGGAAGCGCTCGAAATTGAGCGCAGCGTTGTGGAAGAAAACCCACAGGATCAACGCGACCCGCAGATCGGCGGGCGCGAGGGTCGTCGGAGCGGGTGTGACCACCGGCAAGGCAGCGGAGGTTGATCTACCTTGATCAGCCAGCGTATCCGGGCTGCGCTCCATCTGCTTGCGCGCCACAAATGCATGCACTGCTGCGATGCTCGCTCCGAACAGCGTCAGCGGCGCCGGTCCGAATAGGTGTGAAGCCAGCCAACCCAAGACGAAATAGGCAATGCCGCTGCCACGCAGCAACAAGCGCATCCCCATCGCAATGCCCAGCGCTGCCAATAAGTGCTGGCTCAGACGCAAAGCGTTATCTATCCAAGCCGGAAGCGCGTTCGCGACCGAGAGCACGGCTTGTAGGTCGAGCCGCAACAGCGCAAACGCCGGGACAAAGGTGACGATAAACAGCCAGATCTGTGACGGCGCAAGATTGATAAAAGCGACTAATGTTGCGTCACCGCGCTCCGCGAAATAGTCGGCCCAGTGGGCCAGCACGCTGTTCAACACGCCGCGCATGAAGGTGAGCAACATGCCAAAAGCAGCCAACGCGCCAAACGTGAGCGTTGATTGCGGCTGCTCAACGGCGATCCCGTTCAGCAACAAAAAGGGGATGCCCACATAGCCGGCCAGCGCCAAATCCGGCCCCAGTCGCAGCCGCAAGGGATTGAGGGCCAGGGCAATCACGTTGAGCATGGCGCCAACAGCAGCTCCACCCAGCGGATCGCCCAGCAGAAAGCCGACGACTGTGCCAGCAATAAGAGGTTGGGAGAAGACGTAAGCGCCCAAACCGGCGCTGAAAGCCGACTGAGAAAACGTGTAAAACAGCGCGATGAGCGCAGCTTGAAAGACGGTCATGCTTTGCGCCGACCCTGTGATGAGGCAGACCGTGGCGAATTGGTAGTTTGGGATGTCGATTTGTTAGACGACTTGCTCGGCGCCGGCCTGAGTTTTGTTGTGCCGGTCGAGCCACTCCCCTTTCGGACGCGCCCACTTCGGACGCGCCCACTTCGGGCGCGCCCACTTCGGGCGCTTCCATCGGCACTTGGGCTTGGTTTAGAGGCAGTTTCTGAGATCGAGCCGGCTGCCAGCGGGTTGAGCTTGGCCGTCAGACGATCATACAAAGCCAGCACATTCGCCTGATGCAACTGAGTGACCACGCCGCTGAGCAATACGCGCTGCAAACCGCATGACTCAAGAGTAATGCGACGCGCCTCCTCGCGTGTGCCGCCGGCTTCTACTATCTTCTGGACTTTGGTCTGCAAATGGTCAAGGTAATTCAGGCTGCGCCGAAGATTATCTTTGATCTCGCCGCGCAAAATGATTTCGCCGTGCCCTTGCACGATCGTTTCGAGCGGCATGGCTGCGACGGCCTCAATGGATGCGCGCAGTTGGTCGATGTCGCCTTCTCCGATTGTGGGAATAGCCATGATCGTATCGCCGGCGAACAAAATCTTTTCCTCCTGCAAAACGACCGATACCGAATCGGGGGTGTGTCCGGGAGAAGGGAAAATTTCCAGCGTCTTACCGGGCAGTTTTAGGGCAAACACACCCCTGTTGAACGTGATGGTCGGCAGGCGCAACCGGACGATCTGCAATTCACGGCTCTGCTGACGGGCAGTCTCCAGCGCCTTATACCCTTTCTCAATTAGAATATCGCGGCAGGTCGAATGGGCAATGATTTCTGCCTTGGGAAAGAGAAACGCTCCGTACACATGGTCAGCCTGATGCTGTGTATAGATCACATAACGCACTCCATCTGGACAACGACGACGGGCAAACAGGGCAATCTGACCTGTTTCTTCCGGGAAGGGCAGTGTATCGATCATCACGCCCACCGTGCCGGACACGATCAAACTGGCCGTCACCTGCGCATAACGATCGCTGGTAAACACATAAACATCTTCAGAAAGCCTTTCCCAGTGCATAGACGTGTATGTGGAAGAGCAATTTTCTGCATCCTACTCCATAATCGGCTGTAATGCAAATAATCGTACATAATCCGGAAGGTAGGTTCCAGGTGTTGGCGAAGTGTGTCCTTCCCTCTACAATCTGGCCATCGTAGTCGGCCTCCATCCGCCCCAGTGGGGTCTGGCCGGCCAGAAAGAAATGGTTTTAATCGATGTTGGCTGGAGTGATTGTTCTTATATTCGGCATCGTGCTCTTACTAAACGGGTTTGCTGCTCTCAGACGCCCGCTTAGTGCGTTGATGCAATACGATCCGTTTGGCAAGTGGCTGTTCGAACGGCGCGGTGAGCAGTTCACTCGGCGCGCATACCGTATCTATGGCCTGGCTATGGTGTTGATTGGGATGATG
>JANWVJ010000150.1 GCA_025056895.1 Thermoflexales bacterium
CAGCCATCTTGTGTGTCTCCTCGCGCTTCTTCACGGCGGCGCCGGTGTTGTTGGCTGCATCAAGCATCTCGGCGGCCAGCTTTTCTGCCATTGACTTGCCGGAGCGCTTGCGTGCTTCGCCAATCAGCCAACGCATGGCCAAGCTTTCCTGACGAAACGGATTCACTTCCACAGGCACTTGGAGCGTAGCGCCGCCTACCCGTCTCGGTTTGACCTCGACAGAGGGGCGCAGATTGGCCATGGCTGCCTCAAACACCTGCATGCATGGCTTTTGGGTGCGCTCTTCAACAAGGGCCATAGTGGTGTACACAATGCGCTGCGCCACGCTCTTTTTGCCGCAACGCATCAGACGATTAATGAGCCGTTGCACCATGACACTGTTGTACTTGCCGTCTGGCGGAATCTCTCGTTTAGGCGGTCGATATCGTCTTGGCATATCTTTCCTCAGACTTCAGAGTCCAGGTACCGGGATGCAGATCGTTTTGTAGGCTTGTGCTCTGTGCGACCTGCAATTTTCACTTCTTCTTTGCGGCGCCTTTTGTATCGGCAGTCTTCTTGGCGCGCTTGGTGCCATACTTGGACCGTCCCTGGCTGCGCTTTTCAACGCCCTCGGCGTCCAACGTGCCTCGGACGATGTGATATCGCACACCGGGCAAGTCCTTGACGCGGCCACCACGTACCAATACCACCGAGTGCTCTTGCAATCGGTGCCCCTCGCCCGGAATGTATGCCGTCACTTCTGTCATATTTGACAGGCGAACGCGGGCCACTTTACGCATGGCCGAGTTCGGCTTCTTAGGGGTTTGAGTGCGCACCACAACACACACGCCGCGCTTCTGCGGCGCGCCTTTGCGATGGATGGTGCGCTTGCCACCCTTCAATGTGTTTGTGGTCGACTGCAATTGCGGCGCCTTGCTGTAAGATGGCTTTGGCTTGCGGCCTTTGCGAATCAACTGATTAATTGTCGGCATAATTCCCTAGTCTGTTTGTTTGTAATGGCTGTTCACCAGGCGACAGAAGAGGCTACTGATGACACAGTAGCCTCTTCTTTGATTCAGTTATTGCTAGCGCGCACGCGCTTTGTCCGAGCGAGTTAGCAGGCGAAGTATACCAAACAGATTAGTCTTGTCAACTAAACCTGCTTTGTTTGGGCTTACACCGGCAACTCTCTCACACGCTTGTGCGCCGGCCAACGTGCCCCACAACACTGTTAATGTTGCGCTGTGGTGGGAGAGCAATGATATCACAAAACGTGTTGCGTGTCTCGGCACGGAGAGCCAAACGCCAAACCTTGTCGAGATCACTCGTCACATGTACTTCTAGTCTGGTGCAGTCTCCAACGCCTTGCTCAGGTTTTCGTACAGGCGGTTGTATGTGGCTTCACTTATCTCGCCGTTTGCCAGACGAATGTCGAGATTGGTCATGGCAGCGCGAATCTGGGCCTTGGTTTGCACGCCAGAGGGCGACGCAGCTTGTTGAGATTGCTGAGGTTGTTGAGGTTGAGCTTGGCCGGGCGATGGTTGAGTCATGCCGGCAGCCACGGCTTGTCCTAAAACCTGCCCCACGCCGATACCGGCGCCTAAACCAACCCCAGCGCCCGCCACTCCACTGCCTTCGTTCTGAGCCGCTTCACGCATGGCTTGGCCGGCTTGATACTGCATGTAATTGACACCGAGGGCGCCCATCGCGCTGCGTTGTGCAATCGCTTTGGCGGTTTCTTCGCTCGGTTGCACCTGAACGACATAGACCTTCTTGAGCTGAATGCCGAGCGCATCGAAGTCGTCCACGGCTTTAGCTTGAATGGCTGCTCCGAGATCGGCTTGCAAAGCGGCTAGGTCTAGCAACGAGCGCGTCTTCATCACGTTGCCGATCACGCTGGCAACTTCACTCAGCATGACACCGCGCAAATAGTCATTAATTTGGGCCGTGGTGTACATGCCTTGCACACCCACCACCTGGTTGACAAATCGAATCGGATCGCTGATGGCCATCGAGTAGGTGCCGAAGGCGCGCAACTGAACCATGCCCAACACGCTGTCTGGTACGGTGATCTCGCCGGGCGTGCCCCACTTCATGTCTAAAAAGTCTTTCGTGGTAACGAAGTAGACTTCGGCGGGGAATGGCGTCTTGCTGTTTGTGGCCAGGCCGATTAGGCTGCTGAGCAAAGGCAAGTTTGCAGTTGAGAGCGTATGCCGGCCTTCCTTAAATGAGTCGAGCGCTTTGCCATCGCGGTAGAACACCGCTACTTGCGCCCCACGCACGATCACCTGTGAGCCAAGGCGGATATCGCCCTGGCCTTGCTCCGGTACGCGGCGCACAATTTCATTCGGTCCTTGATCCGGCCATTCAATGACATCGATAACCCGTGGCATTGGTTTCTCCTTTAAATCAACTCGTTCACGTCACACATGTGCCGCTGATGAAACGGCCGGCCTAGATGCCGGTGATCACGCTGCTGCGCCGGCTGAACAAATCGTTGATTTCTTGAAGCAGTTTACGCGCCGCGACGATGGCAGACTTGATTTCCAAGCCAGACTGAACGGCGTTATCGAGGGCATCGAATGCAGCGCTCACCCGCTCTACTTGCTCAACCAGTTGCTGGTCAAACTGCTCCAGTCGATCAAGGTCATCTTCTTTCACGCGCACAGCGCTGAAGAAGCCGGCATAGCCTTGCGCAGCGTGCTTGACCCGATCGATCAACGTCTGTAAGGAGGTCTTGACCACGCCGATATCATCCATCCAGTCAATGCCGCCTTGCTCAAGCAAAGTGGTCTGCATCGGGGCCAGCCGATTCAACTGGATAGTTAAATCGCGCACCAGTGCTTCGCGGAGCAGGCGATCGGCCTCGCGGCGCATTTCTTTCTCCTTGTAGCCTTTGTAGCCGGGAATTTTGCCGATCAGCTTTTCCAACCAGCCGCGCTCCTCCGAGATGCGTTCATAGTTCGAGCTCATGATTTACCTCCGATAAACAAACATAGTGTGACCAGCACATTCGGTCTAACCCAAAGGCTGACCATGTTGAAACGACTACTGCGAGAGAAAGATTTCTGCGCCGCAGTACGGACACTTAACCAGGCCCTTGCCGGCCAACTGTAATGCGCCGCCGCACTTCGGGCACTGCCCTCCCTGCTTCAGCTTGCCGGCATCTGAGGAATATAGCACACCCCCCTCCCAGTCCACATAGCCGCTGAACAACTCTTTGCCGATCAAGTCGTAAATCAGATGTTTGGTCTCGTCGCGGGTGGCTTGCAGTTCGAGGGCAACTTCCGGAATGTTGACCTGGCCACGCGTGATGACCATGTTCAAGAGCTTGCGCTGCTTGGCGATGATCTTCTCTTCGCCGGCTTCGGCCTGCGCTTTATTCAGCACATACACACCAAAGCCCACCAAGGGGGCGGAAATGACCAAGCCGAAGAACACAGCCAGCACTTTAGCCGAAGCCGTCATTGCCGGATCATTGTTTACGATGGCCCATAGGGCGACCAGCGCAAAGATAGCCGCACCGGCAACGGTCAATATCAATCCCAGTGTTTTGCCTTGACTCACAGACACCCTCGCTTTGTTGCGCGATCGCTTTAATTAACCAAAGCCGCCGCCGCCGCGCCCTGAGCTGCCGCCTCGGAAACTGCCGCCGCCACTCCAGCCCGTGCTACCGCCGCGTGAGCCGCTCGACGAAGAAGCCGGCGCACTGGCAAAGATGCTGGCCGCCGATGAGAACATCGAAGTCAGCCCGGCATTCATACCGGCCAACCCCTGGCTCAGGCCGCGATCCAAGCCACTCAAGCCGCCCGAGGCGCTCGCTGCACCGCCGACATCGGAAAGAGGCGACCCTCCGGCGGCCGGAGACGCAGCCGTGCGCGGGCCAACAGAGCGTGGCCGGCCATACGGCACATACCACGTCGGCGCAGGCGCATCGACCGCGGCAAACTTGGATACCCACGAGCGATCGATGCCAAAGGCAATCGCATACGGCAAGTATTTCTCAAACTGTTCGGCAGCCGTGCTCAGATCGGTGTACTTCTCTATGTTCTGCAAGTAGCGCTTGAATGCTTCGAGGCGCATCTTGGCCTCGGCGCCTTTACGTGTGCGCACCGGCATTTGGGCAGCCACCAAATAGAAAGCGAGCGCCGTAACCCCCAGACCAATAGGTAACAAGAAGCCGGCGTCGCTGACTTCGAATAAGAAAACGCCGCCCACCGAGCACAGGAAGAATGTCGCCACCATCAGCACGGTTGCCAGGGCGGTGTATGCGCCACGCACATGATCCGGTCGGCGCTGATAGTAGCCTTGCGCTACAAGCTGGCCGTACAGCGCATCGGTGATAGCCGGAAGATGGACGTAGAAGCGATTGCGCATCGATGAAAGCGCGATACTTTCTTTTTGTGTCAACTGGAGCGCCTCGATCAACTTTTGCTCATGGGGGGCAAGCGGGCTGCCGAATTGCGGCCCGCGCGCAAACAACCAGTCGCGGTTGGTAAGCAAGCCGGCCTGATTGAGTTTGCCCTGTTCTTCCATGATCAGCACGCCGCGTCGCGCCAGATCAACCAGCGTGGCAATCACATCGCGCAGATCAGCTCGTTCATCGACCAGCGTGCCGGCCAGCGCAGCGGAGATATCTGCGGGCGGTTCACTCAAGTAGTCGGCAATCAAGCCCACGTGCGGGTCGCGGCCTTTGACGTACCACAGAACAACTGCCAGCGCCGGCCCGCCGAACAGCAACAGCAACGACACCAATAGGAGCAGCACATTGAGCACGGGCTTGGCCGTCTCTTCAAATGCGCGTTGTCGGTCAAACTCAGCTTGCCAGGCTGCCGGCTGTCCTTGGACAATCCCATGCGGGAACTGCACACGGATTTCAAGCTCCTGGCCGCTGGGAATTGGCTCGACCGCCTCGGCCACAACCAAGCTCTCACCCTCGCCGGTCACCCGGGCCGGCGGACCATACACATCGACCAGTTGGGCCGTTACACCTTCCGGCAATTGCACGGTAATTCGCGCCGCTTGAACAGGAAAGCCATTGCGATCGGCGTACACGCCGGCCCAGTACACCTGATCGCCGCCTTCGTAGTAGCGCAACGCACCGCGCACGGTGTAATACAGCTTGAAGGTGCGCACCTCGCGCGAAGCCAGGGGGAAAAAGTACTTGATGCGAACGACATCACTGTCGCTGGTGACTTCCACCCGCAACGGTTGGCCGGTTTCATCCGTCACGCGCACATTCTCGATCGACTCTATGCGGTCTCGGTCGATGTCACGATAGCCAAAGCTAAATGTGCCGCTTGTAAAGTGGATGACGTTTGTTTCGACGATGTCCAGATCGCCGTTGATCTGCACGGTGATATCAGTGTCGAGTCGCTGCCATTCGAGGGTTTTTGTCTGAGCGAGGGCCGGAGCAGCAATCGAACCCAGCACCGCAAGCAGTGCCAATATGATCAGCACAACCGGCCGGCGCCTGATCGGCATCGGCGGAACTCTTGTGCGCGTCAAGAAACGCTGCTGCATCACAATATCATCCACTCACTCGTTGAACCTGCTTTGCACGATAAACAACGTCGGAATTGTAAAGCGGTTTTGTGCGACCGGCTGACCGTCGACTGACGACTAACCGAAGCCACCCCCACCGCCACCCGAACTGCCGCCACCACCACCTCCTCCTCCGCCACTGGATGACGGCGAACTGGAGAACGTAGACGCAGCGGATGACATCATCGCCGTCAAGCCGGCGTTCATGCTGGCCAGGCTGGCGGTCAAGCCGGAATTGGCGCCGGCCAGTCCACCGGATGGCGCTCTGGCTGCACCGGGCATGGTCGAGCTTGAAGGACCATCACCAAAATGATCAGAGGAGTGTGCATGGAAGCGAACGGTGTACCAGCTTGGGGCCGGCGCATCGATTTCAGCGAACTTGTTCATCCAGCCGCGCTCGACGCCAAAGGCAACGGCAAAGGGCAGGTAGCGCTCAAATTGAGCAATCGCTGCGTGCAGGTTTGTGTAACGCTCGATGTCTTGCAAGTAGCGTTTAAACGCCTCAACACGCGCCCGCATCTCTGCGCCCTTGCGTGTGCGCACCGGCATACCCATTGCCGTCAGCAACCACACTCCTCCCACCACACCAAGCCCTACACCCAACCAGATCAGTGTGGAGACAATTCCTTCGCTTGCCAAGATACTGCCGACCACGAACACAACCAAGGCAGCGACTAATCCAACAATGGCCAGCGTGGTGTAACGGTTGCGTACCTGATCAGGACGGCGTTGATAGTAGCCGGCAGAGACCAGTTGTTTGTACAGTGAGAATTCGATCGACGGCAGACGCTTGTAGAACAGATTTTGCAAGGAGGATAAGCTCACTTCGTCTCCTACATCTACGTCCAGCGCGTTGATCAGCGCACGTTCGTGTGAGGCAAGTCGAGCGTCGAAGTTCGGGCCGGCCTCGAACACCCAATCGCGTTGCGTGCCGAGGCCGAGCAACCCGGGGGAGTGCTCTTCACGCATCACCAGCACGCCGCGCCGACACAAGTCGATCAACGTAGCGATCACGTCGCGCATCTCCACTTTCTCGTCCAGGAGTGTGCCGGCCAAACCTGGAGACAGATCGGCTGGCGGTTCGCTCAGGTATTCGGCCACTGCCCCCACGTGTGGGTCGCGGCCACGCCGATACCACGTCACCAATGCCGCCGGCACGCCGATGCCGACAACCAACAGCGCCAGCGTTAACACCACCATATCAACGATGGGCTTGCTGGTGCGTTGGTAGGCGCGCAGAGCGTCGTATCCCGCCTGCCAAGGCGGAGCTGATCCGGCAATAGCGCCGTGCGGAAACTTGACCCACACTTCAAATTGATCGCCGCTGGGAATCGGTTCCAACGCTTCGGCCACAATGATGTTTTCACCTCGTCCACGCACCTCGGCGCGCGGGCCATAGGTTTGCACATCTAGCGCACGCACGCCATCCGGCAGGCGCACCGTCACACGGGATGACTGCACGGCGAAGCCGTTGCGATCGGCATATACGCCGGCCCAGAACACCTCATCGCCGTCGTCGTAGTAGCGCGTTGCTCCGCGAACGGTGTACTCCAGCGTGAACACACGTTGCTCTTGGCTCGCCGGCTCGAACTCATACCGAATGCGATAGTAGCCCTCTTCTGGGCGCGAGAAGTCCACGGGCAACACACGTCCCTGCTCGGTGACCATCACATCCACCACGTCCGTCAAGCGGGACGAGTCGATATCGCGATAGCCAAACGTGAACGTGCCTTCGGTGAAGTCAATCACATTCGTCTCGACCACACGCAGATCGCCGCTGGGCAAGACGGTCACTTCGGTGTCCAGG
>JANWVJ010000151.1 GCA_025056895.1 Thermoflexales bacterium
GGCTGTTACACGGCGGTGGTGCGTGGGCTGGCGATCGTCGTGCCGTATGCGACGGAATTCAGCCTGAGCAATTGCAGCGCCTTCGTGCCAACCGTGCGCAAGCCGTGAGCAGCGGGGAAGTGGACATCAACGGGATAGCCGGCGCCGGCTATCCCGTTGGCGCGCAGCCCACCCTGGGTCACGCATGAGATCAGCCGGAACGCCGGCCCGAGCTGGTACAACCGGCAGCCGTCCGGGCAAGGCATTGAGCCGGTGTTGCGGGGAGGGGATGACGGCGCATGACACTGCTGCTATGCGCGCCCCACGCCGGCCGGCTATGGCGTGAAGGGCGGCGGCGGTTCACAAAAGGCCAGTGTGCGCAAGGATTCTGCTGCGCCCAGCGCGATGTCGCGATAGTACTCTGGGTATGGCTCTTGGGCCGTCAATATCTTTGGATCGCTCAGGTAATGGGCGATCCAGAGTTGCAGAGAGTACGTCACGCCATAGGCGTTCATTTCGGCGAGATTTTTATCCAGGTTGCCACAGGTGTGCGGCCCGCTCTCGATATGTCGCGCCTCGTGGACAAAGAGCTGCACATGACCCATGACCAAGCCCCAGCCGGAGCGCGGATCGGCCCAGCGCCAGATTTCGCGAGGGCTGAGGCGTGGCTGGGAAGCACTGGGAATATTGATCACGCGCGGCGGGCTGCAGCACACGCCCTGCGCAATGTCATCCCGAAAGCGAATTCCGTCGGCTGTGGAAACGAACCAGTCGTAGAGCGACCGGTGGGTCCAGGGCGGGGGACGTGTGAAGGTGAGCATCTTCATGGCCAGAATGGCCTGGTAAGCTGCTTTTTGGAACGCGGTCAAATCGGCCGAACCTTCTGAGGCCTTGCACACCAGTTCGCCGCTGAGCCGGCCCTCGAAAGTCAGGCGAATGTCCTGATCAATGGCGGCTATTTCCTCGGCGGTGGGACAGCGCGCGATCAGCGCATCCAGCGTGCCCGGCTGAGGCGGCGTTGAGGGTAACGGTTCGTAAGCAGCTTCGGTCAGCGGGCTGGAGGTTTCTCCAATCGGCGAGTTGATCTTGAAGATGAAATCCGCGTATGAGGCGGCGTCGCCCACTAAAATCGCAGTCCCCTGTGGGTAGGCATCTTTACCGTACTTCCAGCCGACCCACACCTTGCTCCCTTGAAGGCGAATGATGTACTCTGCGCCCGGCGTGACCGGCACCGGCTTGCTGAACTCAAAACGCAGCCAGCCGTCTATGCCGTCTGCTCCCACCGCCTGCGAGGTTTTTGCGATCGGCTTCCGGGAGGCATCCAGCAGAGTCAGGGTCAGGGTATCTCCTGTCCCCTTGCCGGCAAAGACGTTCACCTCAACCGAGCGAATCTCACCGGACACCGCCTTGAAGGTCTGCCCCATGAAATTCTGCGGATCGAGGTTGACCCAGCTCCCGTCCCAACTGGAGGGCGCATTGCGGGGTTCGCGCGGCAGAGGCGTGGGGGTTGGCAGGGCAATATGCGCTTCGGGTAGAAAGGTGGGCGTTGGTTCAATCTGCGGCGTTGGGGTGGATTCAAGCGCCGGCGTCGCCGTCATGGCCGGCGCGGACGTGGCAGCGGCAGCCGGCGCGGCAGTCGCCGAGGAGGTCGCAGGCGCGACGGTCGCAGTTGGTGGGGATACAGAGGTGCAGCCGGCCAGCAGTAGGCTAATGACCAGACAGACAGAAGCAGCGACCTTGGAATTCACATGTTCCTCCTCAGCACCCTGATGGTTGACCATTCTAACGCTGACGGCGACTGCTGAATAGGATGAGATGACGGTCAACACCGGCGGAGTGTCTCCGCCAGCGGCGTCACTCAGCGTGTCGCCAGGCGCACCCCTGTTTCAATCACCAGCGCCAGCAGGAACAGCAACCCAAAGGCGCGATTGTGCACAAAGGCGAACGCAGCCAGCCAGGTCGGCCAGGCATCGGCGGGGAACCAGTCGGGCTTCTCGGCCGGCTTGGGCGCGCGGAACATCTTAAATGCCAGGACAAGCTGGCGGACAGCCATGATCACGATCAACATGACCGGCGAGAAGAAGCCGGCCACGATCAACCCCGCCACCAGCACGTACTGCATCACCATGCAGCCGATCGCCACCCAGCGCGCCAGGTGATCGCCCAGAATCACCGGCAAGGTAAAGATGCCCTTCTCGCGGTCGGCGGCGCGCTTATCGATGTGCTTGCCGAAGATCACCATGGTGGTGCCCAGCGCGTAGGGCAAACCGCCCAACACCACATTCCAGTCCCACTCGCCGGTTACGACGTAGTAACCGCCGCCGATCATCAACGGACCCCACACCAGCAGCACGGCCACTTCGCCCAGGCCGATGTACTTGAGCGGCCAGGTGTAGGCCAGCACGAAGAATGCCCCGGCGATCAGCAGCGGCAACGTCAAGCCGCCGCGCGCCAGGACGAGCACGATGCCGCAGAGCAACGCAATGCCGCCGGTGACGATGGCGTAGCGCCAGGCATCCTTCATCGTCCAAAAGCCGGCTTCGAGCGGTTGCACGCCGTACTGCGCGCGGTAATAGTTGCCCTGGTCCACGCCGCGCGAGTAGTCGGTCATGTCGTTGAGCAGGTTGTTGGTGGCGTGCGCCAAGACCAGTCCGATGGTCATTATGGCCCACAGGCCAAAGTCGAACTTGCCGGCGCGGATGGCGAAGATGCCGGCGATGGCCGCCGAGATGAACGTCATGATGAGCACGGCCGAGCGCGTGGCGATCAGCCACTTGGCCAGCACGTCCAGCCGGCCCCACTCTTCCGCGCTCAAGCGCGGCACACCGCGCAGCGCACGACTCCACATATGGATGCTGTGATTCATAGTTTGCTTTGCCTTTTCAGTTAACTGGATGATGGATACACTGGCCGGATACCCATATCACACTCGGCTGAGGAAAAGATAAGCCGGGCGTGGGAGGGCGGCGTGATGAGATGAGAGAGTGAGATTATCGTGTGTGCATGCAGATACCTTACGCCGAAAGGGCGTAAGGGCGCGGGATGCAAGGCGCCGAGCGTCTGTCTGGTTATCATTACAAGCTATCAAGATATTCTATGGACAAGCCTAGTCTTCCGATTCAGCCCGGCGACATCGTCTCCTCGTCACGCTGGCCAGAACTGTTAAAAGTGGATTTGATCGAGCCGGTGACAGCCGGCTATGGACGGGTGGTGGGTGTGTTGCTCACTTCACACCGCCATATTGATCAGTTGGTCCCGCTGGCCGAACTCTCTACCTTGCATGAGGGTGTAGCGCACAATCAGTTTGACGCCTCGCCACGCGATGTCTTCCTGGCATTGGAGGCGCGTCGCTATCGCTATGCCGCACTATACGATCCATTGCTCGCGGTGAACATCTCGAAAGTCGATCCGTTGCCGCACCAAATTGAGGCTGTGTACGGCTATGTGTTGCGCCAGCCGCGTGTGCGATTTCTCATCGCCGATGATCCTGGCGCCGGCAAGACGATCATGGCAGGCTTGGTTGTTAAAGAGATGAAGCTGCGCGGACTGGTGCGTCGCATCTTGATTATCGCTCCGGGCCATCTGCGTGACCAGTGGCAGCGCGAGTTAAGCGAGCGTTTCGATGAGCACTTTGTCCCAATCGACCGACAGACAATCCGAAATCACTTCGGTGAGAACATCTGGGAGCGCGAGATGCAGGTGATAACATCGCTGGATTTCATCCGCCAGGACGATGTGATGCACTCTCTAGCCGGCGTGAACTGGGACTTGACCATCGTCGATGAGGCGCACAAAATGGCTGCCTATCGCTACGGCGATAAGACCGAGAAGACACGCCGTTATCGGGTTGGGGAATTACTCTCCAAAACCAGTGCCCAGTTACTCTTTCTGACTGCCACACCCCATCGCGGCGACTCGGAGAACTTTCGACTCTTTCTCGATCTGTTGCAACCCGGCGCCTTTGCAACCGGTGAGATGGTGCAATCGTCCATTCTGAAAGGTGATAATCCCCTGTTCATTCGTCGGCTCAAAGAGGACCTTCGCGATTTTGAAGGCCGCCCGTTGTTTCTGCCGCGCCATGTCAAAACAATCACTTTCAATCTGGGCGTTGAATCCCCTGCCGAGAAAGAGTTGTACAACGCGCTGTCACGCTATGTGACAGCACAATACAACAAAGCGCTGGCGCACACTGACCGGCAACGCAACATCGCTTTTGCTTTGGTCATCTTGCAACGTCGCTTCGCTTCCAGCGTGTATGCTCTGTATCGCTCCCTGGAACGCCGCAAACAACGGCTGGAAGAGTTGCGCCGACACGCCGATTCGCTCCAGAATCGCTCGTACGGCGCTTTGTCTGTGCTCGATCCGGACGAGACCGAAGAGATGAGCGAGCTGGAGCGGTGGAGCGAGGAAACGCTGTGGGAGACGCTCAGCGTTGCCGGCAACCGCGCTGAACTGGACGCCGAGCTGAGCACCCTCGATCAGTTGCTGCGTCAGGCTCGCATAGTGGCCGAGCAAAAGAGTGAACCGAAGTTGCGCCGGCTGGAAGAAGCTCTGCGCCAAGCCCAACAGGCCGAGCCCGGCGTCAAGGTGCTAATCTTTACCGAGTCACGCGATACGCTGGATTATCTGGAACGGTGCCTGCGTGAGTGGGGCTACACAGTGTGTGCTATTCATGGCGGCATGCCCTTGCCCGATCGCATCGACGCCGAGCGTGTCTTTAAGAACGAGGCCCAGATCATGGTAGCCACTGAGGCTGCCGGCGAGGGCATCAATCTCCAGTTCTGCCACGTGATGATCAACTACGACATCCCATGGAACCCAAATCGTTTGGAACAACGCATGGGGCGCATCCACCGCTACGGCCAAACTCGGGAAGTGACCATCTTCAATCTGGTGGCCGAGGATACCCGCGAGGGCTGTGTGCTAGCCCGACTGTTCCAAAAACTGGAAGAGATTCGCGCTGCGCTCGGCAGCGATCGCGTCTTTGACGTTATCGATGAGCTGTTCCCCGGCCATCATCTGGCTGCTTTGCTTACCGAGGCAGCCGCCAACGCGCGCACCGTGGAAGACATCCTACGCGACATCGATATCCGCCTGGACAGAGACTATCTGCGTCGGGTGCGTGATCAACTAGGCGAGAGCTTGGCGACTCGCTACATCGACTACACGCAGATTCGCGAGATGAACGCACGCGCCCGTGAGCGGCGTCTGATCCCAGAATACACGCAGGCCTTCTTTCGTAAAGCTTGGGAGCGTTTGGGCGGCGAACTGCGCGAGACACGACGGGACGGCTTCTTCACTCTTGAACGGGTGCCGCCCGTTCTGCGCAACATCGCCGAGCAGAACGACTTTCAAAAACGGTTCGGAACCCTCCTCCGGCACTACCCGCTTATCACTTTTGATAAGCAGTTGGCCATGCACGACGCACAGGCCGAATTTGTATCGTTCGGCCACCCGCTGTTCGAGGCGGTTCTGTGTTGGATCGAGCGCGATTTAAGCGCAGCCCTGCTCCGTGGGACAACCTTCTTCGACCCCGACGGTCGGCTGGACGGCGCACTGCTCTTTTACGAGGGTCAAATCCACGACGGCGCCGGACAAGTGGCCGGCAAGCGTTTGTTTGCCCTGTTCATCCCATGCGCCGGCGATGCCTCCGACGCAGCACCCCGCTCGGTGGACCCCGCCATCGTCTGGGACTTAGCGCCGGCAGACGGTAGTCTCTCGACTAACGACTTGCCGTCGCTCGAGGCGCTGCAACAGCGCAGCCTGGCTTGGCTGATCCCGGCCTTAGAAACCTACCAACAGGAGCTGATGGTCGAACGGCAGCGTCAGGCGAATATCAAGCGCCGCTACGGGCTCGAATCCTTACGTCACCTAATTTTAGAGCTGGACAACGACTTGTTGCGCCTGCAAGAGCGCGCCAACCAGGGCGAGGATGTGGCGCTGGCCATCCGGAACAAAACACAGCAACGCGATGACTACCTGCGCGCGCGCAATGATCTGCAACGGCAGATCGAGCGCGAGTGCCGGCTCACTCTGGCCACGCCCCAGTTCACGGCTGCCGTGCGCGTCCTGCCCCTACGTGTGTCCGGTGACACGCCGCCGGCGGCAAACGCTCCAGCGGTTGAGCGCGCCGGCATGGAGTATGTTCTGCGCTACGAGCGCGCCCAGGGCCGCGATCCACACGATGTCTCCACCGAGAATCTAGGCTATGATGTGCGTTCTCTTACGCCGGCCGACACGTCTGTTCGCTATATCGAGGTCAAAGCGCGAGCCGGCGTCGGGGCGGTTGTGTTGACCCAAAACGAGTGGTTCGCCGCCCAGCGCTTGGGCGACGACTACTTCTTGTACGTCTTGTTCAACGCGCTCGATGATAACCCTATTCTGTATGTCATCCGCAACCCGGCCGATCGTTTACAGCCCAAGGAACAGCGCGAGGTGCGTTATCTGGTATCGTCAGATGAGATCGCCGCCGCATCTCAGCCGGTCGCCTGAAGACGCATCACGACAGACGGAGTGCTATTGATGAGCGAAGTGAATCGCCGTTTCATCGAGGAGAGCTTCCCAGTTCGAGAAGTCAGCGTGCATTCGGCGCGCGAGAAGAACATCCGCCACGGCCACATCAGCACCCTCCACATCTGGTGGGCGCGCCGGCCGCTGGCCGCCAGCCGCGCCACCGCCTACGCCGCGCTGACGCCTCCGCCGACGGACGCGCTGGAGTGGCAAAAGCAAAGCGACTTCATCGCCGATTTGAGCGACTGGGACAACGCGCTCAACCGCTCGCTGCTCGACCGCGCCCGACGGGCCATCTACGCGGCCCACGCCGAGCGACTGAGCGCCGAGCTGGGCCGGCCCGTGACCGTGGCCGACATCGAGGCCGGCCGCGTCCCCCCGCCGCGCGTGCTCGACCCCTTCGCCGGCGGTGGCTCCTATCCGCTAGAGGCGCTGCGCCTGGGCTGCGAGGCCTACGCCAACGACTACAACCCGGTGGCGGTGTTGATCCTCAAGGCCACCCTGGAGTACCCGCAGCGGTATGGGACGCAGATGCACGCGGATGCAACGAATAGACATGGTTCAATTCGCGAACATCTCTCCCATCAGTCTCAGTCCGTGCCCCATTCTCTTTACCTCCCCCGCTTGGAACCGGCGCCGAAGGCGGCAAATCCCCTGTTGGCGGCGGTGAAGCGCTGGGGCGACTGGGTGCTGGAGGAGGCGCGCCGCGAGCTGGCGGGGTTTTATGCCCTCACCCCCCTGGCCCCCTCTCCCAAATGGGGAGAGGGGGTGCAGGAAACCCCCGTCGGCTACATCTGGGCGCGCACGCTGCCCTGCCAG
>JANWVJ010000152.1 GCA_025056895.1 Thermoflexales bacterium
TGCACGCGGTGATCAAAGACATGACAGCCGAGGCGGTGCGCAGTCGCATCCTGCGCGACGGCGTGCGACCGGATGGCCGCACACCCAAGCAAATCCGACCGGTCTGGTGCGACGTCGGTGATCATCTGTCGCCGCGCGCCCATGGCATCGCTTTGTTCACGCGCGGCGATACACAAGTGCTGAGCGTTGTCACACTGGGCAGCAAAGAAGACGCCCAGAAACTCGACGGCCTGTTCCCCGCCGAAGAGAAGCGCTACATGCACAACTACAACATGCCGCCCTACTCCACAGGCGAGGCAAAAGTGCTGCGCGGCAGCAGCCGGCGTGAGGTCGGCCATGGCGCGCTGGCCGAGCGCGCTCTGCTGGCCGTCATTCCAGATGAAGAGGCATTCCCCTACACCATTCGCGTGGTCAGCGAAGTGCTTTCATCGAATGGGAGCACGTCGATGGCGAGTGTATGCGGCAGTACCCTCGCGCTGATGGATGCCGGCGTGCCGATCAAGGCGCCTGTGGCCGGCATTGCAATGGGCTTGATCACCGGCGAGAACGGCCAGTACACCGTGCTGACCGATATTCAAGGCATCGAGGACCACATCGGCGATATGGACTTCAAAGTTGCCGGCACGCGCCAGGGCATTACGGCGCTGCAAATGGACATCAAAATTGCCGGCCTATCGGCACAGATTCTCGAAGAGGCCCTCGAGCAAGCGCGTGAGGCCCGCCTGGCCATCCTTGACCGCATGATGGAGACCATCGCCGAACCGCGTCCCTCGATCAAGCCGCATGCCCCGCGCATGTTGGTGGTGCAGGTCGAGCCGGACAAGATCGGCACCGTCATCGGGCCGAGCGGTAAGACGGTGCGCAGCATCCAGGATCAAACCGGCGCTAAGATCGACATTCAGGAAGACGGGCGCGTGTTTATCTCTTCCTCGGATGGCATGGCTGCCGAACGCGCTAAGGAAATGGTCGAAGCGTTAACCATGCCGGTTAAGGTGGGCAACATCTACACCGGCAAGGTAGTGCGCATCACCGACTTCGGCGCGTTTGTCGAGATTGCTCCAAAGACCGATGGCATGGTACACGTGTCTCAACTCGCCGACCATCCTGTGCGCGCCGTCTCCGACGAAGTGTCGCTTGGACAAGAAGTGACCGTCATGGTGACTGCGGTCGACCCCGACGGCAAAATTCGACTCAGCCGGCGGGCGGTGTTGGAAGGCATGACCGTTGAAGAAGCGATCGACGCCGATCGGCGCGGTGGTTCGCGCGGCGGCCCACGCAGCGCGCCAGAACGAAGCGGCCCGCGCCCTGGCGGCCGGCATGATGCCGGCGAACGCGGCGGCCCACGCCGTGAGCATGGCGAGCGCGGCGCAGGGCATGGTCCGCGTCGCCCCGGCAATCGCTAGAACGTCTTTCCATCCGTCCACCTCTGACCCGGCGTCGGCAAGGCGCCGGGTTTGCTTTTCACCTGATGCTCATCTTCTTCTAGCCAAACAGTTATTTGTTTGGTGCCAGTAGGCCGTCACTTTTGCCCTCTCGCTGCATCTAGAAACACGGCGACGTTCGCAATCGTAATCCAATGAGACGGCGTCGCTGTGAAGGTGGATATGCATGGGCATAGGCAAGCCGAGAGGTGTGTTGGATGAACTTTTTAGCAGGCTCTTTGGTGGGGAGGCGGATGGTGTAGCGGCAAAGCCGGCACAGATCGATGCGCGCGAGCTGCACACACGGTTGACGCAGCCGAATAGGCCGTTCGTGCTGGACGTGCGCGAAACATATGAGTACACCGACGCACACATTGCCGGCAGTGTGTTAATCCCGGTGGGGATGCTCCAAGCACGCATCGACGAGCTGCCGCGCGACCGCGACATTTACAACGTAACACGCGGTATGATGGATTGGTCGATCAATTGGCTGCCCATCGAACGCCAGGCTCGCTGCTCGATAGGACAAGCAGGACTGAGGCTGTTCGATCCGCACCAACACCGTTCAAACATTGGCGAGTTATTCAGTGCGCGGGTGATGCGCTTGACGACTCAGCAAAATCATCCACGCAACATGTAAACATAGGAGGATTTTGACATGGCTGACACACCATCCGTCCAAGGACTGCCGCGCCTCAACGAGCCGGCGCCCGATTTCGAGGCCGTCACAACGCACGGCACCATTCGTCTCTCTGACTACAAGGGAAGTTGGTTGATTCTGTTCTCGCATCCGGCTGACTTCACGCCGGTGTGCACCACCGAGTTCATCGCCTTTAGCGAGATTTACCCAGAGCTGCAAAAGCGGAACGTGGAACTGCTTGGCTTGAGCATCGACAGCGTGTACTCGCACATTGCTTGGGTGCGCAATGTCGAAGAAAAGACCGGCGTTCACATCCCCTTCCCGATCATCGCCGATCTGGATCGCAAAGTGGCCACTGCTTACGGCATGGTGATGCCCGGCGCCAGCTCGACAGAGACGGTGCGCTGTGTGTTCATCATCGATCCTGAGGGCGTGCTGCGCGCGATGCTCTATTACCCGTTGACCACGGGTCGCAACATGCAGGAAATCCTGCGCCTGATCGATGCCCTGCAAACTAGCGACAAGCATCATGTGGCCACGCCGGCCAACTGGCAGCCCGGCGACAAGGTGATCGTGCCGGCGCCCAAGACCATGGAAATGGTCGAGCAAAATCTAAAGGCCGGTTACGAAGTCGTGGATTGGTATCTGGCCAAGAAGAGCGTGTAGGGCGTTGCTATGGCTTGCATCAATCCCGACGGCACGCTGACGCCTTCTGCGCAGGCGATCTTAGAGGCCCTGCGGCGGGCGCCGGCCAAGGCCGAGGCGCTGGCCCAACAAGCCGGCTTGCCGTTGTATCGCGTCCGCAGCAGCATGCGCGAGTTGGTGGTAGCCGGTTTGGTGGTCGAAACAGCCGAAGGGTATGCCCTGACAGAACAAGGCCGCGCCCGTACCACGTCTGCTTAAGCGCGCTTGCGTTGCAGCATTCCTCATAACAGCCCGTCGTCACAGGCGGGCTGTTGTGTCCCCATAGCTGTCACCGTCGCAGGGTGGCAATCAATCGGCGAGGGGAGAGCATCAAGTCTAAAGCGGCAACAATTGACGGCACAACAACATCGGCTGCCAACAGGCACTCAGCGGCCAACCCTTCTTCGCCGAGAACGGCGATTCCGAGCGCAGCAGTGCGCAACATCTCTACATCGTTTGCGCCGTTGCCGATAGCAACTACTGAGGCTGCACCCAGCGACTCGACCCAGGCCGCCTTTTGTTGTGCTTCGTCACCCGGCTTGAGGCGAATTGCTTGCACGCCCAGCACGGCCGCATTGTGCTCCAAGCCGCCATGTGTGTCTGCGCTGATTAGGCTGATTGCCAGCGACTCACGCAAGCGCGCGATGCGCTCTGCAACGCCGGCCAAGAGCCTCCCGTCCAGCGCCAACGTACCGTTCATGTCCAGCACCAAGTTCTGGAGCACGAGTGTTTCACGGCCTGGAATCTCGATCGTCACCATGATGGCTATATGGCGCGCTCCATGCAGAATGTGTCTGAACCTCACGTAGTCAGCTCGATGACTGCCCCCACGCCGGCCAACACAAAGCCGGCGCCAAACACGGAACGGAAGGCCCACGTTGCCGCCTCGTCGGTGGCATGTGCCGGCGCAGCCGTGCGCACGCCCAGGCAGCGCAGCTCCGAAGCAACAGCCGCGCTGTGCTCCGCAGGCGACTCTTTCAGATGAAAGTCGCCAACAATCGCGCTCACCGCGCCCCACTTGTGCGCCGCGCGCACAAGCTCAACGACACCCAGGTGGGCGCAGCCTATCAACAGGGCATGGCCGCCCGCCGTCTCGATCATCACGGCCTGTTCAACACAGGCGTCGCTCTCGGCGGTGAACAGGCGCACGCCATCGCCCACCATCACCGTGTCCTGTACTTCTATTAGATGCGCCCGCCCACGCAAGCCGGCCTTGAAGTTGGAATCGGCGCCGGCCGGCAGATAGACCGTCAGGCCCGGATTCAAGTGCAATATGGCATTCAAGCCGCCGGTGTGATCGGCCGACACATGGGACAACACGACCGCATCCAAGCCGCGCGCGTCAATGCCCAGCACGGTCAAGTTGTAGATCAGCGTCGCCCCGTCGGCGCCGGTGTCAAACAGAATGCGCCGGCTGTGCGCTTCGATCAAACACGCAAAGCCGTGATCGGGCCTCAGGCGCTGGTCGAGCGGATGGTCGTCATACACCACTGTCAGACGACTTGCGGCGGAGCGGTCGGCTGGAACAGAGGTCGTGCGCATGGCAGGTGGTCGGCGCAACAAGCTGGCAATTAAAGTGGTGATCGGCACAGCCGTGATCAAGCTTAGGCTGCCGGCCAGCGAGCGCACGATCTCCTCGGCGATCAGATCGCGGTTGAGGGTGTGCGTCCACGGTTCGGGATACACGTAGAACAAGAGCAAGAGGGGCATGGCTGCGCCCACGTAGGCCAGCACCAACGTGTTCACGGTGGCGGCAATGTGATCGTGGCCGACGTTCATGGCGCGGCGATACAGCTCGCGCCAGCTCAAGGCCGGATTGGCCGCAGCCAACTCATTGACTGCGGAAGCCTGACCGACAACCACGTCGTCGAGCACGCCCAGTGCGCCGATCATCATGCTGGCCAGCAATAAACCGCGCAGATTGATCGGCGAGCCCGATGCTTGCAACATGAAGGCGTCCTCCGATCCATAGCCGGTCAAACGGGTCAAGCCGGCAGCCAGGCTGATCAACACGCCGGAGACGATCAAGCTGAGGAAAATGCCAAACAAGGCAGCGTGTGTTTTCAGCGTCCAGCCTTGCGTAAGATACAGTGTGACGGATAGGAGCACGAATGAGCCGACCACGCTGATGACAACCGGATCGCGGCCGGCCAGAATCTGCGGCAGGACGAATCCCATCACCACCACAAAACTGATCGCCAGGCCGATCAGCGCGCGCACGCCCTTCCAGCCGCTGACCAGGATGGTGCCCGCAATGAAGCAAGCCACTAACGCGGCTAATTGTGGCGTGCGCAGATAGCCGGTGATCATCGCCATTTGGCTGCCGTCGGGCCGGATGGCTAACATGACCAGCACCAAATCCCCGGCACGGTATAGCGCCTGTTCTTGGGTCAAGCTCATCGAACCGTGCTCCACTTCGATTTGCTGGCCGCGCGCTGCGCCGCTCAGCACCTCGACGAGCAGCCGTTGCACCGGTTGTACTTGACCTGGCCCGATCTCAACCTGGCGCGTCTCGATCACGCGCACGACCCGTCCTTCAACCGTCTCGGATAGGTCGGCAGGCGCTGTGGTGATTGCGCCGAGGTGGGCCGGTGCACCCAGAATCAATACACCGAAGGCCACAACCGCCAAGCCGAGAATCAACGCCGCGCCCAACGAGGCGGCGGAAAGGTTCAAGCTTCCTTTCATGGCTAGCAGCCAACTGTAACATGTTCCGCGTGTTCTCTTCACGTTTACAATGGGGCAGCCGGCTGATCAAGCTGCTCTACCAACGAACCCCAAGCGACGGTCGGATTCTTTAAATCACTGCTCGGATGAACACGTTGCTCATGAGGTGAGTACATGATGCAAGGCGCGGCTGAAGCGATCTCACACACGGAGGGATGGAGCGTCAGCAATCCACACATCACGTGTCGGGTTGCTGTGCGTTCAGGCTGTTTGATGTGGCAAGTTGAAGATCACGTGCGAGGGCGGCCGGCTGTTTGGGCATCTGAAGCGCCGCAGGTATGGGTCGATGGATATCTGCCTAGATGGGAAAGCGTGCAGACCGCATACGAAGAACAGGCCGATGGCTCTACCGTCTTGTGTTGCGGGTGTGAAGCCGGCCGTGCTCGGCTCAAACGCTATTTCCAAGTGTGGCCGGATTTTCCGTTTGTGCGCACCTGGGGCGTCCTAGAGAATGTCAGCCTCACCGCCTTCACGGTCACTGCTGGCGAGATCCTCAATCTAGCGTTGCCGCCCGGTCAGAACCTTTTTCACGTGAACCAGTTCAGTTGGGTGTATCGCAACGATTTCTTCAATCAGTACGATGTTCCGCTGATCGCCGGCCGCGCCGCCGTCGAGATTCGCATGGGCTCTTTTCCATCCAGCCACAGCGGGCCGAGCAGTTGCGGCTGGTTTGCTGTCCGCGACGGCGAGAGCGATTGGCAAACGATGCGCTTAGATGATGCTGTTCCCCATACCGGCTACGGACTTGTGTGTGGCATCGAGTTCAACGGCAAAAGCCGCTTGCGGGCGTGGGCAACCTCTGAATCGACCCGCTGTGTCAGCACTATCGATGATCTGCATCATCATGTTGCACCGGGCGACACTTTTGAGGCGCCGGCAAGTTTCGTTGGCGTGTTTGAGGGCGACTGGGACGAGGCCGGCTATGTCACGCAGCGTTTCGCCGAGGCACATGTGCATCCGCCGGCGCCGGATGAACGCCATCCCTGGGCGCAGTACAACTCGTGGGGCTACGGGCAAGAAATCAACGAGGCCCAGCAACTGGCCGCCATCGAGCGTTGCGCCCAACTGGGCATCGAAGTAGTCGTGATGGACTTGGGCTGGGCAAGGCAAATCGGTGAATGGCGCGCCCATCCACACAAGTTTCCGCGCGGGCTGAAACCGTTGGCCGATCGCGCGCACGAGCTGGGCATGCGGTTTGGATTGCACATCCCCCTGGCCCAGGCCAACGTGAATGCGCCTGTAGCCCAGGAGCATCCTGACTGGCTGATTCATCGCGGCGAGGACTATTTCGGCGCTGCTCCGTTGTGTCTGGGGCATCCACCTTGTCGTGAGTGGGTGCTCGGTGAGATTGTGCGCCTGATTGACGACTATGCCGTGGATTACTTTGTGCAGGACGGCGAGGACATGGTGAAGGTGTGCTATACCGACCATCTGCCCTGTCCTAGCCGCGACCACAATTACACGAACTCGGTGGAAGGAATCGATTGGGTGATTGAGAACGTGCGCCGGCTGCGCCCGCACGTGGTGTGGGAGAACTGCGAGGATGGCGGATGCATGTTGACCTACAAGATGGCGCGCTTATATCACACCACCATCACGGTGGACAACATCGCCACCTACGCCACGCGGCAAGGGGTGTACGGCGCGTCTTATCCCTTCTCGCCGCGCTACAGCGTGCGCTACATGCAAGACGACCCCACGCCGTACACCTTGCGCAGCGCTATCTTTGGCGGGCCGCTCATCCTGATGCAGCGCGTGACGGAATGGAACGAAACACAGATGGCCCAGACCCGTGCTGCGATTGCCGAGTACA
>JANWVJ010000153.1 GCA_025056895.1 Thermoflexales bacterium
ACGATCAGTTGCAACGCTTCAAGGGACTCAGCCTGATGCGCCAGCAACCGGCCGGCGTCCTCGCCCTCGATGGCGACCCAGATGAACACATTGTCTTCGTTCTCCGGTTGGCGCACCAGCCGCCCTGAACAGGTGGCTTTGAAGCGCATGCGATCCAGAACTGCCTGCGCTAATCGAGCTGCCAGCACAGCATCCTCTTCGGTAAGCGCACGTTCACCGTCTGTCACAGGCTCCTCGTCTGCGGCGCTCTGGGGAAGCGGCCTCTCAGAAGGTGCCTTCTCAGAAGGTGCCTTCTCAGAAGGTGCCCTCTCAGAAGGTGCCCTCTCAGAAGGTGCCTTCCGAGAAGGCGGTTCAGAAGCAGAATGATCAACTTGTTGCTCGTTGTCTGCGGGAGCGGCAGAGGGTGCAGTGAGGGTAGGGCCGGCGCCTGATGCAACAGGCGCGGCAGTGTGTGCGTTCTGACTAAGCGGTTTTGCAATCGAGGCTTCGATTTCAGCGTAAGGGGTTAGGCGCACCCGCGCAGGCCGCGCGCCGATCCCCAGCACGCCTCTACTGCCTTCGTCCAGCACTTCGATTTTGACCTCGGCGCGTAACAGTTGCAGGCGAGAGAGTCCTTGATTGATGGCGGATTCGACATCTGGTGCATTGACCTCAATTGCTGGCATGTCGCTCCCTGTTAGATATTGCCGACCTGGTGCGCCGTCGTGTGTGCTGTTGCAAAGCGGCGCAGGCGGGCTTATCTATGAAATCTGTGAAGGCTGGTGATTACTTCTTGCCGCTCTCCGCGCTGGGCTTCGAGATGCGAACTGTTGTCTTGGGCTTTACCTTTGACTTAGGGGGCGGGGCTTTGGGCGCCGGAGCCGCTGCCGGCGTGGCCGTTGGGGCGGCAGTCGGCGCAGCGTGTTGAGCGCGCGCCAATTCCAGCCGAGGCTTCATCAGGTAGTACTGCCCAATGCCGATCAAGTTCGACACAACCCAATAGATGCCCAGACCGACTGGCGCAGACAACATGAAGAAGCCAAACATGACCGGCATCATCCAGCTCATCATCTGGTTTGTCTGCTTCATCTGTGGGTCGGTGGTTGGCATCATGGTGACCTTGGTGGAGAAATAGGTTGTCGCCACCACCAGAATTGGTGTCACGAAGAATGGATCAGGCTGACCAAGGTCCCACACCAGAAATTGACTGTTGATCGGCACGAGGGAAGAGAGGCCGGGCAGGAAGCTATACACATGCTTACCCAGCTCTAACAGGCTGAAAGGATTGACGGCCATCGTGCGCATGATAGCGTTGTACAAGCCGATCAAAATGGGAAACTGGATTAAGGTCGGCAAGCAGCCGGCAAGCGGATTGAACCCCAGCTTGCGCATCTCGGCCGAAAGTGTTTGAGGGTCGTTCTTGTATTTTTCTTGCAGCGCCTTCATTTGCGGCTGCAAGGCCGCCATCTTAATGCTCGACACCATCTGCTTCAAGTTAAGCGGCAGCGTCAGCAAGCGAATGATGACCGTCAGCAAGACGAGAGCGACCACATAATTGTTGAACAACCCGTAGAGCAACAGCATGGTGTTGGTCATCGGGTTGACTACTAAAAAGTCGAAGATATTGCCCATAAGCGTTTGCTCGCTTTTGCCTCGCGTATGTCGAGATCAAGGCGTCGTTGCTGTGGCTTGCGCAGCCGGCATTCGTGAGCCGCGTTCGCCCGTCTTGGCGTTGAGCGTCCAAATGCGCACCTCGCCGTCTAACGGTGGAACCAGCAAATCGCCGCCGTAAATCACCGGCGTGGTCATCAGCCGGCGTCCTAATGTCTCATTGCGCCATTTGATGCTGTTGCGGTCAATCCGCCCGCTGCCGTCCCGCGCCACCCCGCTCGGATCAAGCGCATACACAAATGTGTCCATTGAGACAATATACAGCAAATCGTTCGCCAGAACCGGTTGAGCTTTGATGGAGTCCAACGCCTCGAAGTACCATACGCGCGCACCGGTTTGTAGATCGAAAGCATACACCTTTCCACGCACATCGCCCATATACAGCAAATCTCGGCCGATGGTCGGGTCGGTCCAGACCCAAGCATCGACCGCTGATTTCCACTTCAGACTGCCGTCGGACGCGTTGATGGCGTATGCAAATCCATCGAATGACGCAAAATACAGCACGCCGTCGCGCATGGCTGGTTGCATAGCAATCGGCGCCGCCGGCTCATCGAAGCGCCAAATTTGCCGGCCACTGGCTGCATCGATGGCATAGAGCGAATGGTCAAACGACGCCTGATACAGGCGTCCGTCGGCCAACAAGGGGCGACTCCATAGCCGGTTGCCGGTCTGGAACTTCCAGACGATGCGCGGTTCACCGTTTGCCTCGCGATTTGATGGATCGAGGGCGTACAACGCGCCGTCACCGCTAGGGGCATAGATCAACTTGCCATCGGTCACCACACCGTCCACAAACTCCCGCGTACCGGTGAAACGCCATACTTCTGCGCCGGTCGCGTCTGAGACGGCGTACACGTGCGGATCATAGCCGCCGTTCAGGCCGGCGCTGCCGCCAATGATGATCCAATCGCCGAACTTGAGCGGTGTGCCGGAGAATGGGCCGATTGGAGGATTGTTGTCTTGCGTGGCAGGAAACTTCCACACTTCTGCGCCGGTGTTCAGGTCCCACTTGGTTAGATGGAAATTGTTGGCGAGGTAAGCATACTGACCACTAACGCTCATTCCCGGAAAGGCTGCCGGAGGCGGCTCGCCGGCGCAGGCGGTCAGTGTGAATGCCAGCGCCATGCCTGCCAAAACAAGCGGCCGGCTGCGTGCAGCCGGACTCCACTTTCTTATCGATGGGTTAGCGTATGGGAAACTATCGGTCTTCAAGTGACTGTCCTCAACAAACTCTAGCTCGCAACACGCGATGGGCCGGATGTGGGTGCAACGCTGAGTCTAGGGCACCGGGTCATACCCGCCTGGGTGAAACGGATGACAACGCAACAGCCGTCGCACGCCCAGCCAGGTGCCCTTCAGAGCGCCGTATTTGGCAATTGCTTGCAACGTGTATTCACTGCACGACGGATAAAATCGGCAGGAAGGTGGCAAAACCTGAGACAGAGTCATTTGGTACAACCGAATGATCCCCATCAGGATGCGCCGGCCAAGACTGAGCTGAGGGAGAGCTGGTTCCAAGAACACATCACGGCTCTCTTCTATTCGTTGATCGTCTCGCACAGGTTGATCAGGCGCGCTCTGGTTAATAGCCAATTCAATTCATCCTGCACATCGCGCAAACGCACACCCGGCGCACACAGGCCGGTCTGCGCGATGATCACAATGTCCCAGTTGGGAAGCAACCGCTTTGCCAACAGACGCATCGCTTCACGCATCAGCCGGCGCGCACGGTTGCGGCGCACGGCGCTTCCGAGTTTGCGAGAAGCAATATAGCCGACTCGCGCCGGCCATATCTTCTGTCGCTCTTCAGTTGCGCCGGGCAGCGCCAAGCGAGGAGCTGCATTCACTGCGCACAACTTGCCACGCCAATACCCGCCTTCCCGTCTTACGCGCTCAAAATCAGCCGTGCGACGCAAACGATCCGGCCTGCGCGGCATGTCGAGCCTTACTTGCTGCCTTCCGTGCCGCGCTTGCTCCGGGCCGGCGAATACACCTCGTTCCAATCGACTTTCTTAATGTGATTGTTCGCTTTCACTGTGAGTTGATGTCGGCCGCGCGCACGGCGGGCGGCAAGCACCTTTCGTCCGCCTTGGGTAGCCATGCGGGCGCGGAAGCCGTGCACGCGCACGCGACGGCGTTTGCGTGGTTGATAGGTTCGTTTTGGCATGATCGCTCGTCGTCCTTAAAGTTAAGTTCCGCTATCCTGGGGGCAGGTCTGATAGACCGAGAAACCACCCGGCACAGATTTGCAAATATGGCGCACGCCAAAACAAGCGTGCGCAAGGCCGAGAGATTATACCGCAGCCTGATCTCCGGCAACGTCTAGGCGTGGCTAAACGAGCGTGCATCCACAACGCCTGTGGAGAGGCCAGGCAGTACAGCCCGTCACACCCGTGCAAGCCGGCGTCCGGTCTGATCGCAGCGCCGCAGGACGGGCTGCCCAGGGCTGTATCTGGGACGACGTTCCACGCCGACGAGCCGAATGTGGCCCGATAAAAGCCACTGGCTGGCTGCGTGCGCTACCGCCGCCAATCGACTTTCTGTCTTCTCTGGCCAACACGTCAGGGAATAGTTAGGAAGCGCAACACGCCCGCTCCGCCGTCGAACGTCAGAATTAATTGACCCTCGAATCGGGCAACGGTCTCAACCGCTTCGAGGGCGCTTAGGTAGGTTTGTTCTTGGGCCACAACGGTTGCATCGAGACAAACCTTGCGCGTCGCGCTAATCGAGCTAAATGTGATTGCGCCGTCGTTGATTCGGTAGCGGCCGACGTAGCTGTTGCAGCCTGCTAACCCCCCGGCCATGCCATCGGCGCCGAACAGCAGCGTGATCTCGACGCCGGCCGGAACAACAGTTTCAACACCGGCAGATTCGATGGCGTGCAACCGCCAGCCGGTTTGCTCTAGGGTTGCGCCGTCTCTTGCCGCCAAGGTTGGCACTGGTGTTGCCCTTGCATCCACTCGTGTTCGGCGCACGATCTTGATCACAGTGTACTCAACCGTCGGCCTGTCGGCAGCCGGATTGAGCGCTGGCTTGGCCTGCACCCTCAATTCATAGTCATAGCCCTCTATATAGTCAAAGCCGACAAGGGCGCCGTTATAAGGTCGGTAATTCACCTCGCCTGCTTCGCGGACTGCTAAGCAGGCCCGTTCGGCGCCACCCACACATGGAATACGCTGCGGCCCGACATACAAAATCGTCTCATAGGCGCCCATCGGGACATCGGCATCGTCCGCATCGTCATATTCCTGATGCTGCGCCAGATGGATTGCGCCTCGCCCCCGGTTATAGACCAGCCGCAGGCGGTCGCCTTCGAGGCTGAAGCGGATGGTCTGCTCGAGCGCCTCCAAGTAGTAATACTCTTGACGCATGGTGAGCAGGCCGCATGACTTCCTCGTGCGCGCTGGTGCGCGGATGTCGATCGCGTCGCCGTCGATTGTGTAGGTGCTGGTAAACGTGTTGCAGCCTGACAGGCCGGCCACTTCGCCGTTTTGACCGAACTGCAGAGTGAGGGTTGTGCCACGTCGGGGGCGCACTTGCACGCGCAGCGGACCGAAGGTGATCACCGACCAACTTGTGCCGGCCAGCGCGTCGCGTGGAACGATTGCCTTGGCGGTTGGCTCAAGGGTGGGCTGAGTAACCGGTTCCGGCGATGGCGTGACCGACGGCGTGACAGATGGAATGTGGGTTGGCGTGAGAGTAGGTCGGGGCAGCGCAGTAGGCGTAGCCGAGGGTGGAACAGGCGTCGGGGCATCACAGCCGGCGATCAGCGTTGCAGCTATCAACGCAAGCAGGCCGCTCACGCGGCTCAGCCATCGAGCGTTTAAGTTCACTTTGGGTGTGTTCGTTTGCATCACGCTGATCCTCCCTGTCGTCGGTCGGTTGGCCGTATGCGCCGTAGCCTGAGTAGAACTCGATTCACAAAAACATGCCGCCATCGACCCAGATCACTTGGCCGGTGACAAAACGCGCCGCTGGGCCGGCTAGAAAGGCCACCACATCGGCCACTTCTTGCGGCTTGCCGTAGCGGTCAAGTGACGGAGACGCATCATTCATCATTGCTGTGTCGGTCTTGCGCGTGGCCAAGAAGCGGGCGGTCATGGTCGGGCCGGGGCTGACGACGTTCGCACGCACACCTGCTGGGCGCATTTGAGCGGCCAAGCAGCGCGTATAGTGCACGATCCCCGCTTTGGCCACAGCATACGTAACCTCTTGGGTGACAGCGATGTGCGCCGCCACCGAAGCAATGTTGATCACTGCGCCGCGTTGCCGCTCGATCATGCCGGGGCATACTGCGCGGCACACCAGCATGGTGCCGATCAAATTGCGATCTAGAATCGCGCGCAAGTCTTCAAGGGGGATGTGCAGCGCGTCATTCGGTTGGGGTTTCATCTGGCTTTTGGCGGCGATGTCTCCGCCGGCGCAGTTCACCAAAATGGTGATTGGCCCCAGTTCGGCAGTAGTTTGTTCGACCATCGCCTGCACGGCGTGCTCGTCACCCACATTGCCGGTTACCGTCGTGACTTTGCCGCCGCGTGCGCGCAACCGTTCTGCGGCCTCGGTCAAGCTGGCTGCTTCGCTAAACGCAGCCGGCGCGTTTTCATCGATATCGTGAATGGCTACCGCTGCGCCCAGCTCAACCAGTCGCGTTGCGATGGCATAGCCCAAGCCTCGTCCAGAACCCGTCACCAGCGCCACGCTATCTTCGGGGAGTCGTTCCATTTCTCAGTTCACCTCAACGTACCTCGTTGTTTTTCCTTTGCTCTTTTACTTGCCGGCCTATTGCACCGTCCAGCCGCCATCGACGAACAGTGTGCTGCCGGTGACAAATGAAGCGGCATCGGATGCCAAGAACAGCACCGGGCCGGCGATCTCGTGTAGCTCACCCCAACGACCGATGGGTAGTTTCTCGACAAACGCTTTGTACTTTTCTGGGTCGTTCAAGATTGGACGATTCAGCTCGGTGGCGAACGGGCCGGGGCAAATGGCATTGACCGTCACACCGGAATTGGCCCATTCCAGAGCCAGCACGCGCGTGAGGTTGACGACACCGGCCTTGGCCGATGCATATGGCGCGCGGCCTGGCATGGCAATCACCGACAAAATCGATCCCATGTTGATGATGCGGCCCCAGCGGCGTTCGCACATGCGTGGCCCGAAGCGGCGCGCGCACAGGAAAGGCGCTTTGAGATTCACGTTTATCACGCGGTCCCAGTCGGACTCGGCCAGCTCATGGGCTGAGCCGCGCACATTGACGCCGGCGCTGTTGACGAGGATATCGACCGGCCCGAGTGTGTGCTCGACTTCGGCGGCCATACGCTCGACCTCATCGGCGTGTGTGACATCGGCTGCCACGGCGACGGTGCGCCGGCCGGTTGCCTGGCCAATCGCCTCTGCAGTGGCTCGGCAATCATCCAGTGTGCGGCTGACAATTGCCACATCGGCCCCTGCCTGGGCCAGCGCAGTTGCCATCACTTCACCTAGTCCGCGCGCGCCGCCGATAACGACGGCGCGCCGGCCGTCCAGCCTAAACAAATCCAGCGCATGTACATTCAAAGACAAAGTTCTACTCATTTCTGAAGCCTTTCTCAAGTTTTTTGTAAGTGTCCGTCCGGAGCGACCTA
>JANWVJ010000154.1 GCA_025056895.1 Thermoflexales bacterium
ATACAGTTTGCGGGAGGGCAGCTTACGATGTTGGCTAACGATACGTGTCAATCAGGCTGCGGACAACAAGCGCCTTTTTGAATTGCTTCAGCGTCATCGTTTTGGACGGGGCAACAAGGAGTGTCAGCGGCCGGCCGGGATACACATGTACAAAGTTGTCGGAAAAGGCTGCATCCATACCGGCCAGCTCAAGCCAAGTCCACAGCGCCGGCTTTACGGCTGTCAGGGTTACGGCAAAGCGATTGTCCCCCAGCGACTTGACGTGCGGCTCAATCTGCGGATCGAACAACTCTAAGTGTTTGGGGCGAGCAAATGTAACCCAGTTGGCCGAGCGCTGCCCGCTTTTGTCAGCATAGTCCAACCAGAGCAACAGGTTGCGCGGGCCATGCCGGCTGACCTGTTTGCTCAAGTCCAGCGCATCCACTTGCAGGCTGGAAAGCGGCTGAATCGAAACGGATCGCTGCCCGCGCGCCAACACTGCGCCCGCTAAATCGGTTAGTTGCCACGCGATACGGCCGGCGCTGGGTAGACGCAAATCGTTTGTCAGATACACGTCGACTTTGCCGCCGGCATCCTCCACTGCCGAAAGCAACACGGGCTGATAGAACCGGCGCGCCATGTAGTGCAATGCCTTCCAGCGTCCGTGATAGTCAATCGACGACCAGCTTGCCACCGGCCAGCAGTCATTGATCTGCCAGTACAACGTACCCATACCGCGCGGCATAGCGCGCCGCCAATGCTCCACGGCGTACTTCATGGCCATGCCTTGCAGAATCTGGCTTAGGTACAACGTCATTTCGAAGGAGGTCGGCAGGCGGAACCAGTCGAGCATGTACTGCATGATCACACTGTTGCCGATCCCACTGCGCTGATGTAGCTCCATCACATATGTCGTCACGTTGCGATCCTGCGGCTCGGTGTAGCTGTATACAGTCTTCGGCGCGGGGAAGGACTGGAAGCCAAACTCACTGTTGAAGCGGTGTTCGCACGTGCGATACCACTCGAAGGGTTTGCGGCCATGCCACACATCCCACAGATGAGCGTCGCCGCAGGTTGGGTCGTTATAGTTGGCGCGGTCGCCGACGGGCGTGTGCGGGCTGGCCGGCCAGTATGAACGTTGCGGATCAAGCGCGCGGGTCACCTCGGGCAGCAAGTGATCGAACAGCTTGCCGTAGTCCTCCCAACTCATGGTGCGTTCAGTCCAAGTCGGCCCTACGAGTCCCTGCTCCAACTCATTGTTGCCACACCACAAGGCCAAGCAGGCGTGATGACGCAGCCGGCGCACGACGTCCTCGGCCTCAGCGCGCACGTTGGCCATGAACGCCTCGTCAAACGTCGGATAAGTGGAGCAGGCAAACATGAAGTCCTGCCACACGCAGATACCCAGTTCATCGCATAAGTCGTAAAAATCGTCGTGCTCGTAGATGCCGCCGCCCCACACGCGCAACATGTTCATGTTGGCATCTTTGACACTCTGCAACAGGGCGCGATAGCGCTCACGCGTCATGCGCGGCGCAAATGTATCGGCCGGAATCCAGTTACCACCTTTAGCAAAAAACGGAACGCCGTTGACGACAAATTGAAAGGATTCGCCCCACCGGTCTGGATGGCGGTCCAGGATCAAGGTGCGCAGGCCGATGCGGCGATTGAGCACATCGATGAGGCATCCATCCGAATCTTTCAACTGTAATCGCACATCGTACAAGGGTTGCTCGCCCAAATTATTCGGCCACCATAGGTGCGGGTCGCGGACAATCAACTCAATCGGCTCGCCGGCTGGCGCAGCGGCCTCGGCCACGGTTTCACCCTGAAAAGAGAGGGCGGCCTGCACGTGCAAAGCGGCGTCGCCCACACGCTCCAGTTCGGGCTTGATACGCAGGGTAACTTGCCCCGGCGTGTCGTGGTCCTGTAGGATGTGTGCGCCGGTCAGGCGACCGAGGCTGAAGGCAACCAACGCGATCGGCCGCCAAATGCCACACGTAATCAGCACCGGCCCCCAGTCCCAGCCATAGTTGCACGGTTCTTTGCGCACATAGGCGCGGCCCTTGATTTCGTGTGGGGCGCTCCAATCGGGCAAAGGGCGCTCGGCTTGTCTGCGTTGAATGTAGGGAATGGTGGAATCAAACCGCACGTCGATGGTATTGCGACCGGGCTTCAACAACGACTTGACATCGAACTCCCATAAACGGAACATGTTATCGGCCCGGCCAGCTGGCGCGCCGTTGAGGGTGATAGCGGCAAACGTATCCAATCCTTCACAACGCAACAGCACACGCTCGTGCTGTAACAACGCGGACGGCACGGTGAAGCTGCGCGAGTACACCCAATCGACTTCGCCAATCCATTGCACCTTAAGTTCGTTGTCGCGATAAAACGGGTCGGGGATTTTGCCGGCCGCCAACAAATCCATGTGAACACAGCCGGGCACCTGGGCGGGGATCGATCCTCGCTTGCCCACTTGCGCTACACGCCAATTGCCATCGAGTTTGATCGTGTGCATCGAATGCGCTCCTATGTTGTGTCTCGGTCTCGAGGAAGTCACACACAAAAGTGTATAGCACTGCTCAGGGCAGCGCCACACGCATCCAGTAAGTTGGATCGACCGGCACGCCCCCGACGGCCAACTCGAAATGTACGTGCGGCCCTTGGCTGCGGCCGGTGCTGCCGACTTGTCCGATCACATCGCCGGCATTGACGACCTGCCCTTCCAGCACGTCGGACTGCGACAGGTGACAGTAGGCAGTAAATACGCCTCGGCCATGGTCGATCACTACGGTAAGGCCGCGAATGACGAACTCGCGCACGGCAACCACGCGACCCGGCGCAGCAGCTCTGACGGGCGTGCCCCTCACAGCAGAGATATCGATTCCGCTGTGGTACGTGCCGAGATTGACGCCGTTGTAGGCACGGCGATTGCCGTACACGGCCACCAGCTTGCCGCGCGCCGGCCAGTGCAACGGCCTGTCCCACCACTTCTGGGGCGTGAAGCCGGCGTACAGTTGGGCAAAGGCCAGCGCCTCTTCTTGATTGACCAGCGGATCGAGGGTGCCGGCCAGCGCCGGCGACAGGCGCACGTGCTCAAGATAGGCGCGGCGAGACCGGACACGCACGGGCGTAAGTGTCTGGGCTGCTTCACCATCCAAGCCAACCACCTGGAGGGTCAAGGTATATACGCCGGCAGGGAACAGTCCATCCAGTCCAAGCAGACCGATGTAGTGCGCTTCGCCATCGGCCTGCTCGACCGATTCATCTAGCGCGAAGTGAATGGATCGACCGGCAAACTGGCCGCTGACACTTGCGCCGGCTTGGGTGGTTAGGCGCACAATCATCACATCGCCCGCAGCCGGCGCAGTGGGGGTGAGACGAATGGAGATGCCGGGAGCAAGCGCGCTCGGCGCAGCCGGTGCAGCGGGGAACAGAACGGGCGCCGGCGAGACCTCCGCCATGGCGATGAAGGGCTGGGTCAAGAGGATCAGAACGGCTGCCCCTGCGCCGATGAGCGGACAGGCTGCCGATCGAACGATGCGATGTGCTTCACGAACGATGCAATTCCTCATAAGCCCCCAGAGCGCTCGCCTTCATCCAAACCTTAAAATCGGTGCAAGCAGTTCATCTCAGTCAAAAAAGTCTTTGTCCTCGTCACGCAAATACGGGATTGCTTTGTCAGGATTGAGTTCCACGCCCAGGCCGGGCCGATCCCACACCTTGATCAGGCTGTTCTGCACGATGGGGCTGGGCAAGCCGTCCACGATCTGATACCACCACTCCTCTTTGGGGCGCGGATATTCAAAGGCAATAAAGTTATGGGGCAGTGTGGCGCACACTTGCACCAGGGCCGCCAAGCCGATCAAACCGTCCAGGATGCCGTGCGGCGCAATCAGGATGCCGTGTAAGTCGGCATATTCGGCCACCCACTTCAATTCGGCCATGCCGCCAATGTCAGCCGGATCAGGGCCGATGATGTGAACAGCATGTCGCTCGATCAAATCTTTAAAGTTCTGGCGCAGGTAGATTTGCTCGCCGGTGTGAATCGGCGTGGCCGAGCGGCGCGTGACCTCACGGTATACATCGGCCAGAGTGTACGGCGTGTAGTCGCCGGTGATCAGGTCTTCTAACCACATCAGGTTGAGATGCTCAACAGCTTTGGCAAAGCGGATGGCGTCGGGCACCGTCCAACCCGGCCCGCAGTCCAGCGCCAATCCCACCTCATCTCCCAACACAGCCTTCATGGCTTCGACACACTCGACGATGTGTTTCAAGCCACGTTCGGTCAGCAAGCCGCGATTCGGATGCGGCGGGCCGCTGAGAGGAGTTGAGTAGGAGAAGTCGGCCACATGGACGGGCATTGGACCGTGAAAGCCGATCCCTTGCTTGATCAAACTGAAGCCCTCTGGAGCAGCTTTCTGCTTAGCAACATCTTCGGCGTAGTCCTGGGGCGTCTGACCTTGCATCGGAAAGCGCACGCCGCCGTTGTACACGCGCACGTGATCGCGCACTTTGCCGCCGAGCAGTTTGTACACCGGCAGGCCGGCTGCTTTGCCGGCGATGTCCCATAGCGCCATCTCAATCGCGCTCACGGCGCTGCCCCACGGTTTGAAGCCGCCCAGCCGACGAATGCGCAGCATCACGCGCTCGACATCGGTGGGGTCCTCGCCAACGATATACGACTTGTAGAACAACACATGCGGCTTCAGGTAGGGCTTGGAGGATTCGACTTGCCCCCAGCCGACGATGCCTTCGTCGGTGGTGATTCGAATCACTGGGCTGTTGCCGATGATGGCGCATTTTAGATCGGTGATTTTCATGAGCACCTCTTGTTCTGACATACGATGCGCGCTGAGGCGCACAAGGCCGAATCCCTTAACGTGCCGGCGTTGGAGATAAAGCAAATGACCGGTCCGGCAGACGCACTCGGCGAGCCGCAAAGAAACTCAGTACAGCAATCACGACGCCCATGAGAAACACATACTCAAAGCCAAAGGCGCTCCAGATCGCACCACCCACGAGGGCCACGCCGATGGAGAAGATGTGGTCAATGGTCACGCCGGCAGTTAGCGCCGCTTGCACATCGCCGGGATCACGGGCGATCTTCTTCATGTACATCGAGCGCGCCATGCCCACCGAGAACAGCATCTGATCGAGCAAGTAGAACAGACACACCGCCAGAAAGGCGATCTCTTCAGGCAACACAGCACGTGCAAAGCCGTATCCAAAACACACAACTGCGAGCAACACCGCCTCGACCAGCAACACGGTGCGCTCACCCAGCCGGTCAATCCAGCGACCCAGCAACGGCTGGAACAGAATGCCGATCACGCCGCCGATGGTCATTAGGGTAGCGATGGTCTGCGTAGGTTGATTAAAGATCGAGACGATCACCCACGGCGCGAAGGTGATGAACAATTGCTTGCGCGAGCCGGCCAGCGCCACCAGCACATAGTACAGGGCATACTCATGGCGCAGCGTCAGGTAAGCGCGCGGCTGATGGGTTGTCTGCGGCTGCATCCTGAACATGAGCACGGCGGCGATCACAAAGCCGATCGCCGCCAACACAAAGGTGACCTCGAAGGTGAACCCCAGGAAGCGAAAGCCCAGAAACACCAGAAAGCTGCCGGCGATCGCAGCCAAGTTGCGCAGCGCGTTGAGTTGTCCCAGACGCCGGCCTGTTTTGCCTTCCTCAGCCAGTTCCATGCCGATGGTAGCAGCAATCGGCATAAAGAGGTGTTGGCCCATGCTGTAGATAAATAACCAAACCACCATGACGGCATAACTGGTCGAGGCAAAACCGATCAACAGCGAGCCGGCTACACCGAGCAGCAGGGCCACACCACCCAACCGCCGGCTGCACAGAAACCACAGCGCCGCCGACACAAACACGACCAGAAAGCCGGGCAATTCGCGCGGAAACTCCAGAAAAGAACGCTCAAAACCACCCAGCGCAAAACGGTCATTGAGAAAATTGTTAAACGTGGCATCGACGATGCTGTACGCCATGCCCATGGCCAGCGAGGCGATAGCGAATAGCTTCAGCTCGCGCGAGATGCCCCTCGGCGACAGGGGTTCCGGTTGTGAGTCAAGTGAGATCATCATCGGCAATTAGTACACAAGGCGGGAGAAAATGGTTCCGGGAAGGGCGGCCACATCGGCCGCGAGAGCTGGCGCCTCGTCTGATTCGAAATCGACGATGGCATAGCCCACGTCGCCGCGCGTGTCGAGATGCTGGCCGGTGATGTTGATGCCGCGCCGGGCAAAGGTGTCGTTGAGGCGCGCCAACATGCCGGGCACATTATCGTGCAGATGGGCAATCCGATGGCCTTCCTTGCGGCGCGGCGGGTGCACTACGGGCAAGTTGACGCTGGCCGACGTGCTGCCCAGTCGCAAGTAATCAAGCAGGCGGCCGGTCACGAATCGCCCGATATTCTGTTGAGCTTCTTCGGTCGACCCGCCGATGTGCGGGGTGAGAATGACGTTGGGCAGGCCCTGCAACGGACAGTCAAAGGGATCGCCGTTGGCGGCCGGCTCATGGAGGAAGACATCGATCGCCACGCCGGCCAGATGCTTCGACATCAACGCGCGGGCCAGCGCATCCAGGTCCACCACAAAGCCGCGCGACAGGTTGAGGAGCACTGCGCCGGGTTTCATCATGCCGATCTCGCGCTCACCGAAGAAACCGCGATTGCCTGGCCGGCCGTCCACGTGCAGCGAAACCACATCGGACGTGGCCAACAACTCCTCGAAAGGCACTTTTTTAGCATTGCCGAGCGACAGCTTCTCGGCGATGTCGTAGTACACCACGTCCATGCCCAAGGCTTCGGCCAGCACCGAAAGCTGCGAGCCGATGCTGCCGTAGCCGACGATGCCCAGCCGTTTGCCGCGAATCTCGCGGCAGCCGTCGGCAGATTTGGTCCACTTGCCGGCGTGCAGATCGTTGCTGCGCCCGAACACGCCGCGCAGCAACATGATCATCTCACCCAGCGCCAGCTCGACCACGCTGCGCGTGTTGCTGTACGGGGCGTTGAACACGGCCACGCCGCGCCGCCGGCACGCTGTGAGATCGATTTGCTCGGTGCCGACACAGAACGCACCCACCGCCAGCAAAGACGGACATGCTTCGAGCAATCGCGCGTCAACCGGGGTGCGCGAACGCACCCCTAGCACCACCGCATCGGCTGCCACGTGCGCCAGGTCGTCAAAAGGCGGGCTGTGGCGTGTTTGCACCACGTCAAAGCCGGCTTCGGCCAGCGCCGTGGCCGCATCGGGATGAATGGCTTC
>JANWVJ010000155.1 GCA_025056895.1 Thermoflexales bacterium
CCCATCTGAGACACATCAGGAGGGTATGTTTTCCACACGCTGCACACGGATTTGGCTGGTGATTTCATCCTCCAAAGACTCCAGCATTGATCGAAGCTGGAGAGAGACATCAGACAGCCGATGTCCGGATCGAACGGTTGTGCAGTCTGTCGAATCGGCGCTTTGAAGAAACGGACCTGCGCGCACGCGAATTGCCTCGGGAGCGTTTTGGGAGCGCTCACATGAGCAGTAGCAGTGCGTCCATCCAACTTGCCAGACCCTGTTAAGTGTGCTAACCTAACACCCGTGAGGAGAGAGGCCGCCCGATCCAGGCAGATCAGTCCGCTTGGCCGGAACGGCAATCGTGTTCATCCAGTTGCATGTTCAAGGAGGTGGATTAGCCGGGCAGATTACTCCATTGCGATCCCCAAGCTCACTGATATCCCGTCTTGTACGTTTGATTCAGAGAGTTAGATTCCAACACTTAAAGTTACACGAGGAGAGTTAAGGACTATGGCCAGTAAGATCACACGCCGCAGAATGATTCAACTGTCTGCTCTCGCCGGCGCTGGCACGCTGGCAGCAGCCTGCGCACCGGCTGCACCAACTGCTCAACCAGCCGAACAACCCGCTGCTGCAACGCCAACCGCTGCTCCCGCCCCAGAAGCACCTCCTACCGAAGCTCCGGCTCCTGCCACAACCCTGAAAGAGGTGCCACGCAACCGAACGTTGGTGCTGAATCATGGCGGCGGCGGCGGTCAGTACACCAACCAAGGCATCACCAATCCTTGGACAACGACGGGCTATACCCATCAGGAAGGAAACGCCCTGTTGTGGGAGCCGTTGTTCTACTATTCGGTATTCGCAGACCAGGAAATCCCCTGGCTGGCCGAGAGCAGCAAATATAACGATGACTACACCGAACTGACGATCACCATGCGCCGAGGCGCAGAATGGAGCGACGGCGTACCGATCACGTCGGCAGACGTGAAGTACACGCTAGACACACTGTCAGTCAACGAGAAACTGAACTATCACGCACAGGTGAGCGAGTTCGTACAAGAGACCACCACGCCTGATGACCAGACCGTGGTAATCAAGTTCAAGGAGCCGAACCCGCGCTTCAAGTTCGAAATCTTGAGCTTCAAGTTCGACACGGGCATTCCGATTGTGCCCAAGCATGTCTTTGAGAAGGTGGAGGACATTACTGCGTTCAACGGCGGTGATGACATTGTGCACAGCGGCATGTTCAATACCTTCCAGACAGCGCAGCAGAAGGTCTTCGACATCCGTGATGATTGGTGGGGCTTCAAGAGCGGCTTCCAGCAGAAGCCTGATATTCAGCGCGTGACGATGATCCCGCTGTCTGACATGACAACTGCCGCCCAGCGCGTAGTGAACAACGAGTGCGACGCCTGTCTGGACTTGCGCCCATCCCTCATTCGCACAGCGGTTGATCAAAACCCGAAGATCACCACACACACGGGTCGGGATGAGCCGCTGGGTTACATCGACTGGTGGCCGAACTCGCTGTGGGTCAACACCGCCCTAGAGCCGTACAGCAGCCCAGACGTGCGCTGGGCCATGAGTCTGGCGCTGGATCGGGATACGATTGACAAAGTGGTGTACAACAGCGCCAAGATCACGACTATCTTCCCGTATCCGGAGTACCCGGCGCTGAAGAAGTATCTCGACCTGGCGCGGCCGCGCGGGGAAGAGCTGGGCGTGCGCCGCTTCAGCCTAGAGGAGAGCGCCGCGCGCATGGAGAAGGCCGGCTTCACCAAGGACGCCGATGGCTTCTGGGTGAAGAACGGCGAGCGTGTGAACGCCACGATCAACGGCTTTGAATCGATCCACGCCGACATCACCCCGGTGCTGGTGGAGATGTTGCGACGCGGCGGATTTGAAGCGTCGATCAACTTCGGCGCAGATGCCTATCAGAACATGGCCGATGGCAAGCCCGGCCTGTATCTGTTCGGGCACGGCGCCAGCGTGATTGACCCCTATGCGACGATGGAGCTGTATCACAGCCGATTTGCCGCCCCAATCGGCACAACTGCCGGCGGCAACCGCTTCTCACGCTATGCCAATCCGCAGCTTGACGCAGTAGTAGACGAGATGCGCGCGATCGCCCCCGGTGATCCTCGGCTGAACGATCTATTCCTGAAGGCCATCGACATCTACTGGACAGATATGATCGACATTCCGGTGATCCAGTGGCTGCACCGCATCCCCTACAACCAGACTTACTGGGTCAACTGGCCCACACAGGATAACCCCTACCTGAACGGCGCCTACTGGCATCACACCTTCCCGTTGTTGGTGCTCGGTCTGAAAGCTGCTCAGTAACAGTAGGTTACGGCGGTTCATTCCCTGATAGCGCCTCACATCTGAGCGCGCTATCAGGGAAGATCATCTAAAATCGCCGGCGCCGGCTAGCACGCAAGCAACAAGCGCCCTTGCTTTGCCCGTGTAATTTGTCAACTTCGGCCAGTCATGATAATCTAGTGTGCGTAGTTGGCCACCGAGTAACACCGCAAGCCAACTTGCGCTGCAAAGGGAACCAACGACTACATCCAAACAAGCAGGAGGCACCCACAACAGAAAAGAAGAGGAGGTCTATCGGTTAGATTAGATGAAACATGTTGCAAGTCAGCTATTTACTTAATCAACTGGTCAGCATTTCAATCATCCAAATCGAGATAGAAAAGAGCGGAGATTAGACATGTCACACAAACTTACTCGTCGCCAAATGCTTCATCTGTCAGCGATAGCCGGCACGGGCGCTCTTGCAGCCGCATGCGCTCCAGCCAGCCCGGCAGCGCCGGCCCAGCCGACACCTGCTGCGGCAGAACCAACTTCCGCGCCCGCAGCCCCCGCCCCAACAGAAATCCCCACAGCCACCCCCTCGGCAATCACATCTAGAGAAGTGCCACGCAACCGTACCCTGTCGCTCACTTTCGGCTGGGGCGGCCAGTACACCAATCATGGTTTGACAAATCCCTTCCAAGTTCAAGAAGGCCATCCCCTGCTATGGGAGCCGTTGTTCTATTACTCCATCTTTGCCGACAAGGAAATTCCGTGGTTGGCCGAGAGCGGCAAGTACAACGACGATTACACCGAGTTAACAATCACTTTGCGAGAGGGGCCAGAGTGGAGTGATGGGGTGCCGATCACCTCTGCCGATGTGAAGTACACCCTCGACTTAATTGCTACAAACGATAAGCTGAACTACCATGCCCAGTTCCAGGAATTCGTGAACGAAGTCACTGCGCCCGACGATCGCACAGTGGTCATCAAGCTTAAGTCGCCCAACCCGCGCTTCAAGTTCGAGATGCTCAGTTTCAAGTTCGACACGGGCATCCCGATCGTTCCCAAGCACGTGTTCGAGAAAGTTCCGGATATTCTGGATTTCCCCGGCGGCAACGACATTGTGCACAGCGGGATGTTCAACACCTTCCAGACACCGCAACAAAAGATTTGGGATGTGCGGGACGACTGGTGGGGCTTCAAGATCGGCTTCCAGCCCAAGCCTGACGTGCAGCGCGTGACCATGATCCCGATGGGGGATATGACGATTGCTGCGCAACGCGTGGTGAACAACGAATGTGACTCTTGCTTGGACTTACGGCCGTCGCTGATTCGCACGGTGGTTCAAGAGAATCCGAAGATCATCACCCACACCGGTCGCGATGAGCCGCTGGGTTACATTGACTGGTGGCCGAACTCGCTGTGGGTGAACACGGCGCTGGAGCCGTACAGCAACCCAGACGTGCGCTGGGCCATGAACTTGGCCATTGACCGCGATACGATTGACAAGGTGGTGTACAACGGCGCCAAGATTACAACCATCTTCCCGTATCCGGAGTATCCAGGTCTCCGCAAGTACCTGGATCCGGTGCGGGCCAAGGGTGAACAACTGGTGCGCCGATTCGACCTGCAAGAGAGCGCCGCGCGCATGGAGAAGGCCGGCTTTACCAAAGACGCCGAAGGGTTCTGGGTGAAGGATGGTCAGCGTGTCAACGCCACCATTCACGGCTTCGAGTCGATTCATGCCGACATCACGCCGGTGCTGGTAGAGATGCTGCGACGGGGCGGCTTCGAGGCTGCGATCAACTTCGGGAGCGATGCCTACAACAATATGGCAGAAGGGAAGCCCGGCCTGTACCTGTTCGGCCATGGTGCCAGCGTCCTCGACCCATATGCTACGATGGAGCTGTATCACAGCCGGTTCGCTGCACCGATCGGGACTGCGACCGGTGGAAACCGCTTCTCGCGCTATTCCAATGCCGAATTTGACGCCATCGTGGACGAAATGCGCGTGACCGCTCCGGGCGATCCAAAGCTCAACGAGCTGTTCGAAAAAGCAATCGATATCTACTGGACCGACATGATCGATATCCCGATGGTGCAGTGGTTGCACCGCATCCCGTACAATCAGACCTACTGGACAAACTGGCCAACGCAGGAAAACCCGTATGTCAACGGTGCATTCTGGGCGTTGACCTTCCCACTGATTGTCATGGGCCTGAAGGCTGTTGAACAATAAGAGCAAGCCACTGCACAGCAGGCGGCGCGCAGGAATCACCGCTGCGCGCCGCCTAGCTTTAACAGGATAATTCTGCTCAGGCAAATGTTCAAACGGAGGTTCTAGGGTGAAACTGAGTTACCTGGTGCGCCGATTTTTGTTCTTCATCTTTGTGATGTGGAGTGCGGCCACCGCCTTGTTTTTTGTTCCTCGCCTTTCCCCAGTTAACCCGATTCGCGAACGATTCGCCGAAATTCAACGCTCGACCGGCTACGCGCCACGCGATATGGAGCAACTGGTCAGAGCATTCGAGGCCAAATTCGGGTTGAACAAGCCTTTGATCGAGCAATATTTCGATTACATCAGCGGCCTGGCGCGCGGTGACTTGGGCTATTCCCTAATGCGTTATCCACGCACGGTCAATGAGCTGATCAGCCAAGCATTGCCTTGGACAATTGCACTAGTGACTGTTACAACAATTCTCACCTTCCTGATCGGCACCGCAATCGGCGCCTTGGCCGGCTGGCCGCGCAGCCCGAGTTGGGTTAAGGGGATGGTTACTCCGCTCATGGTTCTGGCAGCCATACCACCCTATTTGTTGGGCTTGTTGTTGATCTATTTCATTGCGTTCCGCGCGAGACTGCTACCGCTCAGCGGCGCATACACAACCGGTCGTTTTGCCACCCCCGAGCTCAGCCTGGAGTTTCTGTTAGATGTCGGACGACACGCTATTCTGCCGTCCTTATCGCTCATCTTAGCGTCGGTGGGATTCTGGGCACTAGGCATGCGCGGCATGGGCGTCACCGTACTGGGTGAAGACTACGTCAATTTCGCCGAGCACAAAGGGCTGAAGCAAGGCCGCATTTTCTATTGGTACTACGTGCGAAACGCCATTTTGCCTCAAGTGACCGGCTTGGCACTGGCGTTTGGGTCTATTGTCTCAGCAGGCATCTTGGTGGAATACCTATACGGCTTCCCTGGGATCGGCTCGTTACTGAATGCTGCAATCGGCGCAAACGATTTCTTCGTCATCTACGGGATCGGAATGATCACCATCTTCGCCGTTGGCTTCAGCATGATGGTGGTAGACATCTTGTATCCGTTGCTCGACCCTCGTATTCGCTACGATCGAAAGTAATCTGGTTTTGATCTAACACTCTAAACTTTAGCAAGGGAATCTACGATGGAATTGTCTATTCCGATTCAAACAGGCAGCACAAAGCCCAATCGACTGAAGCTCACGTTGCGTTACCTCCGTCGCAACAAGAGTCTGGTCGTTGGGCTGGCCATGCTCGCTTTTTTATTGATCTTCAGCATTGGCGGGTCGCTATTGATCGACACCAGCACGCGTGCGTACCCTCTGGCTGCGCCGGCTGTGCAACCCCCCAGTGCAGAGTATCCACTGGGTACTGACCGCGATGGGCGAGACTTGCTGGCCGTCATGGCGCGCGGAATTTTGTTGACCGGCTCGATAGGCGTGATGGCCGGCTCAATAGGACTGTTTGTCGGGGTTGTTCTAGGATTCCTGGCCGGCTACTACGGAGGCTGGGTTGACAGTGTGATCCGCTGGGTCACCGAAGTGCTGATGACCATCCCACCCCTCATCCTAAAAATCATCATTGCTAGCACCATTGTGGACAAGAATAAGGTCACCATCTTCACCATGGCAGGAGTCGCTTCAATCTTGTCGTGGATGGGCACTGCGCGCGTGGTGCGCTCACAAGTGCTTAGCCTGCGTGAGCGCACATTTGTGAGCGTGGCGAAGCTGTCCGGCATGAGCAACTTGGAGATCATCTTCAAGGAATTGATGCCCAATATGCTGCCTTACCTGGCTGCTAGCTTCGTCGGCGCAGTGATGGGCGGGATCGGTTCCAGCTTTGGTCTGGAAGTGCTGGGGCTAGGGCCGGCGCGCGAGCCAACCATCGGCATGACCATCCGCTGGGCGCAATTCCATTCGGCCATCTTTAATCAATGGTGGTGGTGGGTGCTATGGCCTTCGTTGGCGCTCGTCATGATCTTTGCTTCGCTCTCGCTCATTAATCGTGGACTGGATGAAATCGCCAACCCGCGCGTGCGGAGGTCGGAATGACATCACCCAACGGCACAGAACCGATCGCTCTGCAAGTCAACAACTTGCAAGTGACCTACTACACTGACGCCGGCCGCGTGAAAGCAGTGGACGGCGTAGACCTCACATTGAAGGCCGGCGAGCGGCTGGGATTAGTCGGCGAATCCGGTTGTGGAAAATCCACTTTGGCGCTGGCGTTGATGCAGATGATCAAACCGCCCGGACGCATTGAAGCCGGCAGCGCCATCATCCACACCGACATGGGCCAGATCGATTTGCTCAAGCTCAACGAAGACGAGATGCGCCAAGCCCGCCTGAGCAAGATCAGCTACATCCCACAGGGCGCGATGAACTCGCTCAACCCGGTCATGCGCATCGGCGCGCAGATGATGGATGCCATGCGCGACCACATCCCTCGCGCCAGCGAACGAGAACTGATCGAGCGCGCCGAACGCGCGCTGGAATCGGTGGAACTCAAGCGCAGCGTGTTCCGCATGTATCCACACGAGCTGAGCGGCGGCATGAAGCAGCGCGTCTGCATCGCTATCGGCATTTTGCTCAGCCCGAAAGTGATCATCGCAGACGAGCCAACCAGCGCGCTGGACGTGGTAGTGCAACGACAGGTGATGGAAACCATCTGCCGTGTACAGGAAAAGATCAACGCAGCGGTGATTTTGATCGGCCACG
>JANWVJ010000156.1 GCA_025056895.1 Thermoflexales bacterium
GCCGTTCAAGTGGATTTATCTGGACGGCATGGCCGGCACAATCGAATACGCGCAGATGCTGCACGATGCCAGCGAAGTACCGATCAAATCTGTCTTGCGCGACTACGACCACGAGGCGGTGACGCAATACATCCCCGAAGACACTGCTGTGCTAGAGTTGCCGGTGAAGAAGCCGGACGTGATCGTGCCGGTGATTGAGATTTTCTTGAAGGAGTAAGCGCAGATGGAGTATCGCTCGTTGGGCCGCACGGGTGCTCAAGTCAGCGTACTATGTTTGGGCTGCATGATGTTCGGGGGCAAAACCGGCGCAGAAGAATCATACGCCATCATCGACCGTGCGATTGACGCCGGCATCAACTTCCTCGATACGGCGAACGTGTACAGCCGAGGCCGCAGCGAAGAAGTGACCGGAGAGGCATTGAAGCGGAACGGCAAGCGCCATCAGGTTGTGCTGGCTACTAAAGTACACGGTGTGATGGACGACGGTGACCCGAATATGCGCGGCAATAGTCGGCGGCATATCATCCAGCAATGTGAAGCCAGCCTGCGCCGGCTGCAAACCGACTACATTGACTTATACCAGATTCACCGCCCTCAGTCATCTATCCCGATTGACGAAACCCTGCGCGCACTGGATGACTTGATCCGGGCCGGCAAAGTGCGCTACATCGGCACCAGCACTTTTGCCGCCTGGCAACTGGTCGAATCATTATGGGTTTCCAAAGAGCTGGGGTTGAACCGCTTTGTGTGCGAGCAACCGCCGTACAATTTGCTCGATCGTCGCATCGAACGTGAATTGCTACCGATGGCCATCACCTACGGCTTTGCCATCATCCCCTGGAGTCCACTGGCCGGCGGTCTGCTGACAGGCAAATACAAGCGCGGCCAGGAACCGCCCGAAGGGACGCGCTTTGCCGAGTACAAAGACAACCCTATTCTGCGTCGACGCTGGAGCGAGCGCATCTTCGACGTGATTGAAGGACTTGAGCTGATCGCGCAAGACAAGGGATGCACGCTATCTCAACTCGCGCTGGCCTGGTGCACACAACAACCCGGCGTGACCAGTCCGATTATCGGCCCACGCACAATGGAACAGCTCGAAGACAACCTCAAAGCACTTGAGGTGATGATCAACGACGAGGATCGCCGGCGGATCGATGCCGTCATTCCGGTGGGTCAGATGGTTGCCCCCTACTACGAGGCCGACTTCGGGCCACATTCCTATCGCTGGTAACACAGAGCACCCAAACAAAAACCTGAAGGCTTTCACCTTCAGGTTTTTGTTTCGATGGGGCCTGAGCATGGCTATGCCAGGTCTTCGTCAGAACGACTGCTTTCAGGCGGAAGATCAGGTTGGCTGGCGAGCAGGGAGGAATCTTCCAACTTAGGCAGCGCCTCCTCTAACATCGCCTCACCTTCAGGCCCGATACCGAGCAAAGCAATCTCTGCGCGGCGGGAGCTGGGCAACTTCGCCTTTGGTTCCGCAGAGGACAACAGCACACCTTCGTAATTGTCCACCAGGGTGGTGCGGATGGCCGTGCCGGCCGGAATTAATTTGCCGAGAATGACATTCTCTTTCAGACCGAGCAAATCATCGCGTTTGCCTTCAATCGCCGCTCCTGCCAATACACGGATCGTCTGCTGGAAGGAGGAGGCCGACAAGAAGGAATCTGTTGCCAAGGCAGCCTTGCTAATGCCCAACAGCACCGGCGCGCCGATGGCCGGACGTTTGCCTTCGGCAGTCAACGCCTCGTTTGTGCGTTGCAACTCCAAGCGATGCACCAAGTCACCAGGCAGATACCCCGAGTCGCCCGGTGCAGTGATCTGCACTCGGCTCATCATCTTGCGAATGATGATCTCGAAATGTTTGTCGTTGATATTGACACCTTGAGAGCGATAGACTTTTTGCACTTCGCTGAGCAGGTATTGTTGGGCCGCCTCACGACCTAATACCTTCAGCAACATGTGCGGATTCTTCGTGCCCTCGGTGATGGGATCACCTGCGTTGATCATTTGTCCATCTTGAACCAGTAAGCGGGCTGCCGGCGGGACTTCATACTCGACCTCTTCACGGGTCTCATACACGACGGCAATCGTCAGTCCATCGCGAATCACGCGACCGCCATGTTCAGCGCGCATCTCCTGATCGCCGCGCACGGCAATCACTTCTTTGTCTTTGACCTCTTGCTGGTCCTCAACTTTGATCGACCAGTTGCCGGGCACGTTGTATTCATCCCGCTGCAACTGAACATCGACCACGCGGACACGGCGTATGCCACCATCTAAGCGTTCGATCGACACTTTGCCCGAAATGTCGGCCATGATGGCTTCAGCCTTGGGTTTCTTGCGCGCTTCGAGCAACTCTTCGACGCGCGGCAGACCCTGGGTGATATCCGTTGCACTGGCCACGCCGCCGGTGTGGAATGTGCGCAAGGTCAACTGTGTGCCCGGCTCGCCGATGGACTGGGCAGCAATGATGCCTACTGCCGCGCCGATTGCGACCAGCCGGCCACGACCGAGATCGCGTCCATAGCACAGTTGGCAAAGACCATGCTCCAACTCGCATGTCAGCGGAGAGCGCACCAGCACTTCTTGCACTTTGGCTTTCTCAATGGCTTCGGCAATCGCTTCATCGATCATTTGATTGCGGTCGATGATCAGCGCGCCGGTTTTAGGATGCAGCACCGAAGCAGCAACCACGCGGCCCAACAAGCGCTCGCGCATCTTTTGTCCACCAATATCATCCGAAGCGCGAATCCACACACCGCTGGTGGTTCCGCAATCGTCGGAATTGATGATCACATCCTGAGCGACATCGACAAGCCGGCGGGTCAGATAGCCAGCGTCGGCAGTGCGCATCGCTGTATCGGCCAAGCCTTTGCGCTGACCATGGGTCGAGATGAAGAACTCCAGGGCGTCCAGACCTTCGCGGAAGTTAGAGCGAATGGGCAACGCAATAATGCGCCCAGAGGGATCGGCCATCATGCCGCGCATGCCGGCCAACTGCGCAATCGGACCGAAGCCGCCTTTCGTAGCGCCGGACACCGCCATCACGCTGAGATTGCCGATCGGATTCATGAACTTCTTGACGGCAGCCGCGACTTGATCTTTGGCTTCTGTCCAAATGGCGATGGTGCGACTTTCGCGCTCGTCATCGGTCATCAGGCCGCGTCGATACTGGCGCTCCACTTCACGCACTTTGGCCTCTGCCTCTTCAAGGATGCTGAACTTCTCCGGCGGCACGGTAATGTCGCTGATGGCGACGCTGACGCCGGACAAGGTGGCGTATTTGAAACCGATATCCTTAATTGCATCGAGGAACTGGATCACATCGTCGTGGCGTTGCGGGCCGAGCACGCGGAAGGTCTGAGCGATCAGCTTTTGCACATCGCCCTTGTCCAGCGTGCGGTTGACAAAGCGCATCTCGGCCGGCACGATGCGATTGAACAACGCGCGGCCCACTGTAGTCTTGATAACACGGCGCACCGGTTTCTCGTCCGGATAACGCGCGCCGTTGTCATCGAAGTACGTCTCCACCAACAAGCTGATATTAGCGTGGATGTGCAGGAGGCCGTTGGCGTAGGCCATCTCCACTTCATCGATGCTGCTGAAGGCGCGTCCATCGCCCTTAAGTTGGCCTGGCTCAGACATGGTGAGGTAGTACACCCCCAGCACCATGTCCTTAGAAGGCGCGACCACCGGCTCGCCGTCGCTGGGCTTAAGTAGGTTTTGGGTCGAGATCATCAGCCGGCGGGCTTCTTCAACCGCTTTGCGCGAGAGCGGCACATGCACGGCCATTTGATCGCCGTCGAAATCGGCATTGAACGCCGCGCACACCAAGGGGTGCAACTGAATCGCCTTGCCTTCTACCAACAACGGCTCAAACGCTTGAATGCCGAGACGATGCAGAGTTGGAGCGCGGTTGAGCAACACGGGGCGCGTCTTGATCACATCCTCCAAGACTTCAAACACTTCGGGGCGCTCGCGCTCGATGACGCGCTTGGCGCCTTTTACGTTGGAGGCGTAGTTCAGCTCAACCAGTTTCTGGATGACGAACGGCTTGAACAGCTCAAGTGCCATCGACTTGGGCAAACCGCACTGGTGCAATTTCAAGTTCGGGCCGACCACGATCACCGAGCGACCGGAGTAGTCCACACGCTTACCCAACAAGTTGCGGCGGAAGCGTCCTTTCTTACCCTTCAGCATGTCGCTCAGAGATTTCAACTCGCGGCGTCCGCGCCGGCTCAGGGCCTTGCCGCGCTGAGAGTTGTCGATAAGCGAATCGACCGCCTCTTGCAACATGCGTTTCTCGTTGCGCACGATCACATCCGGCGCACCCAACTCCAACAATCGCTTCAATCGGTTGTTGCGATTGATCACACGACGATACAAATCGTTCAGGTCAGAAGTAGCGAAGCGCCCACCGTCCAGTTGCACCATAGGCCGCAACTCAGGAGGGATGACCGGCAGAACGGTGAGGATCATCCACTCAGGCCGGTTGCCACTCTTGCGCAGCGCTTCGACGATGCGCAAACGCTTGATTGCCTTCTTCTTTTTAACCTTGCTCAGGCTATGGCGCACTTCGCGCCACAACTCCTTGGCCAGTTGATCGAGGTCAATGCGGCGCAAGATTTCATAAAACGCTTCAGCGCCCATATCGGCCTTAAACACTTGGCCAAACTTTTGCTTCAGCTCGCGCATGCGCGATTCGGTGAGGAACTGGGAGACGGCCAGCGTCTGTAAGTCTTCGCGGTCTTGGGTGTAGCGCGCCGTCAGGGTCTCCATTTCTTGAGACAGACGCTCGGCAATTGCGCGCGTCTCATTGTCCACCTTGCTTTGCAAGATGTCGATCTCTCCCTGGATTTTGGCGACCTGGCGTTCCTTCTCTTCATTGATCTTCAGCTCAATGGCATTAAGCTGCTCTTTCACCACGCGATTGAGCACGGTGATGTGTTCGCGGCCAACCGTGTCACCCTCGGCAGCAATGACGGTGTTGGTTGGCTCGTAAACAATCGGCACGCGGATGGTGCGCCCCTGTTTGGTATCGATCTCTTTCTGCAAACGCTGAGCTGCCTTCATGATCGGCTCGGTGGCTGCGGCTAGCTCATCATCGAACTTCTGGACGGTAGCATCCAGAAGTTGCTGCAATTTGACCAGTTGTTTGAGCAACTTGCCGCTGGCGCTGTCTTCTTGGGCTTTGGTTTTGGCTTCCAAATCGGCGATGCGCCTGTCGTAGTCCTCTTGCAGCCGGCGCAGCGCTTTCTGGCGCGCGTCTTCATCCACGTAGGTGACGATGTATTGGGCAAAGTACAAGACCCGGTCTAAATTGCGCCGGCTGATGTCCAGCAACGTGCCGAGAAAGCTGGGCACGCGCCGCGTGTACCATACGTGCGCTACCGGCGCAGCCAGATTGATGTGCCCCATGCGTTCGCGGCGCACCGAGGCTTTGGTCACTTCAACACCACACTTGTCGCAGATGATGCCCTTGTAGCGGATGTTTTTGTACTTGCCGCAGTAGCATTGATAATCTTTGGTCGGGCCAAAGATAGCCTCGTCGAACAGACCGTCCTTTTCCGCGCGCAAGCGGCGATAGTTGATTGTCTCGGGCTTGGTCACCTCGCCGTAGGACCAGGAGCGAATCTGATCAGGAGACGCCAGGCTGATTCGGAGAGCTTTAAAGTCCCGCAGTTCCATGAATGCGCTTACTCCTTGCTGAAAAACAAATGATAGCGCGTGCGAGTATCATCGCCCGCGCTTAAGCACCCCTAAGCACTTGAAATGCACGTTCTTGCGTTGCAACCAAATTATAGAAGGCCAGATTCAAAAGTCAATACCGAATGAAAGGGTATTGTACCACCAAACTATCGCCGGCCGTCAGCCCGCCTGAGACAGCTTTGGGTGTATAGGGGTATCTACAATGTATACACGCCTGTTCGGCGGCGGATTGTCTAATCGTCTGCCGGCCGCTCATCTTCATCAAAGGTGCGCCCGTCTTCGTTTGCTTTGCACGTGCGCAACCACACATCTCGATCCACCGGCTCATAGCCTTTCCATCGATACGGATCGATGCCGGCCACCGGCACAACCTTGCGCACGTCTGCGTTCGCGGGCCGCTCACCTTCTTTCAGGCTCCAAGGCAATAGCGACCAAGCGTTCATATAGTGGTTCACCAGCACACGGCGATAGCCTTGGCTGCGGTTCTTGCGCGAGCGGTGCAACAGATAACCGTTGAAGAAGACTACCGTACCGGCTTTGACCTCTACGGGAATTTCCTGGGAATCATCAAAGCCGTAGCTCTCCGGCGCAAAGTCAAACTCGTCTGGGTTGTTGTGCGGGCGCTGGGGAAAGAGATAACCGCTGCGGTGTGACCCAGGAATGATGAACAGACAACCGTTCTCAACGGTAGCGTCATCGATTGCTATCCAGGCGCCGATGAGCGAACGGTCGCGCGTAGGAATGTAAATCTCGTCCTGATGCCAGGCCTGCCCCTGAAACTGGGGCGGTTTTACAAACAGCATCGACTGCATACACTTGACGCTGCCATCCCAGTAGGGCAAATGTGCAGCGGTGATCTGGCTGAGCACGCCGCAGATTTTGGGATGTTTGACATACTTGAGCATCACCGGACTGATGTAGTGGGGTTGATGAATGCACAAGATGTTGCGCAGCACTTGCGCATCGGACATCTCGGCCGGCAGCGGCTTCAGCGTCGGGTTTGGGTATCCGCCGCGAGCGATGAAGGCAGTATCGCGCTTCAACTCTTCTAGTTCTTCTGGGGTCACCAAGTCCTCAACGACCAAGTAGCCTTGATCGACGAAGAAGCGCACTTGCTCGTCGTTCAGCATCTTGGGCACTTCAATGCGATCTGTTGTGTCAACCCACCCTTCCTTGATTTGTCCGTTCGTTGGGGTGATCACTGTTGCCGCTTCCACCTTAGTTCCTCCACCACACCTAGATTTGCACAAACTGACGGTCAGAGTAAATAGCATGAGTGAGTCGGCGGCGACATAGCCGAGATGCGCCAAAACCTATCTCAAAGTATCATGCGTGCGTTCAAAGCATGGCTATTCCGATTCAGAATCTATCCAGGACCATCCGCCGCGCAGCCACGCGGGGGGTATTCTTTGGCGAGGTGGACT
>JANWVJ010000157.1 GCA_025056895.1 Thermoflexales bacterium
GGCCGCGAACCGCTTGTCGTTATAGGCAGCTCGCAGTGCGTCACGCTCGACGCGGTGCAGAAACTTTACAGGGTTGTGATAGACCGTTTCCCACAGCACCGGGTCAATCCGCTGAAACAAGCGCGGCACTTCAGGGTGCCAAGTCCACCACAGGTTGTACGCCAACTCCGTGAGCTTGGCGATGCGCCTGGGCAACAGGTTGGTCAAGGTGTCCACTTCTACTTCAGCCACGGAAACTCCTTCCACATAAAGACACACGATTAAAAACGAATTTGTGATCGTCGCGCCGGTTGCCATGTCTGCCGGCGCGCCGATTAATGAACGCGGCCATTCTACGACAGAATAATTTCACCTGTGTTCTGCGTCACATATGAGTCGTAAGGTGCCTTGTCTGTTTGCCTATAATCTGCGCCGATGTCTGTGCCAGAACATCTAGATGCAACCGTGCGCAGCTTGCCGACCGAGCCGGGCTGTTATTTGTTCTACGATGCCAACGGCAAAGTGATCTACGTCGGCAAGGCGGTTAACCTGCGCAACCGGGTTCGCTCGTACTTCAACCCGAACGTCTGGCTGGCCTCTCCAAAAATAGGCCGGCTGGTGCGCGACATCGCGCGTATCGAGTTTGTGGTGCGTGGTAACGAGCTGGAGGCGCTGATTCAAGAAGCGGAATTGATCAAGCGCCACCAGCCGCGCTACAATGTCCGCCTCAAGGATGACAAACGCTACCCTTATCTGAAAGTCACTCTACAAGATGACTTCCCCACCGTCCGCGTCACCCGGCGCATGGAACGCGACGGCGCACGCTACTTTGGCCCGTTTAGCGACACCAGGGCAGTGTATGCCACGCGCGATGCGCTGCGACGCATGTTCCCCTTTCTCGATTGTGATCGCGTGATCACCGGTCAGGACAAGCGCGCCTGTATGTACCATGACATCAAACTGTGCAGCGCCCCCTGTATCGGCGCCATCAGCCGCGCCGAATACCGCGCCACCATTCAGCGCCTGTGCGACTTTCTTGAAGGCAAAAGCGACCAAGTGCTCGTTGACTTGCAGGCCCGCATGGAACAAGCTGCTGAGAATTTGCAATTTGAGCGCGCGGCGTGGTACCGCGATCAGTTGAAGGCCGCGCGGCATGTCGTCGAAAAGCAGCGCGTGGTGAGCAGCGCCGCTTCTGATCAGGATGTGATTGCGTTTGCCCGCGCCGATGGGGAGGCTTGCGTGCAAGTGCTCTTTATCCGAGGCGGAAAGTTGCTCGGCCAGGAATATTTTGTGCTCGACGGCGCTGAAGGAGCAGACGAGACGGAGCTGCTGAGGGCTTTCTTGCAGCAGTTCTACGGCGAGGCGGCTTATGTGCCGCCAGAGGTGTTGCTGCCGGCGCAAATCGATGAAGCCGTTATTCTGGAGAATTGGCTCAAGCGCAAGCGCGGCAGCGCAGTACGCTTGCGCACCCCGCGCGGCGAGACCGATGCCGGCTTGGTCGAGCTGGCCGCTCAAAACGCCGCTGCCACGCTGACCTCTCTCAAGGCGCAATGGCAGGAGGATTCGCACCGCCAAGAGAGCGCTTTGCGCGAGTTGCAAGATGCCTTGGGCTTGCCTCGTTTGCCGGGGCGCATCGAATGCTACGATGTCAGCAACACTCAGGGTGTTGCCGTGGTCGGCAGCATGGTGGTTTTCGCTCACGGCCAGCCGCGCAAGAGCGACTATCGTCGTTTTAACATTCGCGGCTTGCCCGGCCCGAATGACTTTGAGTCTTTGCGCCAAATGCTCACGCGCCGCTTTCAACGCTGGCAGGACACGCAGGATACGTCTGGAACGGAGCAGCCGGCTGACAGGCTTGAGGTAAACCGGCGCAATGCGGATGCAGTGTGGCGCTTGTTGCCCGATCTGATCATCATCGATGGTGGCAAAGGACAGCTCGGCGTAGCCGTGGAAGTGCTTGAGCAGTTTGACCTGTTGCACATCGTGCCGGTTATCTCGTTGGCCAAGCAGCAGGAGGAAATCTTCATGCCCGGCAAGCTGGAATCGATTATGCTGCCGCGGCAGTCGCAGGCGTTCTATTTGGTACAGCGCATCCGCGACGAAGCACATCGCTATGGCCTCAGTGGACATCGCCGACAGCGTGAAAAGATCAGTTTGGCGTCGCAGCTTGACGCCATCCCCGGCGTGGGGCCGGTGCGCCGACGCAAGTTGCTGCGTGTGTTTGGCTCGATCGAGGGAATGAAGGCGGCCACGGTTGAGCAGCTTGCGGAACATGTGCCGCTCAACGTGGCCCGCTCGATCAAGGACATATTGTGAAAGTCGGTCGTGCTGGAGCCGTTCAGGCTTGACTTTGGCTCGTCGATCCACTGCGCCGCACGTGCACGATCTGCGCCATGATGCTTACGGCGATTTCTTCCGGCGTCTCGGCCTCGATCTCCAGCCCGATCGGAGAATGCACACGCGCCAGGTCGGCTTCGGCTACGCCCGCCTGGCGTAGGGCCTGCGCTGTGGTCAGCCAGCGTCGGCGGCTGCCGATCACGCCGATGTAAGCCGGCGCGGCGCGCAGCAGCGTCGGCAGAATAGCGACATCGATCGGCGAGCTGCGGGTGACCAGCGCCACGTAGCTCTGTGGCGCGCGAGCGATGCGTTGTGCAATCTGCTCGATCTGGTCGGTAAGCGATCCGCACAGATGCTCGTTGGCTTCCGGGATTGCCTGCGGAGAACACCAGTCCGGTCGGTCGTCGGCCACGATCACGTAAAAGCCGGCCCAGCGCGCCAGATGCGCCAGCGCGCGCCCCACATGGCCTGCGCCGATGATGAACAGGGCCGGCGGCGGCAGGAGCGGGTCGATAAAAATTTCGGCTTGTCCACCGCACACCCCTGGATCGCCGCTTGATGGATCGGTCAACCGATAGGAAACCAGACGTGGCGCGCCGTCGCGCAACGCTTGTTGCGCTTCGGCGATCACACGGCTTTCCATCTCGCCGCCGCCGATCGTGCCGGCCAAAATCTCGCCCTCTGCCGAGACGAGCAACTTTGAGCCAGCGTGGCGCGGCACAGAACCGCTGGCACGTACGACCGCGCATAGCGCACAGGGCAGTCCCTGTTCAATGCGCTGGGCGGCCAGGTGGAGCAACTGAGCTGTTTCGTGCATCCGGTTTACCCTTGTGCAGCCTGCGCCGCGCGCAGAATAGCCCGTCGCGCCAGCACGCCCGCCATTTCTCGGCGGTATTCTGCACTGCCCAGCCAGTCACTCGGTGGATTCAGGGCGCTGATGGCCGAAAGCAACTCGCGGTCAAGAAAATCGAGCAAGGGCTTCTTTTCCAGGCCAAGCTCCAGCGCCGGTAGGCGGATCGGTGTAGCAGCAACGCCGCCCAGAGCGATCCTGACGCTGCCCACGATGCCGTCTTTCATGGCGCAACGCGCTACCGCGCACACGATCGGGTAATCGCGCGGCGTGCGCGCCACACGGTCGTAGGCGAAGCGCATGGCCGGATCGGCTAACGGCAACCGAATATGAGTGATCAGCGCTCCTTCAGCCAGAATCTGTGCGCGGTATGACAAGAAGCCGGCTAAAGGCAGCGTGCGGGGCTTATCGGTGGACGCCGAGGCCGTCCACACGCTCACTTCTGCGTCGCATGCCAGCAATGCTGTGACCAACGGCGAGGCGCTATCGGCTGTCGCAAGCGCGCCGCCTAACGTTGCCCGGTTGCGGATGTTCAGGCCGGACATGGCATGCGCCGTGGTGCACAAAATCTCGAACATCGGTGTGAGAGGCAGATCGCCAGCCCCCTCAACCAACATTTGATGGGTGACGTTGGCCCCCAACGTCAACAGATTGTGCTCGCGGTCGAGCGCGATCTGATCGAGCGGCAAAGCGCTTATGTCGATCACCGTCTCGATGTTTTCAGGCGACTCGCCGATCAGTGCAGTGCCGCCGCTGACGAGGCTGGCGGCGGGCTGTTTGCGCAGTAGCTCCAACGCCTCTTCGATGCTGCTCACTCGGTGATATTCTCTGACATTCAACATAGGTCATCCGTCAATAGGATAGAAGTGGCGTGGATTGTCTCGCATCAGCCGTTAGCGCTGACCGTCTACTTCTTCGTAGATCATCACGCCGATGCCTGTTGGCCCGATGATACTCCCGACTGTGGCGCCACAAGGCCGGATCGGAATGTGTCCCAAAGCGGGGAACACGCCTCGCAACATCTCAATCAGCAACTCAGTCTGAGGAGCGGGGTGGGGGTTAAGCTGTACCACGGCCAACTCTTGCGGAGACTCGAACTCAGCCGCGAACTCCACCAGCTTCTCCAGCGCGCGATCAAGCGAGCGCACCTTTTCAATTGCAACGATTTGGCCTTCTTCGATGGACAAGAATGGAATGATGCCGAGCAATTTGCCCAGCTCTGCTTGGGCCGGCCTGAGACAGCCACTGCGGGCCAGATGATCCAAATCTTGGGTGATGAACGCCCCGTACAGGCAAGGAGCCAGACCACGCGTCAGCTTGATGATGTTATCTCCGGAGTGACCGTTCTCGTTCAAGCTGGCTGCTCGCCGCACCAAGACGTTCAGCCCGAGACCGATTGTTTGAGAATCGAACACCGAGATGCTGGCGCGGCCACGAAACAACTCGGCTGCCGTGCGGGCGTTCTGGGCCGAGCGGGTGAGTTTGTCGGATGGCGCGATCACCACAATCTCTGGTGTTTCTGAAATGATGTGGTGGTAGGTTTCGATGTACTCGTCGATGCTGGGCGCTTCGATGATCGGCCAGTCGTTGGCTGCTCGATGGTGTACCAATGCAGCGAAGCCGGCGTCGTCGATATCGATGCCCTCACGATAGGCCTTTCCGTCTAAATGAATGTGCTGCGCCAATACGACGACGCGGTGATCGCGCGCCCATGCCTGGGAAATCTGCGCTGTGCTATCGGTGATAATCCTCGGCTGCCGAGGGAGGCGATGAGTCGCGCCGGGTCTCATGAACCTCTCAATTCACTCAATGCCGATGATGAAGTAGTAATGTGCCTGCTGGCCTTCGTACAGATCGATCACTTGGTCGGGGAAGCGCTGGCGCATCTGATTGGTGATGAACTCGGCTTGGCTGCGTGGTAGGTCGTTCCCATGATAGAGCGTGATCAACTCTCGCTCGGCGGCGCCTGCCTGTTCGAGCAACTCAGAAGTCAACATTTCCAACTCGTCCCCGGCCAGTGCCAGACGGTCGTCGATCAGGCCGATCAGTTGGCCTTCCCGCGCGCTGACACCGTCAACGGTCACCGTGCGCGTAGCGCGTGTGATCTCGCAGGTGATGACGCGCCCGGCCGCCTCGCTCATCAGGCGTAGATTGCCCTCCACGTCGCGTTCAAAATTGAAGGCAATGGCGGCGGCAATGCCCTGAGGGATGGTGCGGGTGGGCACTACTTTGGCCGGCACCTCGCTCAGTTGCGCAGCCTGCTGCGCCGTCATGATGATGTTGCCGTTGTTGGGCAACAAGATCACATGTCGCGCGTTTGCCTGTTGAATGGCCTTCAGAAAATCGTCCACGCTGGGGTTCATGGTTTGTCCGCCGTGAATAACGATGCGCGCGCCCACGTCCTTGAAAGCGCGGATTAGTCCCTCGCCTGAGGCCACAGCAATGATGGCGATTTCGGTCGGCGGCAACGTCTGTGACTGTCCACTCCCGCGTGGGACGCCGGGCAAGAAGCTTTCGCTCTGTGCCTGCATGTCTTCGACGACCACATCGCGCAGCGATCCGAGTTTAGCGCCATAGCTCAACGGCACACCTGGGTCCGGCACGTGCACATGCACTTTGACCATACGCTCATCGCCCATGACCAGCGGGCAATCGCCCATGGCTTCGATGTCGCGGCGGATTTGGCTCACATCCAGTGGCCGATCTGCCGGCGCGTAGATCAGGTATTGCACATCGTAGCCGTACCCCCCTTCGGCTTGTGGACCGGCGGCGATGATTCCCTTGTCGGCAGCAACATGCTCCTCACCTAAAGGTTGTCCGCTGAGGAAGCGACTCATGCCGTCCAAGATCACGTATAAGCCGTAGCCGCCCGAATCGACGACCCCCGCTTCCTTGAGAATCTTAAGCAGGGTGGGGGTGCGTTGGACAGATTCATACGCTGCGCGCGTCATCGTGCGCAACAGCTCGCGCAGATCGTGCGAGCGGCTGACCGTTTGCTCGGCGCTCTCGGCGACTTCGCGGATCACGGTCAGCATCGTGCCTTCAACGGGGTTGTTGACGCCGGCGTAGGCGGTGCTCACCGCTTCGCGCAGCGCCAGGGCGATGTCTTGTGCGTCGCACACATCCTTGTGATCGACCGAACGGGCAAAGCCGCGCCAAATTTGCGAGAGGATGATGCCTGAGTTGCCGCGCGAGCCGCGCAACGCGCCATACGACACCGCTTTGGCGATGGCGCCGATGTTGCGTTCTTCCAGCTCGGCGATCGACTCCCACGCCGAACGCATGGTGTGCATCATGTTGGTTCCGGTATCCCCGTCCGGCACCGGGTACACGTTGTATGAGTTGACAATTGCTTCTTGGGCGCGCAGCCATTGATAGCCGGCTTTAATCAGTTCCTTAAACCGGCGGCCGTCCAGAGTCAAATGGTAGGCGCGCCGAGCAGGTGTTGCCGCATCTGCCGACTCAGGCGGGTGTGCGGCGCCAGTGTAGTCTGCGCTCGCTCGTGAGTCCGCCGACCCGCTCTGGGACGCCGGCTCGGATGGATGCCACTCGGGGTGGGAAGAGGCGCCGCTCATCGCGCCTCCCGCGCAGAAAGAATGTCGCAGAGAGCGGTAGGGATACACATCGTCATGGTTTCAATTCGGTCAGGTGATCTTCTCAAGTGGATGCCGCCGGCTTCCTGGCGCTGCTTACAGGGATTAACCGGCGCGCTGCCTGTCAATCTTCGTGCGTCACGCGCAAAGACGTGACGTGTATGTTCACTGCTTCAACGCGGTAATCGGTGTTCTTTTCGATGGCGTATCGGACTTGTTGTTGCAAACTGCCGGTGACAGCCTGAATTCGCACCCCGTATTCGACAATGATGTTGATGTTGACAACCACACAGCGGCTGCCATCTTCCTGCTGATGCA
>JANWVJ010000158.1 GCA_025056895.1 Thermoflexales bacterium
ACTGATCCAATCATCCAGCGGATCAGGCGGCTGCACGTCATAGTGACCATAAACGAGCAGGGTGGGGCGATGGGGATCAGCGTGTTGCCACTCGGCAAACACAATCGGATGGCCGGGAGCGCTTTCTGTGCCTGTCTCGTAAATCTCGGCCCGCAATCCCAGCGCCCGCAAATGATCGGCCAACCACAACGCTGCGTATTTGATGTCGCGCGCGTGATCCGGCTGGGCGCTGATGCTGGGGATCGACAAGTACTCGCAGAGCTGTTCCAGAAATTGCTCACGGTGCGCCGCAGCATAGTGCAGCGCATCGTCAAGTGGATTGGTCATAGTTGCCTCGTGTGCTTTCTGTCGTATATGGGTGTTGTTGAATCGTCCGTTGCTCAAACGGATCAAGCGGCTTTGCAGCCAACAGCAAATCGTAATCGATCAGCCAGCGCTCAACCACGACCTCCTCCAGCCCCATGCCTCGTAAACGGGCGGCGAAATCGGCAGAGGGCATCGTCCGGCGGGGCAGTTTCCAGACATCGGGTCCGACTCGATTGCTGATCAGCAGCAAGCCGCCGGCTTTGAGCACGCGCACCATTTCGGCTACGGCCTCAAGCGGGCGTGGAAAGAACTCAAGCGCCTCCAGGCACGCCACTACATCGAAACTGGCGTTTTGGAACGGCAGACGCTGTGCGTCATCCAGAATCCAATCTATGCGCTTGACATGATCGGCCAGCTTGGCGCGTGCATAGCCCAGCATACGACGAGAGATGTCTAGTGCCACGATCCGCCCGTCGAAAGCGGGTTGTGCGAGCAGCGCCGCCGGCAATCGTCCTGTGCCGGTTGCAATGTCTAACATCCACGCTGCAATCCGACCCTGCGCCGTTCGTTTTCCGTGTGCCGATAGATGTTCCAGAATTGGCGCAGCAAGCATAGCGGCGTCGCTGGCCGGCTGAAACTGCTTGACGCGATCATAGCAGGGCGCGTGCCAGTCGTACAGAAGCGCCACCACCCGCCGCCCCAGGTATGCCCCTTCGGCCACGACCAGTTGCCAGTACACACCGACCATCACTACTCCGATAGCAATCGCCAGGCACACGGCCAATATGATCTCGGTCACACCGGCATGTTACCAGGAGTGCGTTTTTGTGTGCAGATGATCAGCGCTAAAGAGCGTCATCCGTTGAGCTAGGGCACTGCTGCTGCACGCCTTGTTTTGAGAAATGACTACCTCTGGCCGGATTGGCTTGCCAATCCGGTGAGAAGGGCGCCCCCACACCCCCTGCTTTGCTACGGTACAATCGCACATTGAGGTAAAGCCTTGTTAGAGCCACTGATTTACGATTTATCTTCACCCGGCCGAGCCGGTGTCACTTTTCCAGAACCTGACGTCCCGCGTTTTGATCTACCGGTGGACTTGCTGCGCGAGGACCTGCCATTGCCTGAAGTCAGCCAGATCGATGTCACGCGCCACTTCACCCGTCTGTCGCGGCTGAACATGGCCATCGATATAACCATGTATCCGCTGGGCAGTTGCACCATGAAATACAATCCCCGCCTCAACGAGGATGTGGCGCGCATGGCCGGCTTTGCCCATGTGCATCCGCTGCAAGACCCCGTTACTGCTCAGGGCGCGTTGTATCTGATGTATCAGTTGCAAGAGTTCTTGCGGGAAATCGGCGGCTTTGCCGGCGTCTCCTTGCAGCCGGCAGCCGGCGCTCAAGGCGAATTCACCGGCATCCTGATCATGCGCGCCTATCACCGCGATCGCGGCGATCACAAGCGCATCAAGATGCTGATTCCTGACTCTGCACACGGCACGAATCCGGCCTCATCGGCCATGGCCGGCTTGAAAGTGGTTGAGTTGCCCTCGGATTCGCGCGGCAACGTGGACCTGGACGCCCTCAAAGCCAATCTCGATGACACCGTGTGCGGCTTGATGATCACCAACCCGAACACGCTGGGCATGTTCGAGGAGCACATCGAAGAGGTCGTGCGGCTGGTGCATCAGGCCGGCGGACTGGTCTATGGCGATGGCGCCAACATGAACGCGCTGTTGGGCATTGCCAAGCCCGGCGAGATCGGCTTTGACGTGATGCACTACAACCTACACAAGACGTTTAGCACCCCGCACGGTGGCGGCGGGCCTGGCTCAGGGCCGGTGGCAGTCGCGCGCCGACTGGTGGACTTTCTGCCCGGCCCGATTGTGCGCCCGCACCCCGACAGCGAAAAGGACGCAGAAGGCATTCCCCTTTATGAGTGGTTTACGCCGCCCAAGAGCATCGGGCGTATGCGGGCTTTTTGGGGCAACTTCGGCATGTTGGTACGCGCTTACACCTATATTCGCCTGCACGGAGAAGCCGGCTTGCGCGCCATCAGCCAGCATGCCGTGCTGAACGCGAATTACATCCAGGCGCGCCTGCGCGGTGTTTACCCGATTCCCCAAGGCGAACGGCATTGCATGCACGAAGTCGTGGCCCAGGGCAAGATCCCCGGCGCGCCGGACGTGCGCGCGCTGGACATCTCCAAGCGCCTGATGGACTATGGCTTCCATCCGCCGACCAACTATTTCCCGCTGATTGTGCCAGAAGCCTTAATGATCGAGCCGACCGAGACCGAATCCAAACAGACCCTCGATGCATTTGTCGATGCGCTGCTGGCGATCGCTGAAGAAGCCCGAAAATCTCCTGAGTTGCTGCACGGCGCGCCGCATAGCGCACCGCTCAAGCGGCTCGACGAGGTGAAAGCGGCTAAAGACCTGGTCTTGTGCTGTCGTATCGCATGATGATTTCGGCGCACTGTTTTCAGTCTGGATGATGACTAAGCAAGAGCAAAATGTGTGGATGATCATTGCCGGCCTGCTCGGCGTGACATTCGTCGTGATCTTGATCTCTGCCATACCTGGCCGCAGCGCAGGCATCCTTGCCCAGGCTCCTCAACAACAAGCCGCAGCGCCGCCGCCGGCTCAAGCCGTGCCGCAATCTTCTCTGCCGCAAGCCCCCACCGGAAACGTAGTCCGCACGGCGTCAGGCTTGGAGTACATCGATGAGATAGTCGGTTCCGGCGCTCAGCCGCAGCCTGGCCAGACAGTTGTTGTGCATTACACCGGCTACCTGGACGACGGCACGATCTTCGACAGCTCGGTGCAGCGCGGTCAGCCGGCTGAGTTTCCCATCGATCAAGTGATCCCCGGTTTCCGCGAGGGCGTGTTGGGCATGAAAGTCGGCGGCAAGCGCCGGTTGATCATTCCGCCAGAACTCGGCTATGGCGCCCAAGGACAAGGCCCAATTCCACCGAATGCGCGCCTGACGTTTGATGTGGAATTGCTGCAAGTGAAGTAGCGCCGCTGGCCAAGACGGACAGAAAACGAGCATCTGTCCGTCTTGATGTGTTCGCCTGAATCACCGGCGCGCAATTTCGATCTTAGGCTTGGGTGGCTCTGGTGGTGCAGGGGGCGTTGTGGGGGCGCCGACTGTCGGCCCACTCGATTTGTCTCGGCTGGGGTCATATTTAGGCAAAATACTGCGCGCCTGCACCATGATCTGGGTCAGTTTGGCCGACAAGTCCGTGCGGTCTTGCTTGGCCAGCTCTTCTGCAAACTGGCCCATCACCAGAATGAGCCGATCATCGAACTGATCTTTGATCTGGTTGAGCAACTGCTCTGTTTCTTCTGGATACTTCATCGACATCAAGGCGTTGATGATCTGCACTTCCGGCGGCTGACGCTCGGCCATGATTTGTAGTGCAATCTGATACACAGCGCCCAGCGCGCGACTCAATTCCTGGTCGCCGCGTTGTTGAGCTTGCTGGATGTTCGCTTGCAGCAAGCTCATGAACAACTCGTCGATCTCCTCGGCGTGTTCGCGGGCCTTTTCGAAGGGCTTTTCGCTGCTCAGAATAGTGTTGATGAGATCGGCTTTCTGTTGCATGATGGCGCGCGAAGCAGCGTCAAGCCGGTCGCGGATATCCTGAACTTCTTTGCGCAGTTCGATCAGGCGTTGTTTCTGATCTCCTTCTGCAGATTCGATCCGGGTGGTCAGCGTTTGGAAGAACAAATAGTCGATCAGATGCCGGCCGGCAGCAACCAAACTTTCGCGCGTCTCGGCATCGGGTGCAGCGATCAGTTGGGCGATCAGGTTGTCGCGGCTGGGGTCTTTCTGGAACGCTTCAATCACGGCCAGCCGAGCGCCGATCTTCTTGCCGTAGGTTGTCTCTTCGATCATCACCTGTTGCAAGCCGGCCAGTTGTTGCGCCGCTTCGTCGCGCCCCATTTCCAAATTCGCTTCGATGCTGGCGTTCAACAACTCGAACAGGGTCGCGTCGATCAGGGCGTCGTTCGCGCGCATCTTGTTGCGCAAGTCTTCTTCACTGGTGCTGCGCAGCAAGTCGCGTAGCAAATCGGCCTTGGCCTGCTGTTCTTTTAGCATCTCCGGTGTGATGCCGTCTTTCTCCAGGATCGCTTCGATCAGCGACTGGAACGTGAAGAAAGTTTTCGGTTGCAGCAAATAAGCGCGCGGGGCATCTTCGGGCAGCGTGCGCATGACTGACTGCGTGAGTTGGCCGATAATGCGCTGTTGCTCAAGGTCTGTCATGCCCAGTTGCATCGGCATGAGGACGAAGGCAATTTGTTTGGCCGGATCGTGATATAGAAATGGTGCGCTTAGATTGGTCAGCCGGCCTGACAACAACGCCGGCTTCAGCGCAGGATCGCGGCCCACATCGATCACTTGCACAGTCAGAGGCTGTTGGCGGGCCGGGCCGCGCGCGCCGCCGGGCGCAATAAATTGAGGCATTTAGAACTCCTTGGCTGTTTTGGCTTTCACAGTCACAAGGCCAGATTATACGGCCAGCAACCACTCCCTCGGCCCAATTTATACTCTCGCCCATCCTGGTGATCCAATCTGGCAATCAAACAGTGTGTGTGAAGATGACTCGACCGTTGATTCTTATTCCTACTCCGATTCAAGATGACAAGCGGCGCGCCTTCTCGATGGGCAAGAACTATGTGCGATCGCTGATCGACGCCGGTGCGCTGCCGATTTTGGCGCCGGTTACGCTCGATGAGCGCGAGCTGCGTGCTCTATACGAATCCGCCGGCGGGGTGATGTTGGCTGGTGGTGCAGACGTTGACCCAGCCTTGTATGGCGAGCTGCCCCACGAGAAAACCCATGACATCGATCCCGACCGCGATCGCGCCGAATGTCTGCTGACGCAGTGGGCTGTCGCCGACGATAAACCCCTCTTCGGCATTTGTCGCGGGATTCAGACCATGAACGTGGCCTTAGGTGGCTCGCTAATCCAAGACATTCCCTCCCAGTGGCCCACTAATTTGCAACACAACGGCCATTACGAAGGCGCCTCTCGCGATCAAGAGCTGCACACGGTGCGCGTCGCCTCCGGCTCTCGCGTTGCGCACATGCTCGGTGGGCGAGAGCAAGTTGGGGTCAACAGTTTCCATCATCAAGCGGTGAAACGACTTGCAGAAGGCTTTGTCGTCACTTCACGCGCCGCCGACGATATCATCGAGGCCATTGAGATGCCGGACAAGCGCTTCGTCGTCGGGGTGCAGTGGCATCCAGAGGAGCTGTCGCACATCCGCCCGGATATGCTCAATCTTTTCATCACGTTTGTGAACGCAGTCACAAGCGGCTGACCTCTCGGTATACTAGGGGGTCGTTGGAGGAAACGTGATTAGAACTGGCTTTCGATTCATCATATCGAGCATGATTTCGTTGAGTGTTGCCCGCGCTGCCTTCGCTGCTACGACTCAGGCTGAAGGTGCACCAGCAGAGCCGCTGAATCTCACCGTGTTGACGGTGGGCGTGGTCGTAGGACTGATTGTTGCAGTGGTGATTGGCGGAGCGCTAATTGCTGCCATTGCAGCCGGCGTCAGCCGCTTCCTCGCCCAAAACATGCCTTCTGCTGACGTGGTTGCTAAGCTGGACAAGCAACAAGTTGCTTCGGTCTCCCAGCCCCGTAAGCCGATCACGATTAGCCCAAACTGGGAGCCGTTTGCAATTGCCCTCGGCGGCTTTGTTTTGGTCTATGTGCTGGCCGTTGTGTTTATTCGTCCGGCTTCCGAGTCTTCCGCTGCCGCACCCGCCAACTTGTCTGCTGCGCCGACTGCCGAGGCTGCCACTCAGAATAGCGCCGCCGGCGCCGCCAGCCAGCCGGCTTCTGGCGGCACACTCACTTCTCTGCCGACGACCGGCGACTTTGAAAAGATCGTGGTTCAACTGCCTGCCGGCGATGCCGATAGTGGCGCCAAGCTATTTGCCTCCATCGGTTGCAACGCTTGTCATAGCGTGCAGAAGGATCAGCGGCTAGTCGGTCCGTCCTTCTACGGTTTATGGACTCGCTCGGCTAACAATTCTGCCGGTTTGTCTGCTAAAGCGTATCTCTATCAGAGCATCGTGCAGCCGAATGCCGTAATCGTAGAAGGCTATCAGCCCAACCTGATGCCCCCGAACTATGCGACGGTGCTGAGTGTGCAGCAAATGGCCGACATTCTCGCGTATATCGAGCGCGATCACGCCGAAGAATGACCAAGGCTGATCTGATCGCTCAGCTTGAAACAGCGCGCGCTGCCCTCAATGCACTCATCGCCCCGCTCACGGCAGATCAGCTTTCGGCTGTGCGGTCAACCGGTGTGTCGATCCAAGATGAGCTGGCGCATCATGCAGCGTGCGTCTCGCGCATGGTGACGGTGGTTTTTAGCGCCGAGCGTGGACGCAAACCGCCCGAGCTGGACGCCGTTCTAAGCGGTTGGGAGGCTGTGCGCCGGCAAGATTATGCTGCGCAAAGGGGGCGACCCTTGGAGCGCGTTTTGGATGACTTTCATGCTGCCCACCGGCAGTTGCTGCGGCGCGTGGCCTTGTGGACTGAAGCCGACTTGTTCGACCGCTCTAAATATCGCTGGGCCGGCGGCCGGTCGATTGCTGATCTGTTGATAGCGCGTGTTGCAGAGCAAGATGCCCTGTGCCGTGCTCGCATCATGACTATGCTGGACGCCGGCCTTCCACCCGAAGGGCAAACACACCCTACGTCCTG
>JANWVJ010000159.1 GCA_025056895.1 Thermoflexales bacterium
CAGCCCCTCCAGGCCGCTATGCGCCGCCACGACACGGCAGGGCTGGCCAGTCAGGTAACGTTCGATCAACTCAACGAGACCTTGGTTGTCATCGATTATGAGCACCAGCGGTCTGTGAGCGGGCATGCGCACCACGAAAGCCTGCCACTCCTCTTCACGCCCCACACTCTCGATCTCCCAATTCAACTTGTGCGCTAGTTCTTTGACGACAGGGTCCAATGATTGCTCTTGCTCAACCGCACCGGTAGGCGTAAAGGAAAGCATCAATTCGGGGCACTCTTGAGCACGTTGGCCGCTCGTCTCAAGGACAACCTTAAGGGGACCGGGGCTGGATTGGCTAACAGCGCTGCTCAACACGCTGATGCACACCTGTTGCGCGGCACCAGGATCGGTCCATAGGACAACGGGCACAGCTGGCGCGCAGAGGTCAAGCACAACACCGCGCTGTTCAGCCAGCCTGCCTACTGCCTCGACTGCTCGCCTGATCAGACTGCACAGATCGGTCGCGCGGGGATGCGCCTCAAAATTTTCGGCGGGCTCACCTTGGACGGCCAGCGCAAAGGATTGTTTTGGCCGGTGCGCCCACATCACCATAGCGACGCTCTGTTCGCCCCGTCGCAAGTCGCGATGGGCCTGGCGCATCGAAATGCCCAGCTCGGCAGCCGTTTTTTGAACAGTCATGCCATCGACATAGCGCATGTGCAACAGGTTGTACAGGCGAGCCTGAGGTGACAGAAAGGCAAACTCGCGGCCGGGATTAAGCGATTCGATAGCGTCAATCAACGCGCGCCGCAACCGCTGGCCGGCCAGCTCGCCGGGGCGGGCTTCTCCACGCCACCACGTCGCCAGCGGGTGGCTTTGCAGGAACGGAAAGTCATGCAGCCGCTCCAGTGCAGCGCGCACCTGATCCACAAACTCGGCAGGCGGTATGCCAGAGCTGTCGTCTCTCTCACTGAACGTCAATGTCATAGGCGTGTCACAGAGATGGCCGAAATTTGTGGACGGAGTATAGCCCGGCCTCTAGAATGAAACTGCGCCATCACGCTCAATCAGACGACCATACCCAGGCGCGCGTGTTTTGTCAGGCCTGAACAAGCAAAAGATCGTCAGGATCAAGGAGACTGAAATATGTCGAGCAAACAGTTGCCAAATCGGCGCATGTTTCTCAAGACGATTGGCTTCGGCGCGTTGTCCGGCGCCCTGGCAGCCTGCGGTCAGGCTGCCCAACAATCGGGCAGCTCGCCGACCCCTATCGAGATTGAAGTCACCAAGGAGGTGCCGGTCACGACCGAGGTAGAAGTGACAAAGGTGGTTGAGGTTGTTATCACCGCAACACCAGCCCCAAAGCCGCCAGCGATGCGAGTCACTGCACCCACGGTGACGCCGCAGCCAGAGCCAGCGGTCGATCTGGCATTCTGGGACTGGTATGGCCGCCTGGTGTGGAACAACCAAGACCTCAAACAGGTTCAGGTGGATGCGTGGAATGCAGCAAATCCGAATATTCGCGTGAGCTACCTGCCAAACGCAGGGGCAAAGGAAAAGGTTCTGACGGCTGTGGCATCAGGCACACCACCCGATTTGCTGCTCACTGACCCACCAGCCGACTACGTGTATCGTGGCGCGCTGGAGACATTGCAACCATATATTGACCTAGGCAACCATCCCTTTGAGAAAGATGCGATCTACCCCGGCGTGTGGCAGGCCATGGAATACGAGGGGCAAGTGTATGGAGTGCACAAGGTGGTCAACAACGGCGGCCTATACATCAACGCAGACCTGTTCTGGAAGGCTGGACTCGACCCTGATAAACCACCTACGAATCTCAAGGAGCTGGAGGAGTATGCGTTGAAAGTGCAGCGCACAGACAGCCAGGGCAACATCGAGATTCTGGGCTTCTCCCCGTGGATGAACATAGCTGGCATCTGGGGCACGTGGGCCCAGGCTTTCGGCGCGCAGATGTGGGACGCGCAGAATCGCCGAGTCACGTTCGATGAGCCGGCCAGCATTCGGGCACTGGAGTGGCAAGTGGAGTACGCCAAGAAAATGGGCGGATATGAAAAGATTCTGGAATTCAATGATAGCCTGCAAGGGGGCGTCGATCCGTTCGGGTCAGGCCGCGTGGCGATGTACTATACCGGCCCGTGGCAAATCGGCATCATGCAGGATCACTACCCCACTATCAACTACCGCACTGCCCGGGCACCGGTGCCCGAAGGCGGGCGGCCTGGCTCATGGCTGGGCGGCTCGTGGCTAGTAATTCCGAAAGGCACTAAACATCGTGATCTGGCCTGGGAGTTCCTGCGCTTCTATTGCGGCCGGGATGCCCAGAACTACGAAGGGACACAGGGTATCGGCTTCTCGATCTTCCCTGAGGACAACGCCAAGAATGAATGGTTCAAGTCAGTCAAGCTCTTGCAACCCTTCCTCGAAGACTTGCCGAACTGCTGGCCGATTCCACTAATTCCTACTGTCAGCCACGCCTTCTTCACGGCGTTCAACCCGATGGTGGATGAAGCACTACGCGGCAGGCGCACGGCAGAGGATGCTATGAAGGAAGCGAGCCGACTAGCGCAGGCGGAAGTTGATCGTTTCCTAACACGATAGCCTGCCCCACGGCATCTCGTGTCTTAAAGCCAGCGAAGTTCTCCTTCTCCCGCGTTGGTGGGAAGCCGGCGGGAGAAGGAGCCAACAAGGAATGATAATGAGTCGTGTTCAGCGCCAGAAGCTGAAATGGGGTTTGGTTTTCATATCGCCCTGGCTCGCCGGTTTCATCATCCTCACGCTGTACCCGATGGGGGCCTCCCTCTATTACAGCTTCACCGACTACGATGTGCTACGGCCGCCAGTGTGGGTCGGGGTGCAGAACTACACTGTATTCCTAACGCAGGATAATCTCGCGTTCACCGCCATCTCCAACACACTTTTCTACGCCGTGTTCTCCGTGCCGTTGGGAATTGTGGTAGCGGTGGCTTTGGCGCTACTATTGAATGCCAGAGTGAAAGGGCTGGCAGTCTTCCGGAGTATTTTCTTTATTCCCAGCATCGTGCCGGTTGTGGCGTCGGCTGTGCTATGGGTGTGGCTGTTCTCGACGCGCAACGGATTGATCAATCTGGGCTTACAGGCAGTAGGTCTGCCCAAAGTGGCGTGGCTGTCGGATCCAGCGTGGACCAAGCCGGCGCTGATCATTATGAGCCTTTGGAGCGTGGGCGGATCGGTAGTTATTTATCTGGCCGGCTTGCAGGACATTCCTCAGCCGCTCTACGAGGCCGCGATGATTGATGGCGCAAACACCTGGCAGCAGATCACCCGGATCACTCTGCCGCTGCTAACCCCGCAGATCTTCTTCCAGCTGGTGCTGGGATTAATTGGAGCGTTCCAAGTGTTCGTGCAAGCGTTCATCCTCGGCGCTATCGGCGGTGGGGCGCTGGGTATGGGCAGCGAGGCTGGGCCTGCCAACTCGCTGCTTTTCTATAGTCTGTATCTTTATCTGAACGCTTTCCGCTTCTTCCGTATGGGATATGCCTCAGCGATGGCATGGTTGCTGTTCCTCATCACCCTTGCATTAACGCTAGTTGTGCTTCGCTCGTCACGCCAGTGGGTACACTACGGAGGGGCGTGATGAATCAAGTTACGGCAACCGGTCTGCGCTTACGCCTGTTGGTGTCAGGGCGTCGTTACAGCGCTGCGCATTACGTTAGCCGGGGAGTGTTGTATGGAACGCTGACCTTTCTCAGCGTCATCTTCCTTATACCGCTGTTCTGGATGGTGACCTCGGCGCTTAAGCCACAGCCCCAATTGTTCGTATGGCCGCCGGTGTGGATTCCTACCCCCCCGCAGTGGCAGAACTTTGGCGAGGCGCTGACGCTATTCCCATTCGGGATGTACATCGCCAACACTCTGTATATCTCAATCCCTGCTGTCGCGGGCACCGTTCTGAGTAGCTCGTTCACCGCGTACGGTTTCAGCCGGATCGACTGGCCGGGTCGGGATAAGGTATTCACTATAGTGCTGAGCACATTAATGCTACCGTTCGCCGTGACAATGATCCCACTGTATTTAGTCTGGCGCAACATCGGCCTGATCGGTATTGAGACACCGCTGCGCGGGTTCGGCCCACTCATCTTGCCGATGTTCCTGGGCGGCGGAGCGTTCAATATCTTCTTGTGCCGACAATTCTTCATGACGATACCTCAGGAGCTGTCCGAGGCCGCCCGCATGGACGGCTGTTCCGAATTGCGGATTTACTGGCAGATCATTCTGCCACTGGCCAGACCAGTGCTGGCCACCATCAGCCTATTCACCTTTCTGGGAACCTGGAATGACTTCCTCGGGCCGCTAATCTACCTCAACTCCATCGAGCAGTTCACTGTGTCCATCGGCCTGCGGCAGTTCCAGTTCGAGCACGGCGGCCGCTATGACTACATGATGGCCGCCTCGACCTTGACGACGCTGCCCATCATCGCCCTGTTTTTCTTCGCTCAGCGCACCTTCATTCAAGGCATCACGCTAACCGGCATCAAAGCGTAAGCGCAACAGACCAGAGCATCTTCTTTTGCACGGAGAAGACAACAAATCATGTTCTACGCTGACCCTTCTCGGATTGTCGCTGGCGCACACACGCTGCGCCGCTCGTCGTGGGATCAGACCGGACGCAATCAGGATTACCTGATCCTGAAGCCCGGCCAGACAGTGACGCTACTTGACGAAACCGGGCCGGGCCGGATCAACCATATCTACTGGACGACCATCAACGGCAGCCGTTTTCAATACCGTCAACTGGTGATGCGCGCGTGGTGGGATGGCGAATCGACTCCTAGCGTCGAAACACCGCTGGGCGACCTATTTGCCGTGCCGCACAGCACGCCGGTTCCTGTGCAATCACTGGCAGCTGTGGTCAACCCTGGCGACTCGCACGTTGTCAGCTGGGGACACAATCTGTATTTGCCGATGCCGTTTGCATCTTCGGCACGAATTGAGCTGAGCTTCGATGGTATCCCGGGCATCCCCGACGACAGCATGGCGTTCTGGTATCACATCGACATGGAACGCTATGACGCCCCCCCTGCCTCTGACATCGGGCGCTTTCATGCTCAGTGGCGGCGGGAAAACCCAACCACACCCAGGGCCGGCGTCGAACCGAACATCGCCAACTGGAACGGCGCGAATTTGGATGGCGCCGAAAACTACGTGGCATTGCATGCCGAGGGGCGTGGGCAGATGGTGGGCCTGCACTTGCAAGTGGACAATCTAGGCGGCGGATGGTACGGCGAGGGAGACGACATGGTGTTCGTCGATGGCAAGCCGAGCGAGCAATGGCCGCCAGCCTGTCATGGCACCGGCAGCGAGGAAATCTTCGGTGGCGGCGCCGGTCCCAACACCCCTTATCACGGCCCCTACACTGGATTTCACATGGTCGAGCGGCCGGACTATTCTGGCAAGAGTGCTATGTATCGCTGGTATCTGACTGACCCGATCCGCTTCGAGCGTGAGATCACGTGGACTATCGAGCACGGCCATGACAACAACTATGCCAACGACTACACCAGTCTGGCTTACTGGTATCAGATCGAGCCGCACGCGCCGTTTCCCGATCTGCCGGATATTGAAGGGCGCCTGCCGCGCTTCCCCTTGGCGATACGCGAAGCTGAAGCGGCCCGCGCGCGGGCGCTGCGCCGGATGAACGAGGTGCAAAACACCCAACCAGGTCCGCCCTTCCAGGTCTTCATCGACATGTTCCTGAAACTAGGCGCTGGCTGCCGCGCGCTATATGCCGGCAACACAGATGAGGCGCTGGCTGCATTCGATTGGATCGAGCATTATCCAGTCGCTAGCGATTGATCTGACGGTAGAGACCACTCAGACATCTGCTGAAGAAACATCGACACTATTCGCTTTGCCATTCTTACAATTCATTCGTGTTTAGCTTGACAAGGACAGCCAAGAGACTGCCAGTGTCAAAAGCTCAATCAGTGATTCGTTCTGCACGCTGGATCGCATGCTGTAGGCGGAAGCGGTTAAACAAAAGTTGAATCCAAGTTTCGAGGATAGAAACGATACTGTAGATACTTACACTGCGTCAAACATCCTCCACAGCACACAAACAACTACATCCATCGCTCCAGATGCTCAGCTTTGAGCGTAAAACAGCACTTTCCGTCACACCAATCGTTTCAAATAGTGCCTCAGCTCAGCGTTGTTGCCCTCCAACGAATAAGTCTGTTATTGGTTCGCTGTCACTATATGAATTCAGCTCACGATATACAGGCATTCCGCCTGTGCGATACTTCGTTACTCGTGGCGCATCGCTGACCACCAGCTGCAGCATCTCGACACTCAATCTTCTGTAACCACAAAGCTCAGAAAGCACCAGTTGCTCTGCTTAACCTACGTGGAGAGATGCATGGGGCTTTTTTACAGCGAAGGAGTGAAGCTTATCCAGTTCGGCAAGGCATTCATAGTCGTCGGTACTGGGCAAAGACAAAAACCGTGCGCTTTGGCTTTGCCGGCATCCGCCTTGACCTACCTGGCAACGGCCTGGGATGGTTGATGTTAAGCGCACGTGCAAAGCTGGGATTGCTACGCTCTTTGATTGATATGGCAACGGCTTGATAGTGCGATTTAGAGGGGTAGCCAGCCAGCTCCGGGCTTGACGTGAACACCAATCACAACCCTTGCAGCGATAGCGCAGTGTAACCATGGACAGTACATCTTATACTGCGAATTATAGCTACCCCTGACAACCGCATACAAATTTAGAATTACTGACGTTGAGCAACCGCGCTTTACGTTTTACGCAAGGCATTTTACGATTCGCCCTATGCGTCCACCGATTGATCGCCTGCGCGTGCACT
>JANWVJ010000015.1 GCA_025056895.1 Thermoflexales bacterium
TTTACAAGCGGCGTCAAGGCGCTTGCTGCTAGCCCATTAGGCTGGGCAGTCTTTTGCTGGGCGCTGCGCCCACCCGCTCTCTCATGCTCGATGCTCAGGAATCTGATGGACGGATGGGATATACTGCACTCACTCAACCGGCAGGCGAAACACTGTCTTGAATTCACCACCCGCCGCAGGAGAAAGCCCAGGCATGTCCGTCCCACTAGACAGCGCCACCATCACGTACGAACAACTTGCCAAAGCAATCGATCACTCGCTGCTCAGACCGGAATTAACCGAGGCGGAGGTAATTGCCGGCTGTGAACTGGCCAAACGCTACAACGTGGCGTCGGTGTGCGTGCGCCCATGTGACGTGGTACTGGCTGCACGACTGCTGGCCGGCAGTGATGTGGCCGTGGGCACGGTGATCGGTTTTCCACACGGCACTACGACTACAGCGGTGAAAGTATTTGAAGCCCAGGAGGCACTATCGAACGGTGCAGTGGAACTGGACATGGTGCTAAACATCGGCGCGCTACGCTCTGGCAAAGCAGACTTTGTGCGCAACGACATTGCCGCCGTTGTTGAAGCGGCCAGAGGGCGGGCGATCGTCAAGGTGATCTTGGAAAACGCCTATCTGAGCGACGACCAAAAAGTGCTGGGCTGCCAATTGAGCGAGCAGGCCGGCGCGCATTTCGTCAAAACCTCGACCGGCTTCGCGCCGAGTGGGGCGACGTTGGAAGATTTGCGGTTGATGCGCGCCAGCGTCGGGCCGAATGTGCAGGTGAAAGCAGCCGGCGGCGTGCGCACGCTCGATATGGCGCTGGCGGTCATCGACGCCGGCTGCACCCGCTTCGGTGCGACGGCCACGGCGGTCATTCTCGAGGAATTCAAACGGCGACAACAGAAGTAAGAGAGACCAGCGGATGGCCGGTGCCTGTTCAGCCTTGGCCGCGCGCAATCACCGCCTGCACAAACTCGCGCACCTGCGCCTGATAAGTCTCGTTGAAGACCGCCATGAAAGGTTCCCTTTGGCCGTGTGGGATATTGTTCGCGTCATCCTGCACCAGTTTCGAAAGCAGCACTATAGCCCGCTTGCCGGGCTTGCCTTGCGAGATCGCGGCCGTCACCTGCGCCAGCATTGGATTGATGGTGCGGAGGAAGAGCTGACTCGAGACGAGCAAATAGGCATCCTCTTCGCTCATCTGCTTGCTTCGGGCCAACGCATACAGATCGGCGCAAAACTTTGCCATCAGGAGGGGAACTTTCTGAGCACCCTGTGAGGTGAACAAGCGCATGAAGGACTGATAGATGCTCCGCATCCGGGCGACGTTGGCTTGCAGCCGTGCCGGCTCCACTTTATCAGGATCAACCTCGGCCAGTGAGTCCGGCAAACTCAGCGCCTGGTTCAGTTCTGGGGCGACGGCGTTTCTGAAGTAATCCTGCCCGACTTTGGCGCCGAATGCGCTGCCGATCTTAGTGGTGGTGGTGTTGCCCCGCCAGTCAAAGGCGTTGGGCGCTCTGGGCGCTTTCTGACCTACGCCGCCCAAAATGGCATCCATGTCCGATTCGTAGGATTGCAGCGCCGCCCCGAGCAGCGCCCGCTCATCCTCTGTATTCAAGGCCGGCTTGCCTTCCTTGGCGCGCTCCTCGTTGGCCTCACGCATTTGACGATTGGAAGCCGTGGCCATCATGCCACTCACCTGGGTAACGACAGGCGTGTTGCCCACCCGTTCGATTGCGTTGCGCAGGGTGTAGGGGTAAGCCTGGGGGTTGCCGGCGATCTGCTGAATGGCTTCGCGTTCGGCAGGGATGCTGTCCAGCACAGCCTGAACATGCTGGGTGCGTTGACCGCTGGGATGTTTTCTCAGATAAGCTCGACAGGCCTGCTCAACCTCATCCAGTAAGCGATAAACGGCCTGCTCTTGCTGTTGTGTGAGCGAGCTAACCGGAATCGAGCTGACCTGACCATGATAGTGATCAATCGCGCTCAGGACGGCTTTATACGCGGCGCTCATTTTGCGAATGGTAAGCTTGCCCAGAGTCCTGTCTCTGTGGGGTTCTCCGGCCAGTGCTTTGAGCAGGTTGGTGCTCATCAGGCGGCGCACTTGTCGGCGTGCGCCGCCTGACTGCTGCACAACGTGGGTCAGCTCGTGGGCCAGCAAGCGCCGGCCGTCGCGTGAGGCGGGGTTGTACTTCCCATCGCCCATGTAAATGTCGCTGCCCCACGTAAACGCCTGCGCGCCGAGCTGCCGGTTCAGCATGTCAGCCTGCGCACCGGTATGCACGCGCACATCGCTGAAATCGGCGCCAAAGTGGTTCTCCATCAGAGTGCGGGTCTCGGGCGGCAACGGCGCACCGGCGCCCTTGCTGGCGGCCAGCTCGCGCTCGATGTCGGCGCCGGCCTCGCCGCCCTCCGGCCCGACTGCCGGCGTCTGGGGCAACGCCTGGATGCGCCGGGCCGGCGGGTCTGCGGCGGACACGGGAGCGCCAAACTGAGCGGCGATGCGCTCTGCCTCGCGCTCATAGGGGTCGTCGGCCGGCCCGACGATGAGTTTGGTCTGGATCAGGCGGTTCACGGCGCGGTTGCCCGCCGTGCGCTGCAAATCGATAGCAGACACCGGCCTCCCGCCGCTTATGACTTGCGACAACGCAGATGAAAGCTGGCCGGCTCTTTTCGTGCCGCTGACCGATCTGCGCGCTGTATTCTTATGGGTTGTGCGTTCCGCTTCGACATTTGAACGAACTCGTCTCATCTCTTACCTCCAAATCCTTCGCCAAAACACCTCATCTAAAATGATAAAACAAACACGACAACGCAGGTCGATTGCCATTCGCTGCTTGCCGGCGTCACCTCTGACCGCTGCATACTTCGCACAGGCTCATCGCTTTCACCGACGCGTGACAGTGCGTATGTTCATGGTGCACCCAGTCGAAGCCGGCGCAATGCGCCAGCGCGCACAGACGATCGATGCGCACCGGCTCATACGGCGACAACAACAAGTCGATCGAGCGGCCCTCGAAGTGCAGCGAATATTTGCGGGCCGGGTCAGCCTGATTGAGGTCGTGCTCCAGCAGCGCGTCATAGGCGTCCGAGACGACTAGGCGCGCCTCGCCTTTCCACTCGGCGGCTACCAGATCGCGCAGCCGGCTCAGCGGCATGAGCATAGCCGGGTGCATGCGTCGGTCCTCGTCATCATGCGGCGCAGCCTCTTCTTCTTGAAAGAAGATGGCTGTGTCGAGCGTGCGCACCAACAGGCCAAACGCGCACGAATCCCGCGCAATGCGACAGATCATCGGGCCAGCGGCCTGATCTTCGGTTTGGGTGTAACTGCCGCTGCTCGAGATGTGCGCGCCGGGGGCGAGGGTTTCGATGGCACAAGCCGGAGAGACCGGCGCAACAGCCGGTGTCGGCGTAACCAGAGCGTCCGGTGTGAGATGCCGGGCAGGCGTATCCGTCGGCGGATCGGTGTTCTGAGCATGGATGTACACCAGAACGGTGGACGGCTCGGACGGAGCAACGCAGGCCGACAAGCTCATCAGCCCCAGCGACACCGCCATCCATACCGGTATTCGCGCATCCATCGGATATCACTCCATCGCCGTCTCAGGGCAACACGTTCACATTGTCCGACGTGCTGACTACGCCGGCATCGTTCATGGCTTGCACATTTACTGTTTGTACGCCGGTCACTGTCCAAGTCACCGTCACCACACTTTCGCGGTTAGGGATGGACAGAATGTAGCCGGGGTGGTTGTCGATTGTCCAGGTGAAGGTGAGCGGTAGCGTCACGTCGGGCGGGGCGACAGTGGCCGTGATCAACGTCGGCGTGCCGCTGATCACCGGTGACGACCAGGTGATTGCAACAGAGGTGGGGGCGACTTTCAGCACGGTGGTGGTGAACGTCGCACTGTTGTTGGCAGGTTGCACGTCCGGCGTAGCGGCGGTGATGGCTGCTGTGTTCACCAGCGTCGCCGGCGGCGCGTTATAAGTGACCGGCGCGCTGAAGGTGATCACGCCGGTTGCGCCGGGCGCTAAGGCGCTCGTCGTCCAGGTGATCTGCGCGCCAAAGATTATAGGTGACCCGAAAACAGCCGGCGGCTGTTGACCATGCACGATCAAGTCACCGAAGCTGAGGCCGGCCGGCAGCAGCGTGGTGAACGTGACATAGCGCGCCAGCGACGGGCCGGCTTGCGTGTAGATCAACGTGTAGGTCACGCGTTGGCCGGCGAAGACAGATAATGGTGCCTGTTGCGCTGCGCGTAGATCGGCGCGCGTTTGCACCGGCACACTTAAAGCAGCGCTGTTGTTCGTCGGATTCAGCTCAATCCCATCGAGCGTCGCTTCAATGGTGAGCACCAGCGGATCCAGCAACGCCGGATCGCTCTGCATAGCGACCGGCACACTGACGATGTCGCCCGGAGACAGGTCGCCCAGCGGGCACACCAACTCGCCGACACCGTGGGTACAGCCGGAGGCGCTGACGCTGGTCAGACTAGGGGGCAGCGTGACGGTGAGCAACACGCCCGGCGCAGTAGACAGGTTGCTGTTGCTCACGCGCGCGGTGAAAGTTATCCAGTCACCGGCGATGGGTGGGCCGGCCGGCGGCAGCAGGGTCGCGCTGATGTCGCCGGTGGCCCGCACCGTCGTAGTGACCGTGGCCGTCGCGCCGCTGAGGAACTCGGTCGCACTGACGTGCGCAGTGTTGGTGATGAGGCCGCCGGCAGTCGGATTGGCAAAGCCGGCAATCGTCACGGTCGCCATTGCGCCGCCGTTCAAGGTGTTTGGCCCACATGTGACCAGATTGCCGGAGCGACTGCACGCCAGGCCGATCGCGTTCACTTGGCTGATGAAGATCTCAGCGGGCACAGTGTCGCTCAGCGTCACGTTGCTGGCTGCCGATGACCCCTGGTTGGTGATCACGATCGTGTAGGTAACGTGCTGCACGAAGCCGGTCGTCGTCACTCGGGCGAGTTTGGCGATTGCTAGGGAAACAGTGCGTATCACGTTCGTCGTTGCCGTGTAGATGTTGTTAGGAGGATTCACATCATCGGAGTCCGCGGCCACCAGGCCGAGATTGTGCACCAGGCCGGCCGGCGCAGATGGATCAACCTGTGCGGAGATGGAGACTGTGGCACTCATGCCCGGCGCCAAATTGCCCAACGTGCAAACGATCGGCAGGCTGCTGTTGCACTCGCCCTGGGTGGCCGTGGCCGGTCCGTGCGGCGGGCCAATGTCCACGCGATAGACCGCCGGCGGTGTATCCAGGCCACCCCCATCCAGCCACAGGCGATACTGGAAGTAGCGATTGTCAGGCACACTCAGCGCCACACTGGGGAGTTGTGGGGTGTTCTGAACGAGCTGGCTGTAGAAGGCCTGCGAATCGTTGCTAGGGCCGACAAACGTCTCGCCGCTGCAGGAGGGATCATCGCACGAACGCACCTGGAACAACACACGCCCCACGCCGCGCTCGTAGCGCTCGCGAATCTCAGCCGGGCTGAGCGCACGGCGATAGACTGCCACTTCGTCCAGCCGGCCACGGAACGGAAATTCGGTCATATTCCACGGGGCCACGCCGATTACCACATCCTGCCCGTTGGTGCGGATCGAGCGGGACGGCACAGTCTGCGTCGCCACGATCTGGCCGTTGACGTAGCCGATCATCTGATCACCGGCGCGGAAAGTGAAGGCCAGATGCACCCACTGGCGCGCCGGGATTTGCGGCGGGCCGGAGAACGGGAAGGTGTGAAGCTGTCCCTGGTCATCCCAGATTTCGGGATATATTTGACCCTGGTACACCCCAAGCAGATAGCCACTGCCGATCGGAGTTTTGCCGATCAGTTTCTGATTGGGCAGTGGATCGTCGAAGAAGGCCCACACTTCCAACGTCAGTTCGTCCTGCGGGTTCAGGACGGCGTTATCGGGCACCTTCAATTGATCGTCCAAGCCATCGAAGCTGAGCGCGGTATTGTAGCGACCCGGGACGCTCGACGCCGGACATCGGGGCGCGATGCAATTCGCATGTAGCCCCTGCCCCGATGCGTCCAGGAAGTGCGTCGCCGTGGACGGCTCGTTGAAGTGCAACAGCAGCACGTTGCCCGACATGCTGAGCGAACCCGTCAACGTCGGGTAGCCCGTTTCGATCTGAGCATTGGCGGGCAGTTCCCTGCCCCATGGCCGGTCAGGCGTCCACGACAAGCGGTTCCAGTTGACCACCCGACCGGCGTCAATGATGCGCGAGTCAAAGAGGCCAGCCGCGCGGAAGCCAGGCTTCTGGCGCCTGTAGATGGTCTGCACCTCGCTCACGCTTAGCCCGCGATTGAAGATCGCCACCTCATCCACCGTGCCGGCGAAGTGATTGTTGCCATCCCCGCGCCGGCCGATATACAGCGGCGAGTTGTTGCGCGTGTCGCAGGTTCCCAGGTATGTGAAGCAAATGAAAAACTGTCCCGACAAATCGAGCGCGCTGGCCTCCAGAACGCCGTTAATGTAGAGGCTGAGCACACCCGACTGGCGCACGAAGGCGATATGGTGGAACGCCCCGTCGTCAATCCTTGAGATGGAGCGCACTATCGATACGGCGTACTTGTCGTAGCGAAGTGCCTCCACGCGCCCGCGCAGCGCAGCATTCGTTTGGTTGTAAAGCCGAATGGCAAATGGATAGCCGTCGGCGCCGGCCCACTTCTCGACGATGCTGTTGTCTGGCCGGCCAGTGTCCGGCTGGGTGGACGGCGCCTGCACCCACGCCATGACAGTGAAGTCCTGATTGTTCTGGAAATCGTATGTGCTGACATCGGGCGACTGGATGAACTGATTGAGGCCGTCGAAAGATGCACCGCGCTTGACCTGTGCCCACACCCCGCGTTCGGGGCAGGTGATGCCGACGCAGGTGGCGTGATAGTCCAGGCCAGAGGCGTCGCTGAACGTCGTCGTCGTAGACAGCTCGTCGAGGTGGAGCAGCAGCACGTTGTCAGACATGGGGAACCAGCCAGTGTTGACGCGATTATCCGGCAGCGCAACGGTGTTGCTCTGCGGGCTGCGCAGCGTCACGGCGCCGGCGAAGGGAAAGACGGCCAGATCGGTTGTCCAGGTCACGTTGTTGGTGATCATGCCCAGCGACCCACCACCGAAGCCGCCAGCAGTATTGTCGTCGTCAGTCTGATCGGGCATAAGAGTCGGCGGGATGATCACACCATTAGGTATCAGGTCAGTCAGCACCACACCGGCGGCTACGCCCGGCCCGCTGTTGCTGACAATCAGGGTGTAACCGATCGAAGCGCCGGCGTTTGCATTGGGCGGGGCAAGCTTGACCACCGAGAGGTCAGCGACTGGGCACTGCGCCAGCAAGATGCGCCCGCCGGCAGCCCAGGCGGCTGTCTGCGCGTCGCCCGATAACGAGGCGCCGCGCACCGGCTGGCCGTTGGAAGGCGCGAGCGACACACGTTCGGCGACCAGGTTGTACAAGCCGACCTCAGCGTTGGTCTGAGCGCAGATCGCACGCTGCCCCTGCGCGCTGATAGCCGGCGCGCAGCGCGGCCCGACGCCCGCACCAGTCGTCGCCTGGGTCAACTGGCTGGTTGCCACGTCGTAGACGAAAATTTGACGCAAGCCCGAAGGGTTCATGCCCGGCACGAGGTCCTGATCGGAGACAAACACCACGCGCGAGCCATCGGCGCTGATGGCCGGCCACGGCTGCACGCCTGGCCCCGCCACTCCGATACTGATGAGCGTTGTGGCCGATAGCCAGATGCTGGCCAGCCCGCCCAGGTTTCCTGCTGCGCGCTGCGTGAAGACGACGCGACTGCCGTCACGGTTGATGGCCGGCGCATCGTTCACCACATTCAGCGACTGGCTGACTTGGGCGTAGGTCAACACCCGCGTGCCGCTGATCAGCGCGATGAAGATTTCCGGGTTGTTGTCGGGGTTATTGCCGGTTAGGTCACGGTCGGATACGAAGGCAATCGCCCGCCCGTTGGCGCTGAGCACTGGCGCCGTGTTTGCGCCGACGGTGGTAGTCGTGACCTGGGACAGCGTGATCACAGACGTGGTGGTGAGCGCGGCGACGAAAATCTCGAAGTTGCCGTCCGGATTGCCGCCGGCCACCAGGTTGCGGTCAGAGGCAAATGCCACTTTCAGGCCATCCTCACTGAGCGTCGGCCACAGGCTGAAGCCGCCCAGGATGCTGCCGTTGGAGCTGGTGACCTGGGTGAAGTTCAGCGCGTTGGCGTCGTACACGAACACCTCGACGTTGCCATCGGCATTGTTGGCCGAGGGGTCAAGCGCGCCGGTAGACCAGAACGCCACGCGGCGCGCGGTGGATGCGACGTTCGGCTGGCCGCTGAAGCCGCTGTGGGTGACGGTGATCACATCGCATGCGGCGGGCGCAGCGTTCTGCACAGCAGCCGGCGACATCGCACTGAACGAAGCTACTGGCGAGAGAGCAGGACGGGGCACCCGCGTGCCGAATCGGGTGATAGATGCGTCGAGTGGTATGTTCGGCGCGCCGGTCGGTTGTATGCCGAGCGACGCACCATCGGCTGGGGCATTCTCTTCGTCGCAGGGCGACGCATAGTAGCTGCTGGCGCTGGCGTCGGATTCGCGTGCGCCACCTTCCCACAGCGCGGTGACGAAATACCCCGCGCCGCAGCCTGCGCCGGGGGATTTGTCGTCGAAGCTCAACGATGCTGCACCGAGTTCGGCCAGCACGCGCGGCACATCGTCTGCGTCCACGCGATATACCCGGTAACCATCCGGGTAAGCTGTGCCATCAGCAGATGTCGGCGCAACCCAGCGCAGGCGGACGAGGCCGGTCTGTGGGTCGGTCTCGCCGGTCAACTCGTTGATACGCCCCGGCTCGACCGGTGGAGCGGTGATCAGTTGAGTATCCGCCGCCATTCCCCTCATCAGCAGATTGGATGACTGTCGCGCAACGATCGGCAGATAGAGCCTGGCCGCCGGCACGCCGCTGCCCACCACGACCTGAGTTGCAGTCAAGACCTCGCGTGTTTGTGGACAAGGTGCGCCGGTGACGCTCAGGCGCACCTGATAGGTGTTGGAGAGGGTGAACGACATCTGCACCACCTGGCCGACGCGCGTCTGGCCGTTGCCGAAATCCCAGGTGTAGGTGATCGGCCCGCTGCCTCCGCCGACGACGGCCATGAACTGCGTCGTTTGGCGCGGGGCGGGGTTGAAGGGCGTCCAAGTGAAGGCCGGCCGTTCTGGCCACAGGCAAGTCGTGGCACGTAGGCGGAACGGCGGGCTAATGGCAGAGCCGGATAGGCGCTGGATGGGGCCGAACGGCACGTGTTCCACCACTCGAATGCGGAAGCGCGCGTCGTCGCTGATCGCACCGTCTTGTCTGGCGTTCCAAATGAACGTGCCGTCATTTCCTAACCGGTTGGGCAATGTAGGCGGCGCGGGCGAAGTGATAACCGGTGTGGCCGGCTGCCAGGTACTGCCGCCATCCAGCGAGTATTCGAACACGGTACGCGCCACCTGATGGCCGGTGATGTTCGAGCCGGCCACAGCGCGATCGCCATCGCCGTCGAACAGGCGATAGTTCACCGTGACGGTGGGGCTGTTCAGGCCACCCAACAGGCGCGGCGTGGAGTAGAACCAGGCCGAAGCGGTGCCGCCCGGCCGGCGCAGGGACAAATAGGGCGGCGAGTAAGGCAGCGAAAGGGTGGGCGTGAACACAGCAGTATGGTGCGCCGGCGTGTTGGCGCCGTTGACATACACTCCGCTCCGACCGTCGGCGTCGGCAGTCACCAGATCAAGGTCGCCATCTCCCTCGACATCGCCCCAGGCCAGCGCCATCGTGCGGCTGAGTTCCAGAGACGACCACAGCCAGAACAAGCGCGGCTGACTGGGCACGCTGCCCAGGTTGGCGAACACCTGATCAGCCTGTCCATCGTTGCCGACGGCCAGATCGAGCCAGCCATCGTCGTTCCAGTCGCCCCAGGCAATGCTGGTGGTGGGACTGACCGTGGGCGACGACCAGATGGGCTGATTGCTGAGCGTGCGCCTGCCGCTTGCTGCGGGGATGTTCTCGAAAACACGCACCGGCTGATTGAAGCCACCGATGGCCAGATCAGGCCGGCCGTCGCGATTGAAGTCGGCCCAGGCCAGGCTGTCCTGGGTGGAGGTGAACGGCGCACTCCAAGCTTGGATGAGTGTGTTCATCCGGCTGTTGCGGTAGAGCCGCGCCGGCGCGCCGCGACAGCCGACCCCCAGATCCATCCAGCGGTCGCCGTCGTAATCGGCCCATGCCAGGCTGTTGACCGGGCAGCTTTCCAGCGTGGTGAAGGAGGGTTGCGCGCTAAGCTGGCCGGCGGTGTTGAAATACACCTGTACCGGCCCGTTGCCGCCGACGGCCAAATCGAGCCAGCCGTCGCCGTTCAAATCGCCCCATGCGACGACATAAGGGCCGCCGCTTGGCGGAACGAGCTGGGTCAGCACAGCGCCAGAAGCGAGATAGATGCGCACCCCTACCGCTGTCCCGATTGCGGCTTCCAATGAGCCGTCGGCGTTGATGTCGGCGAGGGCGAGACTGTGTGGGCCGGCATCGGCTCCAAATGTGGGGCCAGAGATGAATCCTTCGCCTTGGTTGAGATATAAGCGCGCGCCGAACTGGCCGACGGTTGCGCCTAATGCCGCATCCACTCGGCCGTCTTGATTCAAATCGCCCAGCGCCAGTCCACCGGCGCGCACTGCCGCCGGACTAGCATCTATCGGCCAGCGATTTTTGAGCAGCCAGGGCGCAGCAACGTTGAAAATCATGCTGGGTCGGTTGCGGGTGGCCAGCGCTAGGTCGAATGCTGCGCCGGGGCGAGTCTGCACGCCGCGCAAGTCCCACACCTGCCAGAGCGGGTTGCTTCCGCCTTCGACGGACAATCCGTCGAGCAGGGCAAACGTCCCGTTGTAATCCCACCAGTAGAGGCGCGGCGGCGAGTCAGCCACGGCCAGGTCAATCCAACCATCGCCGTTGAAGTCAGCCCAATCCACGGAGAGGGGTGTCATGAATACGCGGGTGGGGATGACGTTGGGTGCGGGCAGCTCCCAGCCCTGGCCACCCTGGTTGCGGTAGATGCGCGCCTCGCGTTGTAAGGGGAACGCTGCGGCGAGGTCGAGAAATCCGTCACCGTCGTAATCGCCCCAGGCAAAGTCATATGGCAGAACAGAGATGCTTGTGTCTACTGGCATGGGGGGTGAGAAGAACCCGCCGCCGTGCATCATTTGGTTGGCGAGCACGACGATTTCGCTGGGGAAGATGCCCAGCGCCAGATCGGGCCAGTTGTCGTTGTTGAAGTCGCCCACGCCCACGGCGGCAGTAGCGCGTGTGCTGACACAGCGCGGGTCAAAGCTCAAATTGCCAAGGTTGATGTATAGAATCACCGGGCAAGGCGCGTTGATGGCGTTGGTGCTGCCCACCAGGTCCGCTTTGCCGTCGCGATTGAAGTCACCGGCAGCGATCCGCACCAATTGATAAGCGCTGGCCAGTGTCGCCGAAAGGACAAATCCAAATACGTCGGGGCGATAGCGATAGATTGCGTTGATGCCAGGCGTGACCGCCGTGCCGTCTTGACTTTTGCCCACGGTGACCAGTTCCAGCGTTCCATCGCCGTCCAGGTCTGCCCACGCCACGCCGTAGGTCTGCTCGTTGTTGCTCCAGTAGGGCTGAAGGATGCCGGCGACGTTGCGATACACCGAGGCTCCGTTGGATGATCCCAGCGCAAGGTCGAGCAGGCCGTCGCGATCGAAATCTCCCCAATCCTGCTGCATCGTGCCGCCCAGGTCGGCCGAGAGCCAAGTAGCAACGCTGGATAGCTGAGCATCACCGGTGTGCCGGACAGGTAGGCGCACAGTAGTCTGCGCGATGTTGGAGGGAAGTGGGCTGAGTGAATCGGCCTCCAGCAGCGCTTGGTTGGATAGTTGCGCGCCGTCGGGCTGGCCGCCCACACGCCCGCTGACGATGAATTGCTGGCCGAAGCCGGGCGGCCAGGAGGCCTGCGTCCAGTTCACGGCGGTGACGCGGGTGACGATGATGGTGTCGCCGAGTGGGTCTTTGAATTGCTGAGGAAGAAAGATTTGATGGCAGGCCGGCACACAAACGATGTCATCCAGGGCATTCTCCGGCAAGCCGTCTGAGACTTTGACGTTGGTCAAATGAGCCGGCCCGTTGTTGTAGACGCCGATGGTATAGGTGATGCGCTGGCCGGCAAAGACGATGCCAGGGATGCCGGAGTCGGTCTGCACGGTCATGGAAATGGCTAAGCCGGCTGGGGCATACACCCGCGCGCGAGAGGGCGCATCCTGAGGGGCACTTAGCCGGACCGGTGCGCGGGCGGGCGCTGCAACATGGCTTGCCGGACTGGCGGCGCTCGGCGGCGCATGAATCGGTACTGCACTCAAGATGAGCAGGACCGCACACGCCACCCAACGCCAGCATGTCCAGCAGCACCTGATTGACGAATCATTCTTCACTGTGTCCTAACCTTCTCAGCTACTCACTCGGTCTTCTTGCGTCCCAGCGTGTTCGCGGCTCCTTGTGTTCAAGGTGTGTTGACCACGCACGGCTGAGTCGCTACTGAAGGCGAGCCGGCGGATGTCTCCTGCGGCACGCCGAACGTGTCCACCCAAGCAGCAACGACGTAATAGGTGTACCCACATACGGGGGCGGCGGTATCTGTCCATGAACGCGAGAAGGCATTCAGGGCCGGCGCACTGCCCACGGGATACTCTGCCGCGACCAATTGGAAGTTGGTTGACCCAATCGGTGCGCGATAGACGCGAAAGCCGGTGATATTGCCCACATCGGCTGGGTTGTAATCCCAGTTGAGGGTGACCGACGACTGTGTTTCGTTGCTCAGGTTCACGTTAAAGGGCGGCATGGGAATCGGGCGCGGCAATAGGTCGATCGTGACAAAGGCATTGGTTGTGCCGCCGGGATTGCTGGCTTCTAGTTGGAAGCGTGTGGCGCGTGTGATCTGAAGCGGGGCGCTGGAGCCGGTGGCCGGCTGGCCTCCCAGCGAAGTGCCATCCCGGTACAACTGCACATTCAGACTGGCCCCTTCCACCTGCCAGGACAAACGCACCACGGTGTTGTATGTGACTTGATATGTGCCTGAGGCGGATGGCAGCAGGACATTCCCGTTGCTATCTTCAACGCGTAGGAAGAGGATGCGCGGCGGGGGGAATGGGGTCGGCGTGGGAGGCGGGGTCGGCGTCGGTTCCACTATCCGCACATCCACCGTGCGGCTGGTTTTCAGATCGCCGTTAAATGCCGTGAGCACAAATAATGTGGTGCGATCGACCCCGAGGGTGATGGTGCCCTGCTCCGGCAGATTGTCAATCGGACTGGCCAGCGCCGGCCCGCTCAATTGCACATTGGTGGTTGGTGTGAGCACCGACCACACCAGCGACACCGCCGCTGCCTGAGGGCTGCCGCGTACCACCTCGTTGGGCGAAGCGGTGAAGAACACTATCGTCGGCGCCTGCGGAGGCGGCGGGGCGGGGTTCACCCGAACTTCCCACTGCCGTGATACGCGCGCATCCCCGATGCCGGCGGACAGCACATACACCGTGCTTTGCTGGGGCGATTGGTTGATGCTACCCTGCGAAGGGAACGTGTTTGCGCCGACAATGCCGGAGATTTGTACTTCGCTCACTCCCAGCACTTGCCAGTCGATGCGCACCTCCTGACCCTGTGTGATGATTTTCGGATTGACATCGAAAATGATGATGGCCGGCGTGGGCACCGGCGTGGGTGTGGGTTGCTTCACCCGCACCGTCACACTGCGCGGGACGTTGGCATGGCGATTGGACGCTTGTAGGCCGAAGACGGTATCGCTTTCCAACCGCACCACGCGTTGGCCAACATGCTGGGTGGTCGGCACGGCGTCTGGCGCGCCGTTTGTCGTCAAGACCAGGCTATCGGCGCCGACCACGTCCCAGTACACGATCACACTTTCGCCCACCACCACCTCTTTGCGATCGGTGTCGAACTGATTGCTGACCGGGATCAACGGGTTCACCACCACTTCGGTCACGACCGGCTGGATGGCGAGCGGCGGGAAGAGCCGGGTCAGCAGGTTCTCGGCGTACAGACGGTATTGCGTGGTGTCCTTCGGCCTGATTTCCAGGCTGCCCTGGCTCTGCAACGGAACACCGGGATTCGGCTCCAGTCGCACTTCAGCAAACGGCGATGCTTGCCAGCTCAGCGTGCTGGCCTCGCCCTCGTTGATGGCAAGCCGACTGACTGTGAACGCGCCGATCCAGGGCCGGAAGATTGCTACAATCAACAAGCCAAACAACAGCACCAACAGCAGAATGAGCCACGGGCCGATGAGCGGTGCGTTGTAAAGCTGCCCCAATACCGAACGTGCAGATTGCTGGCCGTCCAACGGTTGCGCGGTAACCGTTAGCGCGTACATCGCTTTGCGTAACCCGATCAGCATACGACGGTTCGGCGTGATGCGCACGGGAACAGATAGGGTTTCCTCTGGCTGCACGTAGACGTCGGCCTGACGGGCTAAACTGGTGACTTCGCCGGGCGGTTGAAATTCAAAACTACATGCGCGCGGGTCATCCTCACCGCTGAGGCGGAAGACGGCTTCATTGTTGCCACGATTCAAGATGTGAACGTTAACGACGGCTACGCGCTTATGCCATCCTACAGTCTGCTGGCGCGGTGACAATTCACTGACTGCAAAATCATAGAATGGGTTAATCGTCAGCGTTGCGCCGAGTTGGTGCACGTGGCCTGGGTAGTCTGGTGACGTGATGAGAATGGCAAAATGATGTTGGCCGGCACGGCTGGTCGGCAAGCGCGGCGGCGAAACGGTAAGCATTACGGTAGTGCGTTCACCCTCGTTCAAGTTGACTGCTGACGGGGAGACTTCCACCCAGCTCGGATTCAGCCCAGCGACCGTCACTCTCATTGATGCTACCAAGGGCCCGCCGTTGATAATCGTCAGATTCCAGGCAACAGATTGGCCAGCATCGACTGTGAGCGTGCGATCGGACAGTTGAGCCAAAATGATTTCGTCTGAGATATCGGGCGGCAAAACATTCAGATGCACCTTGTCAGCCGGATGGGCCTGTTCTAGGTCGGCCTCTGATACATCAAAGGATGCGCTTTGGGAAGAGGGCGCTGCAGAGGTAAACGTTGGCTGGGCAGCGCCGGGCGGCATGACTGCTACTGTCACGGCCGGACGCTCTTGCCGGCGGGTCGGCGCGCGCGAAGTCTCATCACGCTCGACGAACACCAACGACAAGCCGTCGAAACTGAAGGTGTCCCAGCCTTTAAGAGGTGTTGGCTGGCCGGGCGTCAGTCGCCGGCCATCTAACTGCACTTCTCCTTCCTCGCTTAAGACAACCAGCGTGTAAGGCTTTCGGCGATGGTCCAACACCGCCTGAAATAAGGCCACTCCAGCGTGGTCGATGACGATGTCATTTTCAGGATGCCGGCCAATATTCGTGACGCCGCGTTGCGGGTCGAGATCGAAAAAGCGAATCTGACCGTCGGCGGCAATCAGTTCGAGTTGATCTGCTTCAGACATCGCTATTCGGAACCTTTGCAGTTCAGGGCACCCGCACGTTTGCCCACAACAACGCCATCAACACCGCTGCGGCTATGAAGGTGAGAACAAATGGCAGGTAGAACCGAAATCCCGATACTGATTTGAAGTGTGCTTCGGCCTGAATTTGAGTAATGCTGCTATCGGGTTGGTGAAGGGAACGCGAGCACACGTTGAACTGAACCGGCTGTGCGGGAGCAGCGCGTATGCGGGCCGGCTTGGCAACGAGCTTCAGCACCGTGCTCTGACCGGGCTCAAGCAAAGGGGTTTGGGCCACTCCAGGGCGCAGATTGCTTGATCTTTGTCCGACTGACCGAGATGAATCGGCTGCCGTCGTGTTGGACACGGTCTGAACTGCCGAAGAAGCAAGCCGCCGGTATCGGGCCGTGTTGCGCTCGGTGCGTGTGACGGCAGACTGTGCAGCTCTCATTTGCATGCCCAGCCGGCGCAGCAGCGTGACGATGACGGGCGGCAGCAGAGGAGCGGCCGCGTCGGCCACATCACTCATCTGAGAAGCAGTTCTTTCGAGTTGCTGTGCAGCGTGCTGAATCGCGGCGACAGGTGAACTCTGATTCGCCGTCAGGTGCAAGCCGGCGTGCGCATAGCTCGTCGTGCGCTTCGGGGCTGTGTTTTCAACAGAGCATGCCACCAACACATCATCCAGCCAAAACTCAAACACGATATTGGAGGGATCGGCAAAGCCGGCGCTGCATTCCGCCCACACTTCATAGCGACCGGCAATGTTGCCATCGTTCGTTAGCTGCACTCGAAATGAGCGTCGCATCAGCCGCTGCTGGGCGCGCGCCACAATCAACACCACCGCGATTGTTGTGACCACAATCACCAGTGTGAGCACGCCTAGAACGAGAAAGGACTGGTTGATTGCCATGCTGCTGAACACGCACCATACCGAGCAAGCGATATCTCTACTGATTAACGGAGTGACTCCAGTTTGATTCAGACATCCAGGGCGTCACACTCAGCACGTGATGATAAAAAGGCAAGATGCGAATCACCTGTCGCACCGTCGCGCTTTGGCCTGGATAGGCGGCGGGTGCCGTTGCACGAATTACGAAGGTGACATCACCTGCCGGAGGGTGTGACTTACGGGAATGCACGATGCGAAGTGGGACTTCTCTTTCCACATTCGGAAAAAGAATCGGTCCTGCGCCAATTTCAAACATGTCGGGTTCTAAACCGGTTATCTCTAGGCGGAACTGCGCTCCGGCTCGATCACCTTGATTGCGCACCGCTACCACACCTTCCAGTGGACGCTCCGGCGATAGGGCGGTGTCACTCAGTCGCACGCTCAAGCCAATTGCCGAGCTGGTCGATGAGTCAGAAGAGTTTGAAGCGGTCTGATCTGGGACGGCAGAAAACTGGGGAACATGGTCGAGCATCGGTGTAGCCGGCGATAAAGTAGATGACAGGGCAGAAGGAGATGGTATGAAGAAACGCAACCGAAAATCGCCTAACTTAATCTGCGCTCCGTCGTGTAACACGACCGCAGACAGAGGGGGAACCGGCGCCAGCGCTTCTTGCACGCCGGCCGATGCCAGCATCTCGGCGCCGCCGATGTTCACCAAACGACAGGTCGTGCCAACTGCAATCACTTGCGCATGACGGGCCGATACACCGGAGCCACGCCATGAGTCCAGTACGATATCGTTACGTGCATCCGAGCCGATATGGGTAATTGCTTTGTGAAGCACGACTGTTTTACACCAGCCGTCTCGGTCTTCAATTTCAATTCTGGCGTTTTGCATCACACAGATCCTTTAGGGATAGGGGTTGCAAATGCCTTCTCACTTGCTTGCTTGCGACGCAGAGCATAGGTTAGGATATTCACACCCAACTCATGTGCGGCGCGAATCTCTTCACGAGTGGCGGGACGGCCTTGGCGGGTGCCGCACCAGACATTGCCATAGTCACACTCACTGAGGATGACCCCATCGCCGACCAAGAGACGCCCTGAACCATCCGCATATCCGGCCGGCACTGTGGCGAACATCCACGGGTCGCCAAGCAGAGGGTGGCCGGCTTGCACTTCGAGCGGCTGAATGCCAAGCGAGGCCAGTGCATCTAGCAACATAGAATGGCCGGCCGCGCCGTCGCCGCGGTGGCGGCAACTTTCCATCAGCACCGTGCCTCCCTGGCGTAAGTATGCGTACAGACCGTTCATTTCTTCAGTCGATAGGCGGGCCGGCCCGATCACGTTTAAGTACACCAAAGCATATTGGTCGAGCGGAGCGGTCAGCAACACATCATCATCGGCCCAGAAATCGGTCGAAGCGGTTGCACAGGCAAAGCGCACCAGAGCATCTACGCCGGCCAGCCGGTCGGCGCGAACCGCATCCTTGAGCGGCTCATCTGCCACATAGCACACCGCGATGCCGGCTGTGTGGCGGGTAGAAGTTTTTACCATATGACGGCTGCGCAGATCAATTTCGTTCAAGCCGGGATGAGCAGGCACAGTTGCATTGAAGATCGGCGCCTGTCGGTTGTAGCGACGTACACGCGCCAGTTCGATATGTGCGCCGGCAGGCAGGCCAACGCAGGCCTCGACTTGATAGCCCGTGTGGATATAGACTCGTAGTGGATCGGTTTCACCACTTGTGGATGGGACGGCCCCAACTTCCCTTTCCGCATAGGTCAACAGCAAATGCAAGTCGCCTTGTGCTTGGCCAAAGTCATAGGCCAAGGGATGAGGAACAACAATCAGCTCACCGTGCGGGTCGATTGCCGCACCAGGGCGGATGTACACGGTCGTATCGGGAGGATCGCTGGCAACGACTTCCAAGCCGGTCAAAATGCCACAGCCGTGTGCCAGCAGCTCATGCGCGCGCTGACGCAGCCGATGATACTCATGTGCCTCTTCCCACACGGACGCCGTAATGACCAATCCATCGATCGGTTTGAGGCGCTGGACGGGAATGCTTTGCCAGAGTGTATTAGGGGCTGTTTGCATTTAGGATTAATCCTCCACCAAAACGTGCAGGGTGCAGCGCGCATGAGCCGGCGTGTGTAATGCAATGATGTCTTCGATCACGCGCCGACGTTGGGCTTCGGCCCATTCGATTTCAACAGGTGAGCGATGTGATTGAGTGTTGGCCAAGCTAGGCAAGCGCAGTGTAACCGAGAACGTGTGCGGCGCATTGCCCGTTCCCAGGGCGACGCCGGTTCCCAGGCAAGCCGACGGCCCTAGCACAAAGTTGCCGGCTCGGTGCTCGACAATCTGAATCCGATCGTCTGTTTCGTCAAGGCCGATAAATAGCGCCAACATTTTGCGCAACCCGCGCCGAGTGCCTCGCCAGCGATAGAACGAGACGATGGACTCGACCAGCCGGCGCTGGTGCTCTAGCGGCCAGCGTTCATCGAGCGTCCAATCAGCCCACGAAGCAAGCCACGGCAGTAATGCTGGCGGCGTGAGACGTGGGTCGAGATAATGATGCAGATGTCTGATGTGCTGCTCGATAGGTGCCCAAAAGCTTTCGCATAACATCAGCAAACGGCTCATCAGCTCGTCGGACTCATAGATACTGGGCAGATGTTTCAGGGAGCGCGCTTTTGGAGCGACCTCGATCGAAAGCAGTTGTGAGCGCATGATGGGTACGCCGTTGAACTGGGCGTGGGCTTCTGCTTCGCACTCCAACGTCATAACCGGCGGCAAGACCAATCGCCCATCCGCTGATCGTCCTGCGAACTGCCCGGCAGTCTGAGCCACATTCAGATCAACCGTGACGTGAGCCTCAAACTCCAGGCGAACAGAGGGGCGGGCGGGATGCGAAGTGAGACTTGCACCAGAGGGCAAAGCCGGCCATAACGTCCTCGCATCGCCCAGCTCCCAGGTCAGCACCTGAGTGGGAAAGTGGGCGTCACCGATATACTGCACTTGTGGCGCAGGCACTGCCCCGTTAGAAGGAGCAAATGTCTCCTCCACCCGCAAGCCGGCTGGCACAGTCAGGCGCACTACAATCTCGCTCGGCGCATCATCCAACACATCGAGGCGCAGAAAAAGGTGCATAGATTCACCTGGATAGCGCCGCAGGGCGTCGGCCGTCAGGGACAATTCGAGGGGGTGTAGGGAACCCCTCAGGGACATGTTTGTGAGCGGAGCGTCGGTACGAATCACATCTGACATCGGGACACCTGAAACGTCACAACGACATGATAACGACCTCGTGATCGAGCGAGCACAATACAGCGTCGGGCGGTGTCTCGATGACACGGCGATCGGTCAAGGCAGTTTCTTGAAACATGCCTTCCTGTGGAGAGGCTGCGCGAAGTGCAGCAGGATGGATGACCTGAGTGCCAATCTTGACATCGCGCACGTGTCGCACACCGGGTGTCTGTTGAATTAGGCTGTACAGGTCAGACAGGTACAGATGGCGTCCGAACGGCCAGCCGGACAATGACACATCGGCAACGCTGCGTTCCGACGCAGCAGAATCGGCAGCCTCAGGGCCAATCGGCGGCCAGCGCAAAGCCAAGGGGGTGATCAACGCGCGAAGAGCATCTAGGACTCGCTGTTGCACGGCTTCCGGGCGGCTGTATTCGCCCACGACAATCTCGGCGCGCACCTTGACGCCCCAGTAGGTTGGTTCGCGAAGACGCAGGGTGGCGGTGAGCAATCGACGTTCGTCCAGATAGTCCTGGACTGCGCGACGCAAAGAGACATCGAGTTGCAAGCGCGACAGATCGCCGGCCTGGACTGCATCGAGGGCAGCAGGAATAATGAGCAGCTCCACCATGCCAGGCGGAAGACGCTTGGCGTCGGTCAGGGCATGGGTATTGCAATGCACACGACCGACCTGCCGGCTGGCGGCTAGGGCCAGCCGCTCGTAGTCTTCTGCTGTGACAGCGCGTTCTTGGGCACGCAGAGCGCGGCGGAGGCGCATACGGGCCTCTTCTAGGGTCTCTGCGTCACGTCCACCGCTGGTGCGGGCCATGTTGGTCACCCGATCCACGTAGGGAATCGAGGACTTGAGAACTTGTAGCTTGTCGGGCGGCAAGTTGCCGGCCGTGCCGCCGCCATGGCGGTAACGGCTGATGCGAATCACGCGCCCTGCTTCAGGTACGCGTCCATACTGACGCATCGACCCGTCAGGTTGACGCAAACAAGGGCCAAACTGCACTTCGCCGGTCGTCGTGTCCACCAGAACATGGCGGTCATGTCGGTCAGACGTCGAGAAGTCGGTAACAGTATGCCAGGGCACAAAGACCAGCTCTCCGTCGCGCATCTCCTCGACCTCGATCCGTTCACCGTCACCCAAGGCCAGGATCGGGGCATGCCGCAGTTTAAAAGACTGGCCGGCTTCGCCGTTGCTCACGCCAAGAGTCTCTTGTTGCACCACAACAGCATGAGTAGCGCGCGTGGTCGCGCCGAGGACAAACGCCCGCACGCTCGTCACACGCGGTGATTCGCGGTACATACCTTGTTCGCGACGGCGTTGTTCAACGCGACAGCGCAGCCAGTAGGCACGTCGGCCATGTACCTCGGCGGGTTGCAAATCCAACGGCAGGTACAGGGTCAAGCTACCCTGGGCGTTATTCAAACCGCCAGTCGTATCCCGTTCGCCGGGCCGATTGCTAAGCGGTAGCTCTTGCCACGTGCCATCGCCCAGCAACACTTCCCATACCCAGGGTGGGTCTTCGCGACGGATGCCGGCTGCTTGAGTCTGTTCACAGGTGAATGCCAGTTGAAGGATATACCCGCTCAAGTTGAGCGTTTCATCAAAGCCCAGATAGAACGTGTCGCCTGGCTGCGGACGCGGCCGGCCAAAAGCATAGAACGGCTCCACTTCCAACCGAGGCAGATAATTTTTGTTAAAGTCATCTTCACTGCTGTCGGATGCTTCACGCCGTAACTGTACTAAGCGAGGCGGCACAATCCACACCAATTCGTCCGTTGTGAAGATCACTTCCGGCTCACCTTCCACCCGGCGGGTTGCTACTTCTGTTCCCTGGGGGATGAGCACGCGGGTGTCATCCTCCGGCCCAATCGGCAACGGAATAGAGGTGCGGAAAGTCACTTCTCCACGCGCGCTGGTAGCCGGCTGCAACTGGGCGCCCAAAAAGTTGAGGAAGCGAATGTAATTTTTCTCCGGCACCTGGTTCAAGCGATACACGATCAGCTCGGTCATCCAGGCAAACAACTCAATCAGGGTAATGCCAGGATCGCTCAGGTTGTACTCGGTCCATTCTGGGCAATAGCGAATGATGCGTCGGCGCGCTTCGTCCACCAGGTCTTTCTGGAAGCGCAAATTGTCAAGAACCGGCTCTGGCAGGGACATGGTTCAACTTTCTTCTGAGATGTAGAAGGGATACACAATGCTGCGCTGATCGTGCGTGGCTTTGATCTCATAGCCGATCTCGACCAACATACCGCCGTCGCGTTGCGGATCACGATAGGCCACCACCGAGCGCACTTCGATGCGCGGCTCCCACATTTCCAGTGCTTCGCGCACGTGGTCCACCATTAAACTTTGAGTAATCGCCTCGTTAGGGCTAAATAGCAGTTCCCATGCACGACAACCAAAAGTGGGGCGCATCACACGCTCACCAGGCACGGTGCCGAGAATGATGCAAATAGCCTGTTCGATATCTGTCGAGCCAGAAACAAGGGCAATCTCACCGCGTGCGTTGAATTGTAGAGGAAAGGCTAACCCTTGGCCGATAAACTCGCGGTCGCGCAAGAGAGCATCCATTTTCTTCCTCACAGGGCTTTGACGCGCGCTTGTACGGCAGATACAACCGTAAGCGGTGGACCGGTCGGAACCGGGCCGGCAGCAGTAGCCGGGCCGGTTGTGCTGGATTGACACAACAGCGGCTGGCCCATCGACTTGACCCGCGCGGTCATGGTCGGGAGCAGAAAGGTGGCCGAGACACAAGGATTCGGCACCGGTCCACCGGGTGTTGCCACTTGAAAGGGACAACCAGCTACTATGTACGGCGGAGACGGCATCGGCACAGGCTGGCCCATCACTTTCACACGTGGATTAGGGGCAGTCGGGGATGCTTTTGCGCCATGGCCACACAGCACTTGGGATGCCATGGTCAACACATATCCTGGCATACCTATCACTCCACAGCGGATTCACGTCACCTCGAGAGCGCCGTTATTGACATTGACAGTTGGACCGTTCATCGCGACCTGTGCGCCGGCCCCGTTCTTGACAGTCACTGTAGCGGTGCCTTCCAGTTGCATCTGACCGGTTGCCTTCATCTGAATGTTGGCGTTAGCTGTTACTTTGAAATTCAAGCAGTTCACCTCCACATCCTGAGATGCGCTCTTGATGTCCACTTTGCCTTGGGCATCGATCGTGCAATTGCCATTGACGGTGAGGTTGATCGCACCTGGTGGGGTGGCGTCAATGACGATCGAATTGTTCCCGCTCTTGTCCACCAGGGTAATCTTCTCGGCGCCGGCAGTGTCGTCAAAGATGAGCTGATTGCCAGAGGATGTTTTAAAGATGCGCTTGAGAACTTTGCCGCCGACGACCACCCCGGAGGACGGCTGGGGGGGACGATCGATGTTGTTCCACAGCGCGCCTACCACATAAGGGAAGTTGACGTTGCCATGCTCGAACGCAACCAATACCTCATCGTTGACTTCAGGAATAGCGTAGAAGCCGCGCATCGAGCCGGCCATTGGTGTGGCGACGCGACACCAGTTGCTCTCGATGGGCGGCAGAGACCCGAGATGCGGAAATTTGACTTTGACTCGGCCTAGGCCGAGTGGGTCATTGTTGTTGGTCACAACACCGATCACAACACCGTTCACGCGACTATCGGCAAGGGGGGCGTTATGAAGCAGTGACAGCAGTGCCCCCGGTTCGCGGCCGTCTACATGGAAGGTGGTGATGTAGCCATTCTCGTCATACAAATGGGTGGCAGAGGTAACCAGATACTGACCGCTGAATTTGGCGCCTACACCGGTGATGATCGCCATTGCGCCGGCTTTTACGGCTGGGTCGCCCAGACACACGCCATCGGCCTGAACAAGGGCGTCCTGAATCTGTCCGGCGATGCCGGTTGCGCGGGCAACCGCCTCGGTAGTGTTTCCCATCGGCTCATCCACAACAACCGTTTTGGCGGCGGGCCGAAAGAGCGCGCGCGCTGCCGTTTTGTCGGCCGTCATCGCTATGCCGCCGGATGTGTTCGGCGGCACCCCAACCATCCCATTGATGCCTATCTTGGTCTTCGCATCCCACCCCTGGACGGCAACCTGATTGACCTGCTCTGCCGAAGTAATGCGCGGAGCAAAGCTGGACAGATTCTCTTTCCACTTCAACTTGGCCGTGCCACGCGGAATTCCACTTTGTTGGACAACTAGCGTCCCCAGTTCATTGACGAACACATCGTAGCCCATGCGGCCGGCGCGCTCGCGGATGAATTCCATGTCGGTCTGGTTGTGGCGCAGCACGTATTCATGCACGATCGCCAAAGGCATCGTCACTTGAGCCGTCAGGCCGGCTTCGGCGGCGACTGCCTGGATAATGGCGCTGTCGGTCATCATCAGATAGGTAGCCGTTTTGCGCCCTCGGTGCAGACGGTGCGAACGGTCATAGCCACGCACTACCAGCATTGCTGCCCCGTCGCTCTCAAAGTGCGCCTCGACAGCAGTGATCTCACCGCTGATCAGTGGTTGCGGGGCAGAAGGCATCGCCGGCAAATTGTCGGCCGATTGGCGCGAGGCCACAATGCGAACCTGTCCCCCGACGGTGAACATCGGCGAATCTATCCATTTGAACATACCCAGTGGCGCTTCTGTCTCGGCAATGTGAATCTCAAACATCGACGGCATGTGAAGGCTGGTGTCCACCACCACACGCACCACGTCATAGATCAGCGGAGCGGTAAGTGGCACGCTATTCACACTGATAGTGAAGCGGTCAAATCCAAGTGGCATCTCTCTATCTCCCCAGATTCAACTCATTCAAAGGACAGGGTTGGCAACGGCGTCAATTTCAGCACCTGACCAGGTCTCAAGTCGCGCGGGTCCAGCAAACCATTCGTATCGGCAATGTGTCGCCAGTGCGCCGGGTCGCCATAAGCCTGATAGGCAATCCAGTCCAGGGTTTGCCCTTCGGTAACCACCCACATTTGGCGCGCCTCAGAACGCGAAGTGGGATTCTGGAATGGCAACATGCTCGACACAGCCACCAGCTCAATCTCTGCCTCAGCGCGCACTGGCGTGCCGTCGGGTAAAAATAGACTAAAAGTCAATTCAACCGAAGGAATGTAGGCTGTGAACGACATGGTGAGCGACGCCGAAAACATCCCCCAAATGAACTTGACCAGCGAGGGTCGTTCTTCGCCGGAAATCTTCGTCGCAGGATTGATGAGCGTCAGCGCCACTAACAAGTCGGTGTAGTAACGCACATCCATGCGCCCGACTTCGGATGTGTCGAAGAAAAGGTTCATCTTCAAGCGCGGCGCTTCACCGTGCTTGAAATACGACTTAGGCACGTTACGCTTGGCCAGGGTAGGCGGATTGTCGCCACCTTCCTCGGCGCTATTCCCCCAGCGCGTGCCTTTGCTGAAGCGAATCTCGCTTGGATTGAACTGACAAGGAATGGTGATAAACGGTGGATCAACACTGACGATCATTGCTTTGACCGGCGCATAGCCGGCTTGCAACACGCGCGCGGCGCGATTAGCGTCTACATTCAGTACTCGACCGATCATGTTGCATTCTCCTCGTCTAACTTTTCAAGGCCAGCTTGCCCAAGCTTGTCTCACGCCAAACAACTAAAAGCCGCGCAATCGCTCGCGCTCCACCGCCAACATGCGCTTGAGTATCGGGTACACCTGATACGCTAACGTGTGTAAATCAGGCTGTCTCGCTTGAGAGGCTTTCTCTGAGTGGACCTCTGAGGCGCTAGAGGTGACGTTGGTCGTTTCGGTCGCTCGCTGGATGCGTGAGACGCGGGTCGAACGTCGCACCAGTGGCAGTGGCTCTGGCGCGCGTTTGAGCGGCTGCTCGGAGGGTTGTTGTATTCGTGCCGGCATCTCCTCATCGCGGTGTGTGTAACGTGCGAGACGCTGCGTCACTCCAACGGCCACCCGCTCACTGGCTTGTCGGGCCAACGGCAGACTGTACGCCGACGTCAGTCGCTCTCCAGACTGAGGAGACGGGCGATTGAAGGATGCAGTGAGCGATTGCGATGCCTGATCTCTGTTATCGTCTGCAGGGCTTGCACCGACAAGCCCCTCCTGTGCATGTGACCATGCGTGCGTCTGGTGGCGCATCGGAGACAACGAGAGCGATGCACGGTGTACTTTCGCCATCGGTGATGCTCGGAGCGGCAGCGGCGCCCACGCCGCATTTCTTGACCGGTGCTGGGGCATTGCATCACGCCGGGAGTGTTCAACTTCGTCCAAAGGCCTATCTATTTTCGCAGTGCTAGGCAGGACATCGGTGTGGGGTGCTGAGTCAACAGTCCCATCCGGTTGAAAGGGCGCCGGTGGAAGAGTGCGTTTGGCAATCGCCCCCTGTTGGGTCTGGGTGGATGCACGACGCTTCACCACCGGCGTCTGTAGCGGCAACTCAATAGCCGACCTAATTCCATTTATCGGCAGATTCACGCCAGCAGTCGCGCGCGCCATCACACGCGCCCCCATGTGCGCCACGATCGCTTGCGCCGACCGGTCACTCGGCGCTTTGACCTCTTCTGCTTGGTCGGTTGCGCGGACTGCGCGACGGACAATCGGCAGTTCAACAGCACGTGATGGCACGTGTGTGGCAGAGTCCGACAATGAAACAGCGGCAGTTGATGGGATGATGGCGTGTTCTTTTAGCGGCAGCGACTTGTCGGACTGTGGCTGCTCGGACTGTGGCCGCTCTGATTGAGGTGTTGTGTCGTGACCAGTCGGCTCGGATCGCTCTGGCCGACCGGTGACAGGTGACGACTCAGTGTGGCCAGAAGAAGGCGTCGCCCTCTCTGAGGTGTGCCTAGACGCAGAGTGGCCCGTGTCAGAGTCGGAGAATGAGCTGACGCCAGAGGGAGGTTCCGTCACGCCAGAATCGGCGGCAACAGATGAATGATCGGCCGGCGCATCTGCAACAAAATCCGCCGAATCCGCCGACCGATATGTAGACAAACGGTGCGGAGATTGAGAGAGTTGAGAAGGGACGCGCGATCTGGTCGGCCTATTCGTCTCGCCTTGATCGGATGAGGATTGCTCCGGGTGCACAGATGCCGGCGGCGAGCTGCGAGGAGCAATCGAGAGGTTACTGCCGGTGCGTTCGGCCTGCCGGCGTAACTGTGCGGCGCGGGCCTGACGCAGCCGCTGCAAGACCGACAATCCAGAGGACTCAGGAGGAGTAGAGGATTGAGGCTGCAACGGGTCGCCAAAGGACGACGCTCTGTCGGCACGGGCGGGCGACGCGCCTGATGGGGCAGGAGCATCTTCAACTTCAGCAGGAGCATCTTCAACTTCAAATGGAGCAGTGAAATGAGACCGTTGAGAGGGAGTGAGAAGGGCGCTGAACGAGGACTCTGTCTCATTCTGCTCCGAATGGTCGCTTGCGCCGATATTCGACCGGGATGAGGGGGAGGCGTGGGCTTCATGTGCAGGTTGAGTTGGCCTGAATGGCGGGTTCGAAGCCACATTAGCCGGTGGCGTGTCATTTGCTCGACGGCGCTCGTTGTGTATGGCTAAGGTTGACGGATCGATCTCCTCGATCCGTGAGTAACGCCGGATACGGTCTGGGATTGGGCGCGGGGCATTCGATACAGGAGAAGATGACCTAGCTGAGGATCGGGTGGAGGTTGGTCTTGCAGAAGGCACCCGTTGCGGATTGGGTGCATCGTGTGCGGGCAGGCCGGCTGAAGTCGGCGGCGTCGCAGTGGTCAGCGGCCACGGGATAGGCGGCGAAGTATTGAGAAGCCGATCTTCTTGAACCGATGTACCGCCGACCAGTGGCATATCCAGCGGTGGAAGGGAAGCCGCGCCCGGCTCTTCGGACAGTCGGCGCACGATAGTGGGCATGAAGCGATGGGTCACTGCCTCGACGAAACGATCCGCCATGGACGGGGACAGAGATGCAGGATTGTGCGCCCAGGAGGAGAGATGAGTGATCCGGCGTTGAGCGCGCGCTTGCAAACGCTTGACGTGCGGAGCAGTAAGCGTGACACCGGCGCCGGTCGATGCGCGGTGCGCTCGTGATGAGACCACGCGACGAACCCACCGTGGTATCCGCGCGAGCAGACGCAAGCCGAGCGACGGCGAGGGAGAAGGCGGCAGTTCTTTCATGCGCAACTCTTCACTCAGCAACACTCGACCCTAAAGTGGGTTCTTCTCTTCTTTGCTCAACGTCATCCCGTGGTGGGCAATCTCCAACGATTCAATCGCGACTTGCAACGTGTCGGTGCTGAGGTCTGCGCCGGACCATCGCACCGGAAAAGCCTCATACACGTCCCATTGCTTGACTTTTTTCAGCTCGGCGTTGCCCAGGATGATGGAGAGGTTGACGCGCTTGACCTTGCCGTCGTACAAGCCGGCACAGTACCAGTCCCACAGGTCACGCGAATAACTGATGCCCTGACGCAGAGTAATGTTTGACCACTTGGTGCGACCGGCCAACTTATGCGTGAAGTCGTTCACACCGCCTTCGTTCACCTCTTTGACCTCGCGCTCCATGCTCAGGCCGGTGCATTCGAGGAACTCAGCAGAGAGAATGCCGGCAATTTCAATATAGAATCGAAACGCTTGACCGGGCGCGCGCCCTACACTGATCAGCGCTTGGGTCTCGCGCGCCTCGATTAATTCTTTTTGAGTTGGCGCATTGCTAAATGCTCGCCCCACTTTGCTCACCTCCTGAGGCCCAAGCGTTCGCATTCTAGTCGTGCCTCACGCTTGAGCAGCTCGTATACACAACGTGCCAACGCCTCCAAATGGACGGGCGCAGTACCCTGCTCAGGGTGATTCAGCTCACTCGGGGCAACAGATTCACCCGCGCTATGTGAAATCTGAGAAGTAGTTGTTTCTTCCGACGGAGTCGGCATGTCACTCACCTGCCTGGTTAAGCCTGCGGTTGATCCTGGCGACCTGTTCAACCCATTGGCGCCGCTCGGCATGCTCCAAGTTGAGAATGTGGTCGAGGGGCCAGTGGAAGTGATAGGCCAGGTAGGCTACCTCCTCCTGCAGGCGATCAGAGGGGTAGCCTAAGCTCCCCCCAGTTCAGCTAGGTCTACCTCAAACCGAGCGTTGCATTCTGGGCAGGTCAGGCCGATCAGACTTTTGCCGGTTTCATTAATTTGTCGATAGAGAGCTTGCAGGTAAGCCAGATCGGCGGCATAGAGATTCTCAATTACGTTGGTCGTGATGGCCGGCAGACTGCCCAATCGGACGATCACGCGCGAGAGCAGGACGATGGCCAGATAGGCCTGATTGGCGCGTACGCGTAAATCACGCAGCGGCGCGATTTCGTCCATCGCCGTGGCCAGGCGCATTACACCTTCTTTGTGCACGTTGCCATCTTGATCGACATAGCCAACCGGCAGGCTGAACGGGAACTCGGTTTGTGGTCTCATGAACAGGGAGTAGCAGCCAGTGGTCAGTAGTCAGATTAGACTTTGACGCGCTTCATGCCCTCGTGGGTGAGCACGAGTTCTTCGATGCCGAAATCGTTGCTGTCGGCTTTGAAGTCTGGGCCGGTGACTTTGACCGGCCAGGCGTTGATGAAGTCCCATTGGGCAGCCGGCTCGTAGTTTCGATCGAACATGATGATTGAACAGTTCTGGCGAGCCTCCTTCATCTTGCCATCAATGACTAAGTCGCGCCACTCCCAGATATCCAGGCTATCGGTGATGCCGCGTTTGAGTGTGACATCGCCCCACTTCAACCGACCGGGGATTTTCTGGATCAATTCTCGACCGCTGCTGTCTACGGCTTTGTGCTCGATCACTTCGTGTTCCGAACCAATCCCGCTGCATTCGGAGAAATAGCCGGTGATTTTGCCACCGATGTCCAAAGCGAACTGAAATCCTGCCAGCGGATCGGTCGAACGTCCTGATTTCTCAGCCATGGTTTACTCCACCTCGTCACATTACCAAATCAATCGATTGCCAAACCCATTCCGGTCAACACGTTATCTAATGACCTAAAACTTGATCTAAAACTCAGTCCACGGCCTAGGGCTAAGCTTCTGCGCCTGGCTGCCACTGACTGATGCGGAAGATAACAAACTCGGCCGGCTTGACCGGCGCCATACCAATCTCAATCAACAAACGACCCAAGTCGCGGGACTCAGGAGGGTTTAGTTCAGCGTCACACTTTACATAGAAAGCCTCGGCAGGTGTCAGGCCGAACAGGGCGCCGTCGCGCCACACTGTGTTCAGGAAGGCGCCCACATCACGTCGCACTTTGGCCCACAAACGAGGTTCATTCGGTTCAAAGACAACCCACTGTGTGCCGCGTTCGATCGATTTCTCGACGTAATTGAACAGGCGGCGCACGTTAATGTAACGCCATGATGGATTGCTAGACAGCGTGCGGGCGCCCCACACCCGAATACCCATGCCGGGGAAAGCGCGAATGCAGTTGATGCCGTTGGGGTTCAGCACATCCTGCTCGCCT
>JANWVJ010000160.1 GCA_025056895.1 Thermoflexales bacterium
GCATTAGGAACTCCATTAGTTCCCACTCCGTGCGCGTCAGCTCAATCGAATGCTCGCCCCGCAATAGGGTGTGCTGAGCCAGATTCATGCGCAAATCGCCGCAACGCAACTCCGAACTATCTGGGCTGGCCACATCGTAACGTCGAGTGAGCGCGCGCAGGCGCGCCAACAACTCTTCGAAAGCAAATGGCTTGACCAGGTAATCGTCAGCGCCACTGTCCAGGCCCAACACCCGATCTTCGACTTGGCCGCGCGCGGTCAGCATCAAAATAGGCAAAGGCCGGCGAGCGCGGCGGATGGCCAGGCAAATCGAGCGGCCATCTTGGCCCGGCAACATCCAGTCCACCACTGCCACATCGTAGGAGCCGCCCAACGCCATCTCCAAGCCGGTTGAGCCATCGTAGGCCACATCGGCTGTGATGGCTTCGCGTTTCAGAGCGCGGGCAATCAACCCCGCCAACTGTTGATCGTCTTCGATGATCAGCACATGCACGTTGCGCACCTCGTCGCACACTGCCAACTATGCAACCAAGTCGGTTGGAAAGCGGTAGGAATCAGATGAGCCTCTTCTCAGCCAAAGTCTACCCAATCCCTACCTCGCTCAACTAACTTTAACGCCAGATGCTGAACAAGACCGAGTTTCAGATTTAGGAGAACTTACTGCCATGAACACAAACAAAGCACTCAGTCAGCGCACTGCCTTGCTGATTGCCGGCGGCATCACTGCCTTCACCCTGGTTGGAATCGGGGCGCTTGCCGGCCGGCTGAGCGCCAACACGCCACAAAACAACGTCACAACAAACAGCGTTGCTCAGACAGTTGAGTACAACGCGCTGGTGCGTGAAGCCAATCGACGCATCGAGCAAGCCAACCGCCAGTTGGCCGCGACAGCGCAACAGGCCCAAGCAGCGCAAGCCAGCGCCTCAGCCGGCGTTGCGGACACATCATCGCCGGCCGCTCAGGCGCCTTATTCAGCCGAAGCAGCTCTCAGGCTTGCTCTGGCGAGCGCGCCCGGCAGCATTGCGCTGCGGCTGCCAGAGCTGGTGAGCTTCCAAGGGGTCACGGCATATGAAGTAGTGCTGGACGCCGGCACCCTCTACATTGACGCCAACACTGGCGCAGTGCTGTACAACGGCGCACGCACCCAGCAGTTCCTGCGTGATCGGGATGAAGACCACGATAACGACGAGCGCGACGATCACGACGATCACGACGATCACGATAACGATCACAGCAAGTCAGATGAGCACGAAAATCGGCAAGAGGAGCGGGACGATGACTAACGCCAAACAGAAAGCCCATAGCGGGCGCGACGATCAATTGGCGCACGCCAACGCGCTCAAGCTGCTGATCGGCTCGGCTTCGGTGGCGCTGACATTAGCCGGCTGGGCTGTGCTCAGCAATCAGCAGCTCACACCTGAATCCGCCGTGGCGGCTGTCGAGCGCAGCGCAGCCCAGGATTTATCCACCTCTCAACCTGCGTCTGTGCCGACTTTGGCGCCCGTGTATGTTCCCGACGGCATCTCAACAGACACAACAACCGGCCAGGGCGGCGCAGGCGATGCGCCGGCTCAGGGTGCGCCTGAAGCAGCGCCTCGCTCCGAACTGCGCGTTGTTACGGCGCCGCCGCGAGCGGTGGCCGTCAGCCGCTCCTCACGTTGAGCTATGAAACAGATTCTCTTCCGCGCTATGGGCTGTCAGATGCAGGCAATCGTGGATGCCCACACCTCGGATGCTGAGGAAGCGCTCCAGAATGTGCCGGTCTGGTTTGAAATCTGGGAACAGTGTCTGAGCCGCTTCCGACCCACCAGCGAACTGAGTCGGTTGAACGCACAGGCCGGTCGTTGGGTTGGCGTGAGCCAGACGGTGTGGGCTGTGCTCCAAGCGGCACTGGAAACAGCCGAACAGAGCGGCGGACTGGTTATCCCAACGGTATGGAGCGCCATGCAAGCTATCGGCTACACCCGTCCATTCGATCAGATGATCGGGGACGTTGAGGTGAGGATGAACGAGGCTCTATCCGAAGAACCGGCCAACGGGCGCGCCGGTTGGCGCGCTATCCGACTAGACGCGGCGAATCGTTCGGTTTGGTTGCCGCCGAATACCCAACTCGACTTGGGTGGTATTGCCAAAGGCTGGTGCGCCGATCAAGCCGCGCGGCGATTGTCTGTGTATGGGCCGGCGCTGGTTGACGCCGGCGGCGATATTGCAGTTGTGCCCGGCGCCGGCCGCTCCACAGCATTTCCGATCGGGATTGCTGCGCCAAGCGGAGAGGACACGACGACGGAATCGTTGATCGGGATCGTCATGCTCACCGAAGGCGGCATCGCCACCTCTGGGCGCGACTATCGCCGTTGGCGGCTAGGAAATGGTTGGGCGCACCACATCATCGACCCTCGCACAGGCAAGCCGGCTGACACCGATGTGCTCATTGCTACGGCGATTGCAGCAACAGCAACCCGCGCAGAAGCCATCGCCAAGACTGCCCTGATCTTGGGCAGCCGCGCCGGCTTGGAATGGGTCGCAGCACAAGGGGATAGTGGTGCTCTCACCGTGAGTGAAGGACGAACGGTCGCTTGCACATCCAACTTTCCGCTTCAGGACGTAGTAGCCCCGGCAACTCGCAGTGTGTCCGAGGGACACACCCGGCCGAGCTTGCCGATGCACCGGACACACGCATGACCATCATGTGATTGCGATGCGATCTATTTCGACCAATGATTCGATAAGCCATGACTCAAGATCACACTCCTTCTGGCGAACTCAGTCTGAACGATCTGCCAGCCGCTTCGCTCAAGACGCTACTGGGCATATTCATCGCCGGGCTGGTTGGAGCCGGCGCAGCGCTGGCGGTGCTGCCGCACTTTGTGCCGGCGCTGGCGCAGTCCACTCAAGGCGACGCGCCCAAGGCTTTCTGGCTTTTGTCGCGTGTCACAGGATTCGTCGCATTCGGCCTATTGTGGCTTTCAACCGCTTTCGGCTTGCTGATGACGGGCAAACTGGCGCGCAACTGGCCGGGGCACTTGATTGCCTTCGAGATACACCAATTCACCAGTTTAATCGCCCTCTCGTTCGCGCTCTTTCACGCTCTTATCTTGCTGGGCGATCGATACATCGGCTACACATTAGAACAACTCCTTTTGCCATTTGGCAGCCAGAACTACCGGCCTGTTGAAGTTGGCATGGGCCAAATTGGGTTTTACGTGACAATGATCGTGACGTTCACGTTCTATGCACGCCGGCTGATTTCGCAGCGCGTGTGGCGGGCCATTCACTATTTGAGTTTCGCAGCATTTGCCATGGCGCTCTGGCACGGCCTGAGCAGCGGCACCGATAGCGGCGAGGCTTGGGCACAAGGGCTGTACTGGCTGGCCGGCGGAAGTGTGCTGTTTCTGAGCATCTATCGCATTCTAGGCACGCTGGCAAAGATCGAGCCGGCCAACCTCTCAGGCCGGCGACCCACCTGAGGACATCCACAACACAGCCTATAATGGCCCCTATGCCTGAGCGCGCTCGCCGACCCATCGCCGTTACGCTCGCCTATTACATCGGCTTCATTGCTCTAGGCTTGACCACCGCTTCGCTTGGCCCCACCCTACCCGGCCTGGCCGAGCAAACCCAAACCCGGCTGAGCGAGATCAGTCTGCTGTTTACAGCGCGCTCGTTTGGCTATTTGCTCGGCTCGCTGCTCAGCGGGCGCCTGTACGATCGATTTCGCGGTCACCTGTTGTTGGCCTGCGGATTGGCCGGCATGGCTGCTGCCTTGGGCATGGTGCCGCTAATGTCTGTGATCGCCGTGCTGGTTGCTGTCCTGTTTGTGATCGGCGCAATGGAAGGATTCCTGGATGTGGGCGCCAACACGTTGATTGTGTGGGTACATCGCGAAAAGGTTGGCCCGTTCATGAACGGCCTTCACTTCTTCTTCGGGTTTGGCGCTTTTCTGTCGCCGTTGCTGGTGGCGCAAACAGTGCTATGGAGCGGGGGAATCGCCGGCGCGTACTGGGCGCTGGCAGCGCTGATCATCCCAATCGCCATGGCGATTGGGCGCTTGCCCAGCCCGCCCATTCTGCGCGGGCGCACCGCCGGCGGTGAAACAGAGCGGATGCCATACAGGGTGGTCGGGTTGACCGCGCTGTTCTTCTTTCTCTATGTCGGCGCCGAAGTCGGATTTGCCGGCTGGATTTTCACCTACGTCACCCAACTGCGATTGGCCGATGAAACTACGGCTGCGCTGATCAACTCGGTCTTTTGGGGTGCATTGACCCTCGGCCGGCTGGCCTCGATTCCACTGGCCATGCGCTTTAGCCCGCGCGCATTGCTGGCGACCGATTTGATCGGCGGAGCGATCAGCGCCGGCGTGATGGTAGCCCTGCCCGATCAGATGCCGGCTTTATGGGTTGGCGCATTTGGGTTGGGGCTGTGCATGGCCTCCATTTTTCCGACCATGCTGTCACTGGCCGGCACACGTATGCCAATGACGGGCAAAATTAACGGCATTTTCTTTGCCGCCTCCAGCGCCGGCGGCATGTCTGTGCCATGGCTAATCGGCCAGTTGTTTGAGCGGATTGGCCCGCAATCGCTGATGTGGGCCATCTTGACAAGTATGGCACTGGCAAGCGCAATGTTTGTCATGCTGGAACGCCAGGCCGCGCCGCGCGGCGAGGCAGCACACGCCGCGCAACGAGTATAATCACGCGCTGTAGTTGGCTCGTGTATGCGCGCGCCGGGCTGCGCTGCGCACCGAAGCTTACATCATCCACGCACAAGCAGTCACCATGAGCGATACAAGCAACCGATACGATATCAACACCCCCTTCCCAATCAGCCTGCAAGAGCGGGAAGCGTTCTGGCGCGACGGGTTCATCAAGCTGAAGCATGTTCTGTCGGCCGAAGCCATTCGGTATTACGGGCCGGAAATTTCGCGCAAGGTGCTTGAGTTGAACACCATGCACCTGCCGATGTCGGAGCGCACAATCTACCAAAAAGCGTTCCTCAAGATCATGAATCTTTGGCAACAGGGCGGCATCATTCGCGAATTTGTGTTCAGTCAACGCCTGGCGAGCATTGCGGCGCAGTTGCTGGGCGTCTCGAGCGTGCGTTTGTTTCACGACCAAGCCTTCTACAAAGAGCCAGGCGGCGGCTACACACCCTGGCGCGCGGACGGCTACGACTGGCCCTTGGCAAGCGACAAGGTGTGCACGGCCTGGATTCCTCTGCAACAGACCTCACTGGAGATGGGTCCGTTGGCGTTCGCTGCCGGCAGCCATCGATTTGTGTACACCCGCGACCAAGGCTGGGACGAGGAAACCCAAGCCCGCATCGAAGCAACCATGCGCGAGAACGGCTTCCGACTGGTTGAGACGCCGTATGACATCGGCGAAGTCAGCTTTCATTTGGGCGGCACATTCCACTACGCGCGCGGCAATGAAACCGATCAGATCCGCGCCGCAGTGAGCATCATCTACATGGATGCCCAGATGCGATTGAAAGCGCCGGAGAACGCCTACCAGCAACTTAACTGGTACACCTGGTTCCCCGGCGCGAAGATCGGCGAAGTGATCGCCACACCGCTAAATCCGATTCTGTATCCCAGAGAAGACTAACTGTCGGTCTGTTGGATGACCACCCGCTCCGAGCACTGGATTGAACTTGCGCTGGAAACCGACGGCGAAATGGCCGAGGCAATCAGCGACGCGATTTACCCTTACGTCGAGGGAGGGGTAGTCCTGGAGCAGCTCAACTACAGTGATCGGATTGCAGACCGCTGGGAGGACGAAGGAGCCAGCGGGCCGGTCATCGTGCGTGCCTATCTGCCCTGCGATGACACGTTGGAGGAGCGGCGCGCACATGTTGAGCGCGCCTTACGATGTCTGAATTTGATTCGGCCGGCGCCACAGCCGACCTATCGACCGATAGCCCAAGCAGACTGGGCCGAAGCTTGGAAGGCAAGCTTCAAGCCCGTGCGCATCGGTCAACGGATTCTGATCTGCCCGTCGTGGATGCCCGGCGAAGCCCGACCGGACGACCTAGTGTTGACGCTAGACCCTGGTCTGGCGTTCGGCACCGGCCTGCATCCAACCACCCAGCTCTGTGCGGCGGCGGTCGAAGCATACGTGCAGGCCGGCGCGCGCGTGCTGGATGTCGGCACAGGGAGCGGCATCTTGTCTATTCTGGCCGCCCGCTTGGGCGCGTCGGAGGTGCTGGGAGTCGATACCGACGAAGAAGCCGTGCGCGCGGCGCGGGAGAACGTGTTGCGCAACGATGTCTCGGCCCAGGTCAGAATCGAACTGGGGTCACATGAACACGCAAAGGGCGTTTATGACGTGGTTGTAGCCAACATTCTGGCCGGCGTGATCCACCGCTTGTTGCAAGAGGGTTTGGCATCTAAGGGCCGCACATTCATCTTTTCCGGCATCCTAGACACACAGACAAGCGAGATCGTGTCTGCCATGCGCCAGAGCGGTTTGCAATTGGTAGAGCAAAAACAGATCGCCGACTGGATTTGCCTGGTTGCAACAAGCAACCAACCATACGCCGCAAAGCTCACCAAGCCGGCGTAGTGCTTCGTGGGCTTTGCGCCGCGTGGTTCAACACATCAATAGGATGCGCCGCTATCTGGTTGCCGGCGCGCATTGACGCGATAGGTAATCCGGCCGCGCGTCAGGTCATACGGGGACAACTCAACCTTGACCCGATCCCCCAACAAAACGCGGATGTAGAACTTGCGCATCTTGCCGGCCAACGTCGCCAGCACTTCATGACCGCCATCAAGCCGCACTTTGAA
>JANWVJ010000161.1 GCA_025056895.1 Thermoflexales bacterium
CAGCGCCACAGCCAGGATATGGCCGACAAGGGTTTTTTAGATCATATCGGCTCCGATGGATCGAAACTGGATGATCGGGTGCTGATGGCCGGCTATTCCTCCTGGATCGGGCGGCGGGTATGGGTGGAGCTGGTATATGCCGGCACGGGCGGCTTTTCCGAAGCCCTCGAATTTTGGTTGTCCGACGAAGCTGAGCGCCGTCACCTGCTCGATAGGCGTTTACGCGAAATCGGCATCGGCGTGGCGCTGAACACCAGTCCGGCCGGCGTGACGACTGCTTACTGGACGTTGGTGCTGGGTGCGCAACCGAATGCCCTGCCGGTGTTCATCAACGATGGCGCAGTCACAACAAACATGCCTCAGGTCGCCGTGCGCCTATCTCAAGAAGAGATTGTGCCCGAAGGGGAAGGCAACTCCATTGGTAAAGTGATCGAGGTGCGCTTGAGCGCAGACCCAGGCTTTCGCGGGGCTGTGTGGCAAAAATGGGAACCGCTTGTGCCGTTTACCTTTGATGACGTCCCTGGTCTGAAGACCGTCTACGTTCAGTACCGCGATACCAGCGACCGAATGACCGTTGCGACTGCCAGCATCCAGTACGATCCGAACAGCACGCCCGTCGTGATCGCAAGCGGGCCAGGCGAAGTAGCGAACACTGCCGACCTTGATCGTCTGCCCGAAGCGACGCCCACCCCTGGCGTAGGGAATGAGGCTACGCCTATCCTGGTAACCGTCGTTGTTGGCGACAACACCTCCTCCACGCCGGCCACGGCTGTCCAAGCGCCGACCTCTGCACTGCTTCCACCGACTCCGACTCCACAGCTCTCTCGGTTCGCGCCGACGGCTCCCTCTCCGCAAGCCGCAGTGAATCTCCTAGACCGATCCGACCCCGCGCGGCCGGATGCAGTCTTACCGGATTGGCTATTGCCGGCTGTGGCAACTGCTCAGGCTGCAGTGATTGTGCTGGGATTGATTGCCTTGCTCAAACGCAAGCTGTGATTGAGCGATCGATGAACATCGTCGTTGCCCACGGATTTTCAGACGCTATCGCAGCGCAGTTTCGCCGCGCTGCGCCCGACGCCCAGGTGCGCGTCTATGACACGCATGACCTGTCTGAGATTCCCTCTGACGTGCTGGCCCAAGCCGAGGTGCTGTATAGCGCCGGCGAGTTGCCACTTCCAGAGGCGGCGCCGACCTTACGGTGGGTGCAGGCGCACTCTGCCGGCGTGGATGGCATGATTCGCCATCCACTTTTCCTGCGCGCCCAACAAGCCGGCCGGCCGACTAGCCAGCCGATTATTCTGACCACCGCAGCCGGCGTGCACGGCCCGAACATCAGCGAATATGTCCTGATGATGATGTTGGCTTTTGCCCACCGCCTCCATCGCGCGTTTGACATGATGCAGCGCCGTGCCTGGAGCCACGATCGTGTGTCCTTTTTGCCTGACGAATTGCAAGGCGCTACGGCGGCGATTATCGGTTACGGTGGGATTGGCCGCCAGGTAGCGCAGCGATGTTTAGATTTCGGGATGCGTGTGCTGGTCGTGCGACGCTCAGCGCTTCGTGATCCCCTCTCTCCCTCTACGGCCGGTGCTCCTGTAATTCAGGTCATGCCCCCTGAGCGGCTGCACGATGTGTTGGCTGTCTCGGATTACGTTGTGCTCGCCGTACCGCTGTCGCCCCAAACCTATCATCTCATTGACCGCGATGCGATTGCGCGCATGAAACCGAATGCTGTCTTAATCAACATTGGACGGGGAGACTTGGTGGATGAATCGGCCTTGATCGAGGCGTTGCGTATGCGGCGCATCGCCGGCGCTGCGCTCGATGTATTTCACCAAGAGCCGCTGCCCGTCGATAGCCCACTATGGCGGTTGGACAACGTGATCCTAACGCCGCACATTGCCGGCATCACCCCGCGCTATGACGAGCGAGCCGGCGCTCTGTTCGCCGAAAATCTGCGTCGCTATGTCGTCGGCGAACCTTTGCTGAATCAAGTCGATTTTGCACGAGGCTACTGAGCACAATCATGCCACGTGCAGCAGCGGCTATCTGCACGTGGCCGAGCGGTTGATTTGCGGAATGGTGAAAGCAGCGCGCCCGGCACGTCTGGCGTGTCGGGCGCGACTGACATTGCAAGTTTGTGATGTGTCTTCTGAGTACCGGATGCTCGCTTCCGCTCTCATCCCTCAGCACTCACAATTCATAGTACAGATAGAACTCGTAAGGATGTGGGCGCAAGCGCACCGGATCGACTTCACGCGTGCGCTTGTAGCTGATGTAGGTCTCCAGCAAATCGGGCGTGAACACACCGCCCTTAAGCAGGAACTCGTGGTCAGCCTCTAGCGCGTCAAGCGCTTCTTGCAGCGAACCGGGCACGGTGCGAATACCGGCTTTCTCTTCCGCCGACAACTCAAAGATATCCTTGTCCAGCGGCTCGCCCGGATCGATCTTGTTCTGAATCCCGTCCAAGCCGGCCATCATCATCGCGCTGAATGCCAGGTAGGGATTGCAGAGCGGATCGGGGCAGCGGAACTCGACGCGCTTGGCCTTCGGGCTTTGGCTGTACATCGGGATGCGGCAGGCCGCCGAGCGGTTGCGCTGCGAGTACACCAGGTTGACCGGCGCTTCATAGCCCGGCACCAGCCGGCGATAGGAATTTGTGGTAGGCGAGGTCAATGCCAGCAGCGCCGGCGCATGCTTGAGCAAGCCGCCGATGTACCACAAAGCAAGTTGGGATAGGCCGGCATATCCTTTCGGATCGGCAAACAAAGGCTGGCCGCCGCTCCACAAACTCTGATGACAGTGCATACCGGAGCCGTTGTCGGCGAAGATGGGCTTAGGCATGAACGTGGCCGTCTTGCCGTTGCGCTCGGCCACGTTATGCACCACATATTTGTAGGTCAGCAGATTGTCGGCCATGCGTGTCAGCGTAGCAAAGCGCATGTCGATTTCGCACTGTCCGGCAGTGGCCACTTCGTGGTGATGGGTCTCGACTTCGATGCCCATCGAGATGAGGGTCATCGTCATCTGCGTGCGGATTTCCTGCATCGAATCCAGCGGTGAGACCGGGAAGTAGCCCTCTTTGTAGCGCGGGCGATGAGCTAAGTTAGGACGGTTGTCGCCTGGCCGGCCGCTGTTCCATACACCCTCGTCGCTGTCCACAAAATAATAGCCGCTATGCTGGTTCTGGTCGAATCGCACCGAGTCGAAGATAAAGAATTCTGCCTCCGGTCCAAAGTACACGGTATCGGCGATGCCGGTGCTCTTGAGATAGGCTTCCGCTTTCTGCGCCACGTAGCGCGGATCGCGGCTATACATCTGCCCAGACACAGGGTCCTTCACGTTGCAGATCAGCGACAAGGTCGGCACACTCGTCGAGAACGGGTCAATCACGGCGGTCGTTGGGTCCGGGATCAGCAGCATGTCGCTTTCCTGGATTGCCTGAAAGCCGCGAATGGATGACCCGTCGAACCCCAGTCCATCGCTAAAAGAACCTTCATCGAGCTGATCAATTGGCACACTGAAGTGTTGCCATTGACCTGGCAGGTCAATGAACTTGAGATCGACCTGAGCAACTTTCTTGGAGCGGGCAAACTCCAGCACATCGGCTGGTGTCTTCGTTGGCGCCGCCGGCGCATAGCCGCCGCCCGGCAAAGACTCGGTTGGCACGGACAATTTCTCAGTCATTTGGTAGTGTCTCCTTGTATGTGTGTCATCACTTCAGAAATTTGCAAACGTTCAACCACACCCAGCGCGCGTCGTGGCACATCTGCGTTGTGCAGCGCAGGAAAAGCAAAAAGGTGATGGCTGTTCTGTGAGCCATCACCTCTGGGTGACCTGATGCAGTGCGCAGCGTTGCGCAACCGACGACAAATACAGAGCGCGATTATATGCCGTCACGATGTTTCGTCAAGTCGATGGCCGGCAAGCCGGCAGACCAACACACAGACGTTTAGGCCGGTTGTCTTAGCTTGTCTTTCGAATGTGTCTTGAGATGGTTGTTGTCCGGCTTGCTCTGTGTGATCTTGCCCCTTATTTCTATGTTCACGTCCCAGGCGCTCGCTATAATGCCTGTGGTGAATTACACCCAGAACGTCCTCATGCGCTGGTTCCTCAACAACGTCGGCCTGATGTTGCTGGCGTTGTTGTTTGCCTTCGCTGCCTGGCTGTTGTCCACCTTGCAGGACAACCCAATCGTTGAACAGTCGGTTGCCGCCCGAATCAACGTGATCGGCCTGGATCAGCTAAGAGATCGCGTCCTGCTCACCCCGCTGCCTCAAGTCGTCACAGCCACCCTGCGAGGCCCGCAACAGTCCTTTCAGGCGCTCCGCCCAGGCGACTTGCTGGTGAATGTGGATGTCCACAGTCTCGATGTCGGCGTCCATGTGATTCCCCTTACGCCTACGCTCAGCAGAACGCCTTTGCGCCTTGAGTCGTGGTTTCCGGTGACGGCAACTGTTGTGGTTGATCGGCTGGTCAGGTCACAGATGCCGGTGCGGGTCACTGTGGTAGGCAGCCCGGCACTCGGTTTTCGCGCTAGTGCGCCGGCCGTTTTCCCACAGAATGTTGTTCTCACTGCGTCGCAGCAAATCATTACGCGCGTCGCCGGCATCTATGCCACCGTTTCTGTCGAAGGCGCGCGCTCATCGGTTCAGCAAGATGTGCGCGTGTATGCGCGCACAGCAGAGGGTGAACTGGTGTCCGGCGTGACCATCATCCCAGACTTGGTTACGGTGCGCATTCCGATGGAACAACTGAGCAACTATCGTGACCTACCGGTGGTGGTCAAATGGCGTGGTCAGCCGGCAGAGGGCTATGCCGTCACCGACATCTCAGTTGATCCGCCCATCGTCACTGTCTTTGGGCCGGTCGAGGCGGTGCAAGCCACCAAAGGCTACATTGAAACAATGACGGTATCCATCTCGAATGCGCAAGCCGATATCGATGAGGCGGTGGGCCTGAATGTGCCGGCCGGCGTGTCGCTGGTCACTGAAGCGCAGACGGTGCGCGTGCGTGTGCGCATCCAACCTTTATCCGGGTCTCGCACCGTGACACGCGCGCCAGAGCTGCAAGGCTTGCCTGAGGGATTATCCGTCGAAGTTTCTCCGGATACGATTGACATTGTGCTCAACGGCCCATTGCCGCGCTTGAACGCCCTGCTGACCGACGATGTGCGGGTGATCATCGATCTGTCGGGATTGGGTGAGGGGGTGCACCAAGTGGCGCCGCGAGTGATCACGCCTGAAGGGATTACGGCGCAGAGCGTCTTGCCGGCTACGGTACAAGTGCAGATCAGTGCACGTGGGCGCGCGCCATGAGACGGTTTGGCTTTACAATTCGATCCTTATTGAATATGCGCAACGCGCAGATGCAAATCACCACAACACATCTCTACAGACAGTGCACATGAGTCGCTATTCGTTCAGTCCAAGACTTGACCCCAATCGTCAACGCCGGCGGCGCCTCGCGCTCGGTGCGATTGGGTTTGGGGCGCTGATGACGGGTGGGATTGTGCTGTTCGTTCTCGGCCTCCGCGCCCTAACTGGCTCCGGCGCCTCGCCCGCTGCAACCGCAAAACCCTTTGTGCCGGTTGTCACCATCCTGGCTCCCGGCGTTCAAACGACAATTGAGGCTCCTGCTTCCTCCTCCAATCCAGGCGCCCAACCGCCTGACACGGTCCCATCAGGCACAATGGACCCACGTGGTGCTTTACCTGGCCTGCCCGACTTTGTATGCCCTTCTCCCCGGCCTGCCCCGACCGAGTTCGGCTATGGTATCCAAAGCAACTGGCCGGTCGGCGATATCGGCCAGTTCAACACCATCATGGCCGAGCAGTTGAAGATGAACTGGACAAAGGCGCAGGTGCGTTGGACAGACTACGAGCCAGCCGAGGGTCAGATTTTTGATTTCAAATGGCGCCTGCTCGATGCTTTCACCGCCGACGCAAACAAGAAAGGGCTGAACATCTTGTTTGGCATCATCGATGCGCCGGCGTGGACACGCTCGATCAATGAACCGGGTTTGCTCGGTCCACCTGACGATTTTCAACAGGCCGCCCGATTCTTTGCCAAGGTGGTGGCTCGATACAAGGGCTGTGTGCAAGCGATTGAAATCTGGAACGAGATGAATCTAGACCGCGAGTGGACCATCCCGTCGCGTCAGATCAACCCTGCCGATTACGTGCGCTTCTTGCAGGTGGTTGTGCCGGCGATTCGCGCCGTTGATCCAACCATCCTGATCGTCATGGGTGCTCTGTCTCCCACCGGCAGCACCAACCCCGGCAAGTGGATGGATGACTTCGAGTACATGGATCAATTTGTGGCAGCTGGCGGTTTGCAGTTCGTCGATTGTGTTGGTGTCCACCTCAACGGCTACAACATGCCACCTGACAAAGCATGGGACGAAGGCTACAACGACCCGACTGCTACTTTTCGCGGTCCGTTCGATAACCCCAATCACTCGTGGTCTTTCAAAAGCACACTCTTTGGCTATCACGAGAAAACGGGCAAGCCGCTCTGTGTGACCGAGTTCGGCTGGGCCAGCATGGAAAACTTGATGACACGTGGCGATCCGCCTCAGCCGCTCGATCCACCTGCGCCGCCCGGCTTCGAGTTCGCGCTCGATAACACCGAGCAGGAGCAAGCCGATTGGATTGTGCAGGGCTTCCAGATCATGCGCGAAAGTGGCTTTGTGCGCT
>JANWVJ010000162.1 GCA_025056895.1 Thermoflexales bacterium
GTTACCCAGTCGCCATACGATCGGGCCGGAAGCCAGATAGGCCGGGCTAATGGTAGGGGTGCTGGAAATCAGCGTGGTGGGCGATGAGGGGACGTTGTAGGTGTAAACCAGCGTTGAGGCCACGTAACCCAGGCCGGCCGGCAGCGTATCGGTTAAGGTCAAGTTCTGATAGTCAGTGGACTGAGAGGTAAGTGAAGCGCTGATCGTAAAGACCACCAGGCTGCCAATCGTGCCGGTCTGCACGGGAGGGCCTTTGCGGAACTGCTCGAATAGAGTGACGAAAGCCGTGGTGTTGCTCTGCCCGTAGTTACAGCCTGAGGCACAGTTGCCGGACACATTGACTTCGTTGCGGAACACGCCGGAAGCGGTAAGCACAGCGGTCACCACGGCGACCCAGCTTTGCCCCGGCGCCAGCGTGAACGGCGGCGTCCAGGTGATGATGTTGCCGGATATCACCGGCGCGGTGCTGCCGGCAGGGTACACGCCGTTGCCGGCAGTGGGACTGATAAAGGCGCTGCCCAGCGTATCGGTGACGACGATATTCGGCGCAGCCGCCGCGCCCGTGTTTGTGACACGCACCGTCCAGGTCACGATGTCTCCCACATTCGCGAAGCGCGTGACCGGCGACTTGCTCACCACCAGAGTGGGGTTGAGCACCGTCAGCGTATTGTTGCTGGTGGCAGTGTAGGGGCCGCTGCCGGCACACGAAGGATCATCTTCATATCGCACATCGATGCGGTTGGGGCCGCTAACCGGCGCGCCGCACACGCCGCTCAGGCCGGAGTTGACCAGGAAGGTGATGGTGGTGACGCCCGTTGGCAGGCTGATTCCCCCTGTCCAGCCCCACACCGGCACGGAAACACCGGGCGTGGGCAGCAACGACGGCGCAGTGCTGGAAAAGACGGTGGCCTGATAGAAGTAGCCACTCGGCAGCGTGTCGGTCAAATAGACATTCCACGCCGGCGGGCCGTTGTTGACCAGCGTGAGCGTGATCAGGCCGCCGCACCGGCTGAGCGAATTTGGCGCAATGTCAGTCGTAAAGGAGGGCGGATCGAACACGGGGCGCGTGCGCAATGAAGCAGTGGCGGTGATGCCCTGCCGGCAGCCGTCATCGCAGCCCCACGTGGCAGCAAATACGTTCTGCACGTCGGTAATGGTGCACGCCCCGCCAACTACTGTGGTAGTGACCAACGCCGTCCACGTGGTCGTCGTCAGTGTGCCGACCGACCAGGTGATCACGCCGCCGCTCACACCGGACGGCGCGGGCGAGGCGCTGACGAACACCACATTCGCCGGCAATGTGTCGGTGGTGACTAGGTTGAAAGCCGGCGAGCTGCTGGTGTTGGTCAGCCAGAGCTGCCACACCACCACATCGCCGGGCGAGGCATAGGTCAGCCCGCTAAACGGCGAGCCGGTGGTGACATTGCGCGCGACCTTGCGCGCGGTGATCTCCGGTGCAATGGCCGGCATGTAGAAATTGCTGGGATTGGTCAGGATAGATTCACCGCACACATCGCGGTAGCGCGTTTGCACGAGGATGTTGCCGCCGACAAAGTTGCAGCCGGCAGTCACATCGAAGCGCAGAAACACGGTGCTGCGTGGCGGAATCGTTTGCAGGTCGGCGATCTGCGTCGTCGTCCACACCAGATGGATTCCCCACGAGCCGGTGATCACCTGAGGCTCGCCGCCTGGCACCCAGCCAACCAGCGGGGGCGTGGCGCCGGTGCCGGTGACATATTGCGTCGAGCCGGGCACATAGTTGACGCCGGGCGGCAAAGTCTGGGTGATGCGGGCATCGTATACCGTCAACAGACCGCCGTTGCGCACGGTGGCCGTGATCGTGCGCGTCAGACATTGACCCAGCGGGGTGAGCGCCGCATTGGTATTAATCAGCACCGTCGGCGGCAGGATGACGCGCGACTCCACCGGACCGACCCGCACACAAGCCTGCCCCAGACAGCCCACCTGCTCGTACAAGCGGTTGGTCAGGTCAGTGCAGCCAACAACGCGCGCCGCGTACTGAATGGTGTACTTCTCGCCTGGCAGAATGGTCAAGCCGGCCCATGTCACCAGATTGGTGGACGTGATCGGCGTGACGCCCGCCGCCGAGCCATAGGTCGAGGTGATGGTGGAGGATTCATAGCGCAACCCCGACCCCAATACATCGGTGAGGGTGACGCCGTGCGCGATGCCGGCGCCGGAGTTGATGGTGGTGAGCGTCCAGGTCACCACATCACCGTTGGCGTAGATCAATTCCGGGAACTTGTACAAGATCAGGCGCGGGCTGAGCGTAACCGGGTTCGCCAGCGCGCCGCCGGCGGAGCATGTCGCGTTTGGCGTGTCATCATTCGCGCAGCGATTGTCATAGAACACGTTGGCTTGGAACGGCCCACTGCTGCCGCAGCGCAGTTGCACGCGCACCTGCACGGTGGCGGTCACGCCGGTGGTAAATGCATCGCCGTAGTAGAAGTGATAGCCCAGGCTGTCGCTGGTCACCGAAATCGGCGTGATATTGCCAAAGCCGATCACTTCAAGAATGGCGTAGGTATTGGTAGGGACATCGAGCCGCGCGTCGAAGGCGGGCACGTTCGACTCACGGCGCACGGTGAGCGTGTAGGTGTAAATGCCACACGAGCTGACGATGGGCGGCGCGCCAGAGATGGACACACTCATGCGCGGCGCTTCGCTGTTGACATACACGCCCTCACGAATCACACCGGTGGCGCCGCACAAGCCGCCGGAGTTCACCCCGATGTTGAACTCTGTCCAGTCATACCATTCGTAATCCGCACAGGGCGACTGGGACGCCGCAGTGGTTTGCAGTTGGTAGCGCACAATCAGCCAGCTGCCGGGCACAGGAACGGTGATGCTGTCGCTGAAGGTAATCACCAATTGACCGGCGATCAAGCTGGCCGATGCCGGCACGGTATAGGTCACCCCACCGTTGACCACCAGCACGTTCAATGTGCCGGTCACGTAGGCCTGGGCGTTCGCCAGCGATTCAGTCAACCGCATCGAGGCCCATGTTGCGCTGACCGGGAAAGAAGCCGGAAAGTCAAAGGTGTTTGTGTACACATACGGCGAACAGCTCTCGTTTGACGCCGGCGCGACAGTCTTCTGGCTGCCAATCCCCAGATTACACTGAATTTGGGTGGTGGCGCTGCTCGAAGCCGTCACAGCGCAGGACTGGCAGTCGGCGGCGCTGGCCTGCACGACGTTGACCGCTGCTGTGCCACACAAAGCGCACACGTTCGTCTGAGTGAGCGGCGATTGCAAGACGACCGTGAAAGTAGTTGTGCCGGTTCCCGTCACGCCCGTCCACACGATCTGCGTGATGCCAGCGCTGCTGGTCACCACGCCCCCTGCAGGATTGATCACGCTCCAGCCGGGTGGGATGATGTCGGTGACTCTCACCGTGCCGCTGACATCGGCTGCCTGAACCACAATGGTGGCCGTCACCACATCGCCCAGTTGAATCTCGCGCGGCATGGATTTGCTGACAGACAAACTGGCGCCGCCGGGGCCGCGCGACCATTGACCGAAGCGCGCAGGAATGGAAAATAAATTGCCGCATTGGTCGTAGTAGGTCGGTTCATATACCAGCGACCCGCCGCCGCTTACGCCGCACGCATTCGCAAACGACACATCGAAAGTCAGGGTGTACACGCCGCCGGCTGGAATCGGATTGCTCAGCACAAAACCCGGCACGGGCGAGGTCACATAGAGCGCACCGGAAGAGACATTCGTCACCGATAAAGGCGCCAGATTGACATTGATGCGGACAAAGTTGGCGGCGCCATCGCCCACATTGCGAATGGGCATACTGATCGTCGTCGAAGCGGCGCAATAGGGAACGACGATACTCGGCGGTGTGAACACTAGCTCGGGGTTATTCACAATCAGGTCAACGCTGGCCTGGGCCGAATTGACTTGGCACAGGTTGCAGCCCCATGTCGCCACCACATCGTTGTCCAGATCAGCACAACTGACTACACGCGCGCTGACTTGGAACGAACGGGTCTCTCCGACAGGAATAGAGATGTATGTGACACTGGTGATGCCGGATACATATTGCAGGCCGCTGTTGAGTGTGTCGGTCACGCGCACGTTCGAGATCACGCCATAGCCGGTGTTTTCAACGTATACCGTCCAGGTCACGATGTCGCCTACTTTGGCGGAGATCACCGCCGGCTCTTTGCGCACCGTCAACGCGCCGGGGTTGACTATAAAGTTCGTCAGGCGTGTGATGAGCGGATAGCCGTCCTGAGACAACGTGAGCTGGTGTTGGCCGGACACCGCGCTGCACGAGGCAGTGTACACAGCGGTGAGGGTAATCACTGCATTGGGCGCAACCGTGCCCACTACAAATGTCTGGGAGGCCGGCGTGAAACCCGTCGGCATGGTGGAGGTGACAATCACGTTCGTCGTTGTAACGGCGTCATTCGCTGCAACAATTGTCACCGTCACCACATCACAGTTGTTGATCTGCGCCGGCAGCGTCACCGTGATTCGATCTGGGTAAATCGTGTGATGGTCGTCATCACCGTTTTGCCCGTCCAATGGGCGATAGCGATCCGCCGGCGAAGCCTCGCTGAACCAGGCCGGCAGAACGAAGTCAGTCGAGAGAAGTTCTGGAGCGGCAGAGGCTTCAGAACTGCCAGCCTGCCAGGACGGATCAGACACGCTCTCAAACCAGGTTGGCAGCGCGGTGAATGTATCAGGCATGACACGAGCTGGCGTTGTCGGAGCGCGCGACAGAGAGGGCGCGGCTTGCACGGGGCTAGCCAGCAAAGCACCGATAGGTTGCGCCAGCAAAGCCGCAACCCCAACCAGACGTATAACGAATGAGACAAGCCGAGAGAGGAAAATTGCGCCGGCGGCCTGAGGGTGATGGGATATGTGCACGATTTCCTCCTGTAAGGTGATCCCCGTTCCTGGATTGAGCTTCCGAGCACTAACTGCAAAGCTCTACTTTAGATGCGCAAGAATGTCTTCGGTTGTAGGGCGATCGCCTGCGCTGCGCCCGATGTAGGACCAGACAATCATTCCGGCCCGATCAACAACAAAGACCGCCGGCGTAACCTGACCATCCCCCAGTACACTGTACACGCCGTAGCGCGCACTGACTGCATGATCGGTCTCGGCCAGAATCGGATAGGCTGCCTGGGCTGAAACACTGGCGCGCGCAGCGGTCTCTACGTCTTGAACTCCGATTGCCAGAACCTCAGCGCCGCGCTGTTTGAACTCCTCATAGGCGTTTTGCAACTCGGCCAGTTGAATCAGGCAAGAGCCGCAGGTGGTGGCGCGATAGAACACAAGAACGACCTGAGAGCGATTGCGATAGTCGCTCAGTCGCACACGCCGACCGTATGCACCGGCTAACTCAAAATCCGGCGCGAGCGCCGAAGCCGTCGGCGTCGGGTTATTTGAAGCCGCCTCTGCAAGGATTGGGCGTAGATACTCGGCAATCAAATCCTCGTTGAGCAGGCCAAGGTGCCGCGCACGCACAATCCCCGCTGCATCCAAAAATAGCGTCGTGGGAATACCTTGAAGTTTGTAGCGGTCGGCTACGGCGCCATCGGTATCCAAGAGGATGGGGAACTCCATGGCCATTGCCGAAGCAAACGTACGCACCGTTTCGACCGGCTCACGGACATTAACGCCCAACACCACGACACCTTGCTCGGCATACCGGCGCGCTGCAGCGTGCAAGGCCGGAATCTCCTGCCGACACGGCGGACACCATGTGGCCCACAGATTGATAATCACAGGCCGGCCTTTCAACGCAGCCAGAGACAGTTTCGCTTCAGCATTCAACTGGGGCAGGTTGAATTCAGGCGCCGCTTGGCCGAGAAATGGACCGACATCGGCTGCCGGCGTGGGAGAGAGAGCGGTCGGTAAGGGTGTAGGTTGAACGGCAACAGCGTGCGGCGAGGGCGAAGGACGCATTAATAACAAGGAGGGTGCCGGTGTTCCGGTCACCTGCGCCACGCGGGTCACTAAACCCGAGTACAACTCAACCTGTGCTTGTGCGCGTTGGGCGCGAAGCCAATCCGATGCGGCTTGTGCATCACCCAAGCTACTGAGGTAGCGATCAATAACGATCAAGCGACGGATTTCATCCAGCACGTCTGTGAGCGTCAGTTGCCCCTCTTCAAGCGCAACGTGTAAGTCTGCTTCACTCACCCCCCATCTCTTCCGCAATTCAGCCAGGCGCTGTTCTGCTTCTTGGAGGGTTGCCGTCCAACCTGCCTGTTGCGCGTGACTCAACACCAGATGCGCATTGATTAGGCGATCAAGTGTCGATTCGGGATCGGGGGCCGGCTGGCCGGCTAAGCGGCTCATCATCACATCCAGTCGCACGGCCAGTTCCCACGCACGGCGTGTAATGGCTTCACCATTGACACGAGCAACAATCTGTCCTGCTCGTATTGGATCGGTGGTGTGGCGGGCATCCGCAGCAGGCTGAGCCGAGCGGCTATAGGGCAACGGGGTTGAACTCAGCGACAGCTCACCGGCGATTGGAGCACAACTGCAAGCAATCAAACAGAAAACACTCAGCAGAGCAACCTGCTCTCGACGCAACAAGAGTTGACATGCTTGCATGGAAAATCGGTCGTTCACTTCAACCCGTGTTTCAACTGACAGCTATATTCT
>JANWVJ010000163.1 GCA_025056895.1 Thermoflexales bacterium
TCAAAAACTCAGCAAATACAGCTTCGCCGACACGGCTGGGGATGTTGGTGCCCCGCGCGGCTACCTTTGCCTGAATGTCGGGCTGGGTAAGGGCGTCTACCAGTTTCCAAGCCATCTCCGGATGTTTGGTGTTCTTGTTCACGACATACGCACCCCAAAACAGCCAGTTACCCATATGCCCGCTTGGGCCTTTGGGCAACTCCACTACGTCCCAGTTGAAGGTGACCGTGCTGATGCCCGGTGTGGCCCAGCGACCGTTCTGGAACATGCCGACTTTGCCTGCGCGGAAAGGTGGCTCGCTGTCTTCGCCGTAAGGTACGGCCACGCCGGCATCATACAAGCTGCGCAAGAACGCCAGTCCTTCCAGCGATTCTTTGCTGTTGAGATTGCAGGCGTTGCGCTCTGTATTGAAGAAGCCACCACCGGCTGCATTCATAAATGCCCCATACGGTCCCCACCAAGCGTTCATTCCATATCCTTTCACCTCGCCACCCAGCGCATTGACTTTCTCCGCGACTTCCTTGAAGGCAGCCCAGTTCCACTTGCCCTCCTTGGCTAATTCACGCGGGTCGGCTGCGCCGGCCTCATTAATTAGATCGAGGTTAAGGTACAGTACAAATGTGGACACGTCGCGTGGTAGACCCCATAACCTCTCGCCTGACTTACCGGTGGCAGGATTGTAGGTCAGGTGGAACATTGGCTCAGGGTAGTAGTTTGCATCACTGTAGCCCGGTGTGGCGCTGGCGTATGGGCGCAAATCCAGCAGCAACCCGCGCTCTACAAAGTCGGCGATGTCTGTGCCAGGAATCCAGAACACATCCGGCGCCGTGCCGGCAGCCAGCTCTGTGCGCAAGACGTCCTGGTAGCTGGCTGTTTCACTGCCTCCCGGCTCGTAAGTCAGCTTGATGCCCAACTTTTGTGCTATTTCATTGCTGATGCTGGCATATACATCGGCTTCTTCTTTGTTGTCGGGCCTGGTGCGCCAACGCAAACTGATTTCAGTCGTAGCGGCAGGCGTTTCAGCAGCGGGTGGCTGTGCAGGCCGGACCGCAGGAGCAGCGCAGGCAGCCAGCGTTACTCCTGCTACGGCCAACGCTCCAATCAAACGATTCTTGGCTTTCATCGTTCGTCCTCCTTCTGTTGATTTTTGATGTGTCTAACAGGTTCAGTTGACGTCAACTGTGCGAAAGCGAGAGACAGACGATATTGACCTGTCTCTCACCTGACGCCGGGGCAAAGTCGCTCTGGCAGAGCGTAGAACAGTAGATGCTGAAGAGGGGCAACAAGTCGAGCATCTCGCATGAAAGGTCTGAGGAAATCCACCCACTTGCCAGTCGTGTGCACGTCATGGTGCTTGCCTCCTTCTTGCTTGCGGGACGGCTGGCGCGAAGATCGGTTTTGTCGTAAAATCCCGTTAGCGCTCACAGTCTACCACACATATGGCAAAAGTCAATTCCTTTCGTCGCGTTACCATTCGTGAAGTGGCTGCCCAGGCAGGCGTCTCTACTCAGACCGTCTCCCGGGTCGTAAACGGGCATCCCGATGTGTCAGATGAGACGCGCATCCGCGTCCAACAGGTGATCGCACAACTGCGTTATCGACCCAGCGGCGTAGCGCGCAGCCTGGCTGCACGCAGTAGTCAGATGCTTGGCGTCGTTGCCGGCGGTTTCCACTTATTCGGACCGGTGCAATTGCTCACCGGCATTGAGCAGCAAGCTACCGACTTGGGTTGGCATCTAATGCTGCAAATTGTAGATTCTGCAAATCCTCAAGACTACGAGCGCGTGGCAGCCAATCTAATTTCACAGAACGTAGCCGGTGTCATTTGGGCCTATCCTGAACTGACCGGTGAGTGTGAACGTGCCTTTCTTCAGCAAGTTCGGTCTTACGCGCCGGTTGTCTTTCTGAGCATGGAGCCGTGCGCCGGCTCGGCTGTGATCAATGTAGATAACCGCCACGGCGCTCGCTTGGCTGCCGAGCATTTGATTGCGCGCGGCTACCGCCACATCGGTATCATCACCGGCCCACTGACGCTGTGGTCGGCCCAGCAACGCAAACTAGGTTGGCAAGACGCACTGGCCTCTGCCGAGCTCCCCCGTCACAAACGTCAGATTGTCGAAGGTGACTGGACGGCTGCTGGCGGTGATGCCGGCCTGGTCAAGTTACTCACTCAGTTTCCTACCCTCGACGCTGTTTTTGTCAGCAATGATCAAATGGCTCTAGGTGCCTTAAAGGCCGCTGAACGTTTGGGCCGCCGAGTCCCCGATGATCTGGGCATTGTGGGCTTTGACGACATTCCTGAGTCGGGCTTCTTTAAGCCCTCCCTCACCACCGTGCACCACGACTTGATTGAGTTGGGCCGCATTGGCGTGCGTGAACTGCATCGTGTTATTCAGCTCCATCACGAGGGTAGGCCGGCTTCCACAACCTCACTGGTACTGCAACCCTGGCTGGTTGTGCGCGAGAGCGCCTGAGAGCAGCGATGACCCTGAATCGACTTGTCCGGCCTGGCTAAAAGAGCAAGACTGTTTGAACCGAGTTGTCTGTTTGGGTTGTCAAGTCTGCGCATCGAGTAGCGTGTATGATGCAGTCATTCCGTTTCATCCGGTGCGACTGCCGTCATGCTCACACACGATCAACTGCTGCAAGCCATTCCCACCGCGCTGGCCGGCGTGACCGTGCCCGGCTGGGCCGGCAAACAGGCCGGCAAGGTGCGCGACATCTATCCCCTCGGGCGCTACCGTGTCCTCATAACCACCGATCGCATCTCGGCTTTTGACCGCGTGCTGGGCCTGATTCCATACAAGGGACAGGTGCTCAATCAGCTCAGCGTATGGTGGTTTGAACAAACGCGCGATATCGTTGCCAATCACGTCGTCGCTACGCCCGATCCCAACGTGACGATCGCCCGCGAGGCGACGCCGCTGCCCGTGGAAGTCGTGGTGCGCGGCTATATCACCGGCGTCACCAAAACCTCGCTGTGGTATCTGTATGCGCAGGGCGAGCGCGCGCCATACGGCATTCCACTGCCCGATGGCCTGCGCAAGAATGACCCTCTGCCGCAGCCCATCATCACGCCGACCACCAAGGCGACCGGCGGCGCGCACGATGAGCAACTGACCCGCGAACAGATTGTGCGCGGCGGCCTGCTCAACGCCGGCCTGTGGGAGCAGGTCGAACACGCGGCGCTGGCACTCTTTGCGCGCGGCCAGGAACTGGCGCGACGCGCCGGCCTCATTCTGGTGGACACCAAGTACGAGTTCGGCCTGTGCGACGGCCAATTGATCCTGATCGACGAAATCCACACGCCCGACTCCAGCCGCTACTGGTCGGCGGAGTCGTATACCGCCGGCGAGCCGGAGCACTTCGACAAGGAGTTCCTGCGCCAGTGGTTTGCCGCGCGCGGGTATCGCGGCGATGGCGAGCCGCCGGCGATGTCCCCGGACTTTGTAGCGCAGGTCGCGGCGCGCTACATCGCTGCCTTTGAAAAGCTAGCCGGCCAACCCTTCGTGCCGGCTGAGTTGCCTGCCGAGGCGCGTATCATTCGCACACTACAAACGTGGCGTGCAACCTTGTCGCAAACCGAGTTGGAAAACTAAAACAACGCGATGGAGTGCTTACCAATCGATCCAAACTGCTCCCCGATAACCGACTTCACATTCGATGAGAGACCCCATGAAGCGTGCGGCGTCTTCGGCGTCTATGCGCCGGGTCGGGATGCGGCCCGTCTGACCTTCTTCGGCTTGTATGCTCTTCAGCATCGCGGTCAAGAGAGCGCCGGTATCGCCACCAGCGATGGCCGTTCGGCCTACTTGTACAAAGACATGGGGCTGGTTGCGCAAGTGTTCAACGAAAACAACCTACGCCCCTTGAAAGGGCACCTTGCCATCGGACACACGCGCTACTCCACTACCGGTTCTTCGCACGTGCGCAATGCCCAGCCGTATCTAATTGAGACGATTTACGGTCCACTGGGTGTTGGGCACAACGGCAATCTGACGAACGCGCTTGACCTGCGCCGCCGGTTGCTCGAACGGGGTGTTGGCTTGTCCTCAACTACCGATAGTGAGGTGATTACGCAAATGCTGGCCGCTCCGCCGGAAGTGTGGAACGGCAGCCTAATGCCCGAGGCCAGTCTTGATGTGTCTGTCGCCGGCGATCTGACTACTCCGAGTGCCCCAATCCAACATCCCGTAGTCAATGTCCAAAATCCGGGCGACCGCTGGGTGCAACGTATCCGCGCTTTCATGCAAGTCGCTGAAGGCGCCTACTGTTTGGTGATTCTCACGCGTGAGGCCGTGTATGCTGCGCGCGATCCACACGGTCTCCGACCGTTGTGTTTGGGTGCGCTCGGTGAGGGAGGATATGTTGTAGCGTCCGAATCTTGTGCGCTGATGACGGTTGGCGCCGAGTTCATCCGCGAGGTGAGGGCGGGCGAAATTGTGCGGCTGGATCGTGAAGGGATCACTTCGTTTGCCGGCGCCAAGCCGACCTTGCCGGCTTTGTGCATCTTTGAGTACGTGTATTTTGCCCGCCCGGATTCGCAGTTGCAAGGGCAGGTTATTCATGAGGTGCGCCAACGGCTTGGTCGGCAGCTCGCGCGCGAAGCCCCTGCTGACGCCGACATCGTGTTCGGCGTGCCAGACTCGGCTACACCGGCTGCCATCGGATACAGCCAAGAATCCGGCATCCCGTTCAGCGAGGGCCTGACCAAGAATCGTTATATCGGACGCACGTTCATTCAACCCGACGACGCCTTGCGCAAACTAGGCGTCAGCTTGAAGTTTAATCCCCTCACTGCGAATTTGAAGAACAAGCGGGTGGTGCTGATCGACGACTCCATTGTGCGAGGCAATACCGTCGGCCCGTTGATTCAGCTCATCCGCGATGGCGGCGCTAGGGAAGTCCATGTGCGCGTGTCGTCCCCGCCTGTTCGCCATCCATGCTTTATGGGCGTCGATATGGCGACCTACAAAGAGTTGATCGCCCATCGCATGAGTGTATCGGACATCTGCCGGCAGATTGGCGCAGACAGCTTAGCCTATCTGAGTCTCGATGGCTTGATTCGCGCCGTGCAAGGCGGCGCCCGCGCAGGGCTGGCTTCTCGTGAAATCGGAAATTGCACGGCTTGTTTCTCCGGCGCGTATCCGATCCGCATTCCGAACTGGTTATTCAGCGACGAGCGGGACAAAACGCTGTTCGAGGCAAGCTGGGGTTGACTCTCAACGTATGATTTGCACTGTGGTGCGTTTGCGGCGCATAGGGTTGGCGCTGGCAACGTTGGTGATTGGCTTGCCGCTGCTGGCCCTGCTTGCTCTGTGGTTCACCTTGCCGGCGGTGGACGATCTGTACCGGCGCGCGCAAGCACCCAGCACGCGCATTCTGGATCGCAATGGCCGGCTGCTCTACGAGATCATCGATCCGCGCGCCGGCCATCATACGCCTGTGCCGCTCGATAGCATTCCGCTGCGCCTGCGCCAGGCCACCATTGCCGTCGAAGATGCCAGCTTTTACACCAACCCCGGCGTTGATCTGATCGGAATTGTGCGCGCTTTGTGGATCAACATACAAGGCGGCGAGGTGCTGGCCGGCGGTAGCACCATCACCCAGCAAGTCGCACGCATGATGTTGCTCGAACCGGAGGAACGCGCGCAGCGCACACTGCTGCGCAAGCTGCGCGAGTCGATGTTAGCCTGGCAAATCGCGCAGCGCTATTCCAAAGATGAGGTGCTGGCCCTCTACCTCAATCAATCCTACTACGGCAATCTGGCTTACGGCGTTGAGGCTGCTGCCCGCGCCTATTTCGGCAAGCCTGTGGGCGCGCTCGATTTGGCCGAATGCGCACTGCTGGCCGGCCTGGTGCAAGCCCCTGCGTTGTACGACCCGTTCACCGCTCCAGCGCGCGCCAAAGCGCGTCAGGCTATTGTGCTCGATCTGATGGCCAAGCATGGCTACATCACCGTTCAGGAAGCCGAGCAAGCGCGCCAGACGCGCTTATCCTATGCCCCGCCTGCGTTCAGCATTCGTGCGCCTCATTTTGTATCTTACGCACGCCTGTGGCTTGAAGAGCACTTTGGCCCAGAGCGCATCACGCGCGGGGGATTAGTTGTGACGACGACGCTCGATTTGTCTCTGAATGACGCCGCTACTGAGATCGTCCGCGCTCGGCTGCGCCAATTGCAGCAGCCGCTGAATAACCAGCCTGGGCACAACGTCCGCAACGCTGCTGTGGTGGCGCTTGATCCGAGCACCGGCGCGGTGTTGGCCATGGTGGGCAGTCCGGCTTACTTCGATGCCGATATCAGCGGCGCGCTCAATGCGACGTTGGCGCTCCGGCAACCGGGTAGCGCCATCAAGCCGATTACCTATGCTGCTGCATTTCAACGCCTGCCGCGTTTCACGCCGGCCACCCCCATTCTAGACGTGCGCACGGCGTTTCCCACTCGCGAGGGGACGCCGTATTTGCCGGAAAACTACGATCGCCGCTTTCACGGTCCGATCAGTGCCCGATATGCTTTGGCCACGTCAAACAATGTGGCTGCGGTGCGCGTGTTGCAACAGGTTGGCT
>JANWVJ010000164.1 GCA_025056895.1 Thermoflexales bacterium
GGCTTGTTCAATTGCTTCATCGATATTTACTCGGTTTGGCGACAGGATCGTGTCCGTGCCGGTTAGAAGCGAGGTTTCGGTGATGGCGGGAGTTGCCTCGGGCGTGTGGGTTGCGGTGGGTTCTGGGGGTGCTGTTTCGGCTGCCGGCTTGCGGAAGTTTGCCAGCTCGCCAAAGGTAAACGAGGACACTCGCGCCGGATCGACCTGTCCAGTTGCGCGCGGCCCGTACAGCGCCAGCGCAATGTCTTGTAATGCAGTCGGCAGAATCGCCGGGTAGGGGGTGCAGCGGGGGCATTCTTTGATCTGGCGGTCGTCGGTGATGAACACAATGTGCTCGTCTCGGCGCAGAGAAGGCCCCAACACCGCCGGCAAGTCCCGTGCGCCAGGAGAAAGTAGCGTCACGCTCTCTTTGGCGATGGCTGCCATCGTCTCGTTGTATGGAACGAGGCTTCTGGCCGCCTCAATGTCAACTTGTGCAGCTTCGAGGGAGAAATTGCCTGCATAGAGCTTGAGCTTGAGCGATAAGATGCGCACCAGAGCGGCATCGACGCGCGCAGCAAACGTCTGATCGCTCACATATCGCTCGCGGAAGAATTGAATAGTGTCCTTGATGTTGGCAAGCTGTTCTGGCCACGAGTTGGACAACCCGAAGCTGCCCAATACCAGCACGTCGTTGCCGGCCACGAACGCTTCTTGGGCCACGCGCCGCGCATTGAAAGAGAGATCGAGCGGATCGTAGAAGCGCCGCACGCCACGCGCGCCCAGCGCGTCGCTGAACGTCACACCGCCTGCTGCGCGCCACGGCGCAATCTCGGGCAGAGACATCAACGCTTGATATGCCAGCGGGTCGAGGCTGACAGGCCGCGTGCTGGCTCGGATGTTGCCCTGAAAGCCTCGATAACGGATGTGCGAGACCAGCAAGCCATCCACGCTGCCACGCGCCGAGGAGGATGCTCGATCGCCAGCCTGAGTCACCGCGAAGAAGGGCGCCAGCTCAATTTGTTTTAATTGCTCCAGCGATTTCTGAACCGTCGGAATCTCGTCTTCAACGTTGCGATCCGATGATCCCAGACCGGGAAAGTGTTTGGCGACCACGGCTACCCGTCCTGCGCTGCCGTCTTGCACGCCACGCGTGAACGCAGCGCCGAACTTGCCTACCCAGTACGGATCGCCGCCGAACACGCGCACGCCGATGTCGCCCGGCGTGCCGGGCTTAGGCGTGTCCATCACATCCAACACCGGCCCGAATACCACGTTGATGCCCAGCCGCGATAACTCGCTGCCCAAAATCCGGCCGACCGACTCGGCGTTCTCCGGCCGCCATGTCGCCCCAAGCGCTAGTTGACTTGGCAGGGGAGTTAGACCCTGCGTGATCTCTGAAAATGGCGCGCCATCCCCTTCCTGGTTGATGGCGATGAAGAGAGGGATGAAGCTCGGTGTGATCACAGAGACGATCTGTGTTGCCGCGACGGTAGTCGCTCGTCCCTCGTTGAGCATCGAAGTGAGCGTCGAAATGATTGTCGGAGTGATTGTGGGAGTTGCTGTTGGCGTGGATGTCGCTTCGATTTCCAGCGCCGGCGATTGGGCAGCGAGTTGTTGTAGACGGTTGGCAAACTCGGCGACCTGCGCGGTAACATCCGGCCCATTCACGAAGTTGTTTTGCGCAGCTTTCAACTGAACCCCGCCGATCCGATAGTTGATGATGAGATCGGCGATGTCAGAGCCGGGCAAGGCATCATTGCCGGGGAAGCTCACCAGGAACAGTTGCCCCACCTTCTGGTTCACACTCATGCCGGCGACCATCGCTCTGGCTCGTTCGACATAGGGCGGTTGCCCGATCGGCGTTGGCGCTTGCGATAGAGCGCTGGGTGCCGTCGCTGTGAACATCCCGCTGAGCGCCAGGGCAGCAACCAGCCTGAACCAGCTATCTGCACGGAGTTCCATATGAATCAGCACGATTTTAACAGTGCGAGGATGGATACAATGTGGGCATGGCTGCACAGATTGTTTTGTCTTCTTGGTTGATCCGTTCCGCTGATGAGTTGCCACTGCCAGATCATGCTGTGTTGATTGACAACGGGCGCGTGGTAGCCAGCGGCCCGAATGCTGACATGCTGGCAGCGCATCCACAGGCGCGTGTCACGGACTTGCGCGACAAGGCAGTTTCACCTGCTTTCGTGGATGCTCATCGCCATTGTTACGGCGTTTTGGCGCATGGCATCCCGACCGAAAACGCGCCGGCCGATTTTTGGGCTTTCCTGAATGACTTTTGGTGGGGCAAGATTGAGGATCGCCTCGATCACGCCATGCTGCGCGCGGCCATGGATTTGGCCTGCTATGACATGATCTACAGCGGGGTGACAACGTTCTTCGATTGCCTGGAAGCGCCGAATGCCATTCCCGGCGGCTTGTTTGTTCAAGCTGAGGTCGTGCAACGCTGGGGCCTGCGCGGCATGTTGTGTTTCGAGGCCACCGAACGCGTCAGCCGCGAGAATGGTGAGCTTGGTCTACGGGAAAATGTTGAATTCATCACCTACTGCAACAGCCAGCGGACGACGCGCACGCAGAACTCATCCATCCAGGGTCAACACTTGCAAGCAGAGAAGGATGTGATGCCTGCTTCAGCTTCTGCGCCGGCGCTCTTGTGGGGAGCGATGTGTCATCACACCACCTTCACGTGCAGCGACGATTTCATTCGCCGCGCACATGCTCTGGCGCGCGAACACCATGCGCTGCTCCATTTTCATTGCGCCGAAGGCACATACGAGCCGGAGCAGTGCGTGAAGCGCTACGGTCATCGCACGATTGAGCACTACGAAGCGCTGGGTGTTTTAGACGAAACGACGATGGCTTCGCAGTGTGTGCAGCTCTCCCCGCGCGAAGTGGAGATTGTAGGCCGGCGCGGCATTCGTGTGACCACCATGCCCCTGTCGAATTGCGAAGTGGGCGGCGGGATCGCGCCGGTGCCGGAAATGCGCGCCGCCGGCGCAACGGTTGGACTGGGCACCGATGGCTATGTTGCCAATCACTTTGCTTCGCTGCGCGGCGCTTTTCTAATCCACAAAGCGCGCTTGTGCGATCCGCGCGCCATGCCCGGCAATGTGGTCTGGCGCATGGCCACGCTCGAAGCCGCGCAAACTATGCGATTGACCGAGCAATCGGCTGCGCCGGTGGGGGCCTTATGGCCGGGTTATAGCGCCGATTTGATCGCAATTGACCTGGACTTGCCGACACCCGTGACCGCCCACAATCTGTTCGATCAGTTGATCCTGTGGCGTGATGCGACGCATGTCGATAGCGTGATGTGCGCCGGCCGTTGGCTCAAGCGCGACCATGTTGTGTTGAATGCTGAACCAGGACGCTTGCTCGCTCGCGTCCGGGAACACGCTGAACGGTTGTGGCGGATGGGCTGAGGCGTTCTGCTTCATGTGAGGACTGCTTGTGATCTCAGGGGCTGGCAGACGTGTTGGGTTGATCAGATGTCTGGCCCGATCGATGGCTGATCAGCCGGCTGCCGACGATCTGGATGGTCACGTGAGCGGCTATCATCAGCCAGAGGTTGCGCGTGGCCAGGCACAAAAAACTGCTGGTGATCACGCAGGCTAACCGCACGGCCAGCACTTGTCGCCCTTCAATCGTCTCTACCCAGAAAGAGGCATCTGGATGGATGACCCACTCCAGAACGACCGGAATCACGCCGATCACTGCGCCCCAGTATGGATCGCCCAGCCAGAGCGTCGGCGCGGCGCGATAGAACATCCAGTGTACTTCGTTGTAGAACGCATCGCGCACGCCCAGCGCACCGATGCGCCACGGCTCTTTGCCCTGTGCCGCACGGCCTGCCAGCCACAACACAACCAACGCGCACAGAGTAGCCGGCACGGCTTGACCAATCCCGCGCATCCAGTCCGAGAACGGGAAACCGAGCACATTGTCAGGCGCAGCCAGGTCTTTACCCAACCCCATCAGGTCGATCCCCGATGCACCGCTGATCAGCGCGCTGAAAGGAATGCCGACCATGAAGATAAACAAACCTATCTCGCGCAGCAGCGCCCCGGCGATGCTGTGCTCGGCAAACTGGATCAACCGCCCACCTTGTGCGCGGTAAGCCGCGTTCACGCCGATCACGCCCAGGATCAACGAAAGCGTCGTCCAAATCAGCAGTTCCACTCTGGCTTCCATGGTTGCTGCATTCTATGCGCAGATTGAATCGGGGATGGCAGGAGAAGTCTCAAACGATTCCTTGTAGTCCTAGGAGCACTCCCCCTATAAGCAAACCGATCCATATCGCCGCCGGCTTGACCAATGGTCGCCAGGATGTCATCCACAGGGCGAGTGTTAGGACCAAAGACGCCCCCAAACGCACGAAATCCAACGGCCCATCCGCCAGCGGTGTGAGCGGTACGTAGATCACGTGAGGCGAAGCGGTCAGCGCGCCCAGCATGAACGCAGCCAGGCTGCGCGCGATGTGCTCGCCGCGCCGAACGGTCGCGCTGCTCAGTAAACGGGGGATGGCTGCGCGGCCCAGTGTGTCGCCGGCCTGATAGCTGAGCCATCCTATGGCAAAGATCGACGCGCCGATGGCTGCCCCATAACCGATCAAACCGTTCAGAGGGGGATGGTCTGGTTGAGTAGCCAGAGCATGGAAAATCACCACCAGGGCGGTCGAGAGGATGGCCGGCAAAAGGGCGGATTGAATCAACGGATCGCCAAAGCCGGCCAGTGTGCCCATTGAGCTTGATTTAAGCTTCTCAATGTCGCGTTCTGCGACTTGTCCCCGAGCATGGTCGCGTTCCATGTGGGCGATCACGCTGACCAGCATTGCTCCCAGGTTGACCTCGGTGTTGAAGAAGGATAGGGCGCGCCTGAGTGCAGCGCTGCGTTGGGCCGATGTAGGAAAGACGCGCTCGATCCACGGCGCCAGGGCGCCGGCTAGCCCGCTGCCTTGCAGCCGCTCGAAGCTATAAGCCGAATGGCTGAAAAATTGCCACAACCAGAACGGTTTCAGCGGCAAGCCGGCAGGCGTGGTGCGGCGGCGGCGCAAGTACAACGTGCCGATCACCATGCCCCCAACTGCGCCAAGCGCGATCACCCACAGTGTCGCTACGCTCCCCTGGACTATCAGGGACATACGGCTATCTAGACCGGCGATCACAAATCCGACTACAAAAAACCCAAATTGCCACACCGATGTTGCGACCGAACGCAGCGCCAGCGCGATGCCAAGCGCCCCGCTGAGTCCTGCGCCCGCGACTGCCAACCCGCGCAGAATGGCGGCCGGCACATGAGTGACCAGCGGCCCAAGTGCTGCGATGACCAGCGTGAGCGCCGTCACCGATGGAACGGTGAGGGCAAACAACACCATCTGCGCCGGTATGATGTTAAGCCAAGTGATGGTGCGACCATCTCCGCGTGCAGCGGCATCATCCATCCGCTTGACAAGGTGGCCGTCCAAATTCATGCGCAGGGTCAGCAGAGGAAAGCCCAGGTTGCCCAATAAAACACCGCCCACGACGCCCAAGCCGGTGGTGATTTCTGGCGGCAGGGGCAGCGTGATGCCGATAGTCGCACCACCAATGCCGGCCAGTGCCGCGTCGCCTATGCCCAACGTCCCGCCCATCGAGATGTGGCCCAGGTACAACACATTGATCAGTGCGCCGATGAGCGCCCCCTGGGCCGGCTCACCCAACACAACCCCCACCAGAAACCCGTTGATCACAGGCCGCCAGGTGGTGAAATACGCCAGGCCGGCCAGAAACGACGTGTTAGCGGCGAAGTAAATCAAGCCGATCAGGAGGGCCTGCAAGACAAACATCATAACGACCTACCCTCACCCTAACCTTCTCCCAAAAGGAAAGGAAAAAGGCTACACATCGGCGATTTCGCTGCCGAAAACGGCAAAAATCCTGGCAATTTCTTCCCTCTCCTGTGGGGAGAGGCGCTGTGAGTGAGGGCGGGTAGATAAATGCGAAACACCGATTAAAAATGAACCTCGTGGTGAGGAATACATACTCAGCCGCTTATCAGCCCTGATCCGTCACCGGCCAGTCGCGCTTTTGAGGCTCGCCGGGCGTCATTTGCAGATACACATCCACGCCCTGCGTCTGTAGGTCGCGCAGAGCGGCAATCTCATCCGGAGAGAGAGAAATGCTACGCCAGACTAGGCGCCTTCCCGGCGCCATGCCTACACCGCCGACATTAAGGGTCTTAAACGGGAAGACGGCATGTAGCCGAATAGCTCCCTCGACGCTGCGTAACAACACCAACCAGCGATGAGCGTCTTGCGCGGCGGCGTTCAGGATGGGGCCGGCGCCGGCGATGCTATCCACTGCAAGGGTAATTCCTTTTGGCATCGCCGCCTGCATGATGTGCCGAGCGAAGGCGTCGTT
>JANWVJ010000165.1 GCA_025056895.1 Thermoflexales bacterium
GGTTGATAAAGCCGTTGTCCTCTAAATCCTGCAACATCCAGGTGAGTTCCGGGGCGTGATGCTCAAATAGGCCACCGTCCCACAGTTGAGTCGCCCCGTATGCGACTTCGCGAATCCAGCCGAACTCGCGTCCTCGTAGTTCGGCGCGGGTGGGGATATGCGGCACGGCCACGCCGTTCAACAAGCGCACCACTGGCGAGGCCATGCGCGCCTCGCGCACGGCAGACACGATATCGCTGCGATAGGCCGCAGCAGCGGCTTGAATGCGTGACGCAGCCGGATGATCGATCTCGCTGAGGGCGTCGGCGGCCATTTTCATCCCACCGTAAGCATGAGCGTTCACCGCAAACCAGTAGCGCCATTCTGGGTTGTCCTCTAAATGGCCGGGCGGCAGCAGGCCGCGCGTGCGGGCGTCGCGGCCTGCTGTTGCAGAGCGCTCGCGAATAATGAATTGGCATGCAGCAACGATATTCGAAGCAAACCGGCGCAGCCATTCCTGATCGCCGGTGATGCGGTAGTGAAACAGAATGGCCTGTAAGATCACCCCGTGATCGAGGTTGTAGTAGAAATGAGTTGGCTTGATCTTGCCTTGGTCGAAATCCACCGCTTGTAGAGCGCCTTCTGCAGATTGAAAGTCGCCGTCTGGGCGAATCGCACCTTGCACAGCCATCAGAGATTCGAGATACGCCCGCGCCTGTTTGTGATGGCCCCAACAATCGAGCGCCACAGTCTGCCAAGCGCCTTCATTTCCGCATGCGCCATAGACGAATGTGCCGGCCGGCACAATCAGATGGCCGGTCACTGAGTCGCGCACGGCGCTGATCGAGATGTGAGTGGGTACGGCGCGCGCGAAGTCCTCCACGTCGCGTTCGGCTGGCGGCAGATGCAGACTGCCACCGCGCGCCATGCGACTGCGCCAGTACTCGGCCATAACCGTGCGCGCCCGCTGCGCGTCAAGCTGGGCCACGTGCTCCCAGTCTGCCGGGTCGCCATACGAGACAAACGGGATGCACACATCCAACGTGACCGTTTCGCCCGGCTGCAACCAGTGCTCGAACAACATAGCGTTGGGGTAGGCGGCAGAGATCGATCCGACGACACGGGCGTGAAAACAGCCTGTGTCGGCGCGCAGCACGGCGCGTAGAACCGGGCTTTCATAAGGCATGACTTTTGCCATAGCCGGTGAGTACTGCGCATGGTGCAACCGACCCTGTGCCACCACAAAACCCCGCTCGTCCATGCTCAGGTGTTCATCCGGCGCGATGTGTAGCCACACGCAAGCGCGCCGCGCCGACGTGGTGCTATTCCGCGCCATCACGGTCATGATCAGGACGCTGTCTGACAATGAATCGGCGCCGGGAGGCATGCGTGTGAGTTGTTCCATCTGCTCGGCACGGGCAACCGTGACACACGCGACTTGCTCGTAGGCAATATCGCGGTCGCGCCAAGCGGTGTGAATGATGGGCAACCAACCCTCTTCCGGCCACTGGTGATGCACACCGTTGCGCTCGCGGAAATCAGGTGGGTCGCCGGAGCCGATGCGCCAGTGAATTTCTGGGCCTGGCCAGCAGACGCGCGCAAGTGCACGATTGTTCAGCTTGGCCAGCCCTTTGCCGGTGAACACTTCACCGGTGTATCGCACGGCAAACTTCTGCGGATTCGCTTCAAGGCTGAGTGGGGCGTAGAACCCATAAGGCGGGTGGCGCGCAACATCGAGCACAGGAATTTCGGCTTTGGCGCGGTCATAGGTCTGCTCTGGCTCTTCCGTCACGCGCTCATAAATCGGCCGGCGCGGCGCGCTTTCGCAGCGCACACGCCACACCTCAAACGGCACGTCGTTCGCAGCTTCGGTGACGTACATGCCCAAGTCGCGCACCCAGATTGGACCGGTACGCAGGTCAGACAAATTGACGGTAAACCCCTCCCCCTCGGTTGTCGTCGGGGAGGTCGGAAAGCGAAAGGTGAGCAACGTGCAATCCCGTGAACCAGATGGGGCGTCGGTTCCAACACCCCTGACGCGGAGGGAATCGGCGGACGACGCCAGGTTGGCGATCCGCCCGTTGTAGGCAGTTGCCTGCGTCGGCAGGACACAGCCGGCCTGTACGCCGCGCACCAGGACATCGAAAGAGGTTTCGCGCGCCTCCGAATAGGCTGATACGCGCAACACGTCTGGCATCGGTGAGCTTGCAGCGAATGTGACGCGCAGCTTCAATGTGCGGCGATAGCGCGCGCGGTAGCCGGGGCGCTGTTCCAAATCACGCATGGCCGGCAGCTCCAGGGCATCCAGAGGATCAAATTCCCAGATCAGTGTGTTGGCCTGTGTTTGGCCTACCCCCCGACCGACCACCCATTGACCGTGAAATGGATCGTCCTGTCCAATCCAGCCACGGCGCGTTCCGTCTAGGGACTCAGGATCGACCTGTGGCCAGTTGCGCTGCCAGTATTCGACGTTCAAACAGGAGGGATCAGGCGGCTGACTGGCAAACACAGCTTCGATGCGCTGGATATCGCGTGGCTCTTCCCATTCGAATTCAATTTCAGATAGGTGACGCTGATCTGTGGACCGATCAGCCCGACGCAGGCGGGCAAATGGTGCAAGATCAAATAGCGGCATGATCCCTATGTCCCCAAAACCCAAGCCGCGATACCATCATCAGCCCTTAAGGCCGGTGGTGACGATGCCTTGGATGATGTAACGCTGGGCGATAAAGTACAGGATGATGCACGGCACGACAAACATGGTTGCTGCGGCCATCTGGTACGAGAGTTCACCGCCGCCGCGAAAACTGCGCAAGTAATTCACGCCCAAGGCCAGGGTGTACAGGTCGGTGTCACTGAGGTAAATGAGCGGCCCCATGAAGTCATTCCAACTGGCCATGAAGGAAAAGATGCCGATGGTGGCCAACGCCGGCTTAGCCAACGGCAAGATGATCTGCCAGTAGATGCGGAACTCGTGGGCGCCGTCCACCTTGGCTGCCTCGTCCAGCTCCAAGTTGATGGTCAGGAAAAACTGACGCAGTAAGAAGACGGAGAAGGCCGGCCCGAAGAATGCGCCGGCGGTCAATGGCGCATAGGTGTTGACCAGGCCGAGCGTCTTCCAGATGACGAATTGCGGGATCATCGTCACCACGCCGGGCAGCATCATAGTCGAGAGCAAGACGAGAAATAGAATATTGCGACCCGGGAAACGCAGACGGGCAAAGGCGAAGGCGACGAGCGAGGCCGACAGCAGCTCGCCGGTCACGGCAACCGTGCTGACAAACGCGCTGTTCACGAAGTAACGCGCGAACGGAATCATCCGAAAGACCTGCGGATAGTTGTCCAGCACGATTTGGGTGGGGAGAAATTCCGGGGGGAACCTTGCGCCGGAGCCGATCGGCTTAACCGACGAGGAAACGGTCCACAGCAACGGCAGGATGAACAAGATGCCCAGGCCGATCAACAGCCCATACACAAAGATCAGGCGGAGAGCGTCGCGCACCATGCGCTGAGGAGAGTGCTGTGTACGGTAGGTCGAACGCGAGGGTTGTGATTGCGTGACGACCGCCATATCAACGCCCCCTTCCTGCGCTTTCGTAGTACACCCACAAGCTGGATGTGCGCAACAGGATCAAGGTGAAGAATAGGATGATCAGGAACAGCACCCAAGCCAGCGCCGAGGCGTAGCCCATCTCGAACCAACTGAAGGCGTTGCGATACAGATAGAGCAGATAGAACAGCGTGGCATAGCCCGGCCCACCGCCAGTCATCAGGTACGAGATGGTGAAGGTTTGGAAGGTGCCGATGACACCGGTGATCACAGAGAACATGATCACCGGCGAGATGAGCGGGATGGTGATGTGCCAGAATTTGCGAAACGAACCGGCCCCATCCAACTCAGCCGCTTCATAGAGCGATTGCGGCACGCCTTGCAAGGCAGCCAGAAAGATCACCGCTCCACTGCCGGCTCCCCATAAGCTCATCAACACCAGCGTCCACAGCACAACGTTTGGATCACCCAGCCAGTTTGGCCCCTGAATGCCCAATCGGCTCAGAATGAAATTGACAATCCCGAGCCGGTGACTGAACAACCAGCTAAAGACGATCGCCACCGCAACGCCGGAAATGAGCGACGGCATGTAGAAGATGGTGCGAAACACGCGGATGCCGAAGACTTTCTGATTCAGCAACAATGCGATGAGCAGCGAGGCAATTGTGCCCAGCGGGACGGCCAACAACGTGTATGTGCCGGTCACACGCAGAGCAATGCCCACAAAGGGGTCGGTCAACATCCGCTCGTAGTTGGCGAACCCCAGCCACTCCGGCGCTTTGACGAGCGTGTACTTGGTTAGGCTGAAGTAAAAGGACAGGATGATCGGTCCTATCAAAAAGAGCACCAGTCCCAGCAGCCACGGGCTGATGAAGAGATAAGCGACGAGCGCCTCGCGGCGGCTCTGCGTCATGAACGGCCGACGGCGAGCCATTCCTCCAACGGCCAAGCTGGATTGTGCACTTGCCATAGCACCCCGCAAATGAATGTACTTCTGAGATTTTGGATTTTGGATCGGGGGAGGTCCAAGCGGTCGGGGATGCGATCCAAAATCCAAAATCCTGAGTTGATACGCGCTGGTCTTAGCTCAGCGGCGCGCCAGTTCGGCATCCACCAGCGGCGTAGCGGCTTCCATTGCCTCGAGGGCCGTCTTCTGGCCGTTCATCACCAGGTCGATCTCGGCCTGGATGATGCCTTGAATCTTGTCGAACTTCTCGCCGGCGCCGGGGATGCGGATGATATCAGGCTTGGTCACCAGCGTGCGCAACGGTTCGTAGCCCAGCTCCTTGTGCAACGGCACATCGAAGAAGCGATCCAGCATCGGAGCCAAGGGTGGAATGTAGGGCACGAGCGACTCGATCACGCTGTCGAGCACAAACTCGCGGATGTACTCCCAGCCGGCATTCTTCATCTTGGACGGCGGGGAAATCGACCAGCAGGCTGTGTGCATATACCACACGCGGTTGCCGTTATTGGCCTTGGGTGTTAACACAGCCTTCCACGGGAAGCTAGAAATGTTCTTGAAATCGCCGACATTCCAGTAGTTGCCCAGGTACATGGACAACACACCGGCCTTGAAGGCTTCTTCGTTGCTTTGCAGGGCTTGCATCGCCGACGAGCCGGGCGCCACCTTGTGCTTTGTCACCAGGTTGGCCCAGTATTCCAACGCCTCAACGGTGCGCGGATCGGTCAGTGTGGACTTGCTGCTGTCAGGGGTGAACCAGTCGCCGCCGTTGGACCACACCGTGTACAGATGATTGACGAACCAGTTGCCGAAGGAGAACCCCCATTGCTCAGGGTTGCCATCCCCGTCGGCGTCGATGGTTAGTTGCTTGGCGGCGTTGAGCACATCATCCCATTTCCAATCGGCGGTGGGTAAATCGACGCCGGCTTTGGCAAAGTGATCGGGGTTGTAGTACAACGACACGGGGCCGGGCATGAAACCAAACAACATAGCGTAAATCTTGTCTTGCCATGAACCGGCCTCAATCGCTGCCGGCACAATGTCCCCTCGCTTGATCTTCGGATCGCCCGCGATAAACGGCTCTAAGTCAAGCAGGGCACCGTTGGCCGCATAGGGTTGGACATAGCCTTCCCACATGTCAAACAGATCGGGCGGGGTGCCGGCGGCGATCAGCGTTTGCAACTTTTCAAAGTAGCCTGTGCCGGGCGGCGGGACTTCCTGGATGATCTTCACACCAGGGTATTTCTGCTCAAATTGAGCGTTCCACTTGGCGCGCAAGTCGATCTCGTCCTGGCCGGAACAGCAGAGCAGGATTTTCATCTCTCCCTGCTCATATGTTGCGCCGGCCTGAGGTGCAGGGGCGGCGCCTTGATTTTGGGCCGGGGCAGCGGTCGGGGCAGGTGCGGCAGCGGGGGCGCAAGCGGCAAGCGCGCCGCCGGCTGCTCCGGCAACACTCAAGCCGGCTAACTTCAGCACCTGTCGGCGGGTGACACGTGGATCAGACATACTCCTCATATCCTCCTTCTTGGGCTTAAAAAAAAACCAAACCAATCAAATGAGACCTTCCAACTCAGCACGATGATTAACCAGACGCCAGGGGATCGATGAAATCACAGAGCACACTCAGATTCTCAGACAACTTGAACAGTCAGCACCTCCTTAAGAACACAATAGCGATGGCATCCTTGTCATGATGCCACCGCATTCACTGTGACACGTGGCTCTCATCACGCCGATTCGCTCAGCTCGATGAGTTCCGATCCAAATTCATCAAGCCTGAGTGCAACTCCTTCTTTCATGAGCGACTCGCCGCTGGCAAG
>JANWVJ010000166.1 GCA_025056895.1 Thermoflexales bacterium
CTCTGCCGCGTCCTGGTCTACCAGGAAGTCGCCGCCTTTGACGGTGTCGTACATGTACCAGTCCGGGTTGTCCTCTTCCATGTTGCCGAGCGGCGCGGCGATGCCGCCCTGCGCGGTGCCGGTGTGCGAGCGGGTGGGGTAGAGCTTGCTGATCACGGCAGTATTGACGGAGCGACTGGCATATAACGCGGCCATCAAGCCGGCCCCGCCGGCGCCGACTACGATTGCGTCAAATTGATGATACTGAGCCATTCCACTATCCTTTCGCTTCGGATCAACTTGGCAAAGGCAAATCTGGCCTTTTAGCGCGCAAAAGCTTCAGCAGCGCCGCTCGCATTGACGCCGACAATCAGGGCGATGACACCCAACACGGTTGCAACCAAGATCAGCACTGTCGCCGCAGCCATGAACCCGTTGTAGACCAGCTTGTTGTGGAGATAGTCGTGAGCCACCTGCCGCAGCCCATTCAGGCCGTGCAACATGGCTAACACGACCATCACCCCGTAGTACAGGCGCCAAAAGAGTTGCGAGAGGGTAATTGACTCGCCGGCCAACCCCCACCGCACAATGGTGTCTTCACTGGTGAGTTGATGGGTGCCGACGATGATGTGTTGAAAGCCAAAATGGCTGAGGGCTAGGAATAGCAACGCCAGCCCACTGAGGCGCATAAACAGCCACGCTGCGCGCTCGAATCGGTTGCGCCCTTTCGGCAGAGGACGGCTTGTGCGCGGCATAGCGCCGGCAGATGAATGAATCGCGCTCATGTTCTTTAACCCAGATTAAGAAAATTTGCTTTCAGCTACTTGCTTTAACTTCCTTAAATCGCTAGTGCGCCGAGCCGAAGAATGCTTGAATCGATTTGACTGCCATGATCAGCATAGTCGGCGCAGCCAAGGCAGCGACAACAATGATTGACAGCCGTGTGGCCAGTTGTTGCTTTTGCCACAATTCAGGCTTCAACTCCAAAATGGCGATGCGTGTGCCGTTGATGGCATGAAAAATCAGCCCGAATGCCAGGAACAGCTCTCCGATGGCAAACGGCGGAGTTTTGTACATCTCCAGTAAGCGGTCGTGAATTTCGATGGATACGAAGGCAGAGGACATGCCGATGACGTGCAAGATAAGGAAAAGCAATACTCCCAGTCCGCTGATACGATGCAACAACCACAACCAGTGCCCTTCGCGCCCACGATAACTCAAGGTAGCGCGAATCGTCGAAACCAACGCACTCATACAAACTAAACCTCCATCAATCACACTGACATGGCGCTCACGGGCTGTGCCTCGGTCGCGCAAGGATTCACAAGTATAAAGCGTTCCCCTGAGAGATGATATAAGCACGATGTGCTACCGTGCAGTCTACAAGCCTCAGGTATAGACAGGCAAGCATCGCACAGGTGTGGGACATCATTGGCTCATGATGCCACCGGCCGGCGCGGGTCGGTGATCCATTCACTCCACGATCCTGGATACAGCCGTGCTTCGCCCAGGCCGGCTACCTGCATAGCTAAGATGCTGTGCGTTGCCGAGACTCCCGATCCACAGTACACCACCGTCTGATCCGCAGGGGTATCTCCGAGCAGAGCCAGGTAATATCCTCTTAGCTCGGTTGCCGAGCGGAAAGTGCCCTGTGGCGTTAGATTGTCCGTGTACGGCGCAGAGAGGGCGCCGGGGATATGGCCGGCAACAGGATCGATGGTTTCTTCCCGGCCGTGAAAGCGCGCTGCACTGCGCGCGTCCAACACACGACAAGATGGATTGAGCCGCATTGTTTCCACGTCCTCTGCAGTTGCGATTCGCTCTGCGCGAGGGCGGGCGATGAACGCAGCCGGCGGTCGCGTCTCAACGCCGGCGCGTGTTGGATAGCCGCCGGCTAGCCAAGCCTGCCATTCACCGTCCAACACCTGAACAGCGTCGTGGCCCAGCCAGCGCAACATCCACCACAGCCGCGCTGCGCCCAGTGCGCCGCCCATATCGTCATAGGCAACGACGCGCACGCCACTGTGAATGCCCAGCCGGCCAAACGTTCGTGCAGCCGTTTCAACTGCCGGCAGGGGATGCCGGCCTGTTACGCCGGGGATGATCGGGCCGGACAGATCATCGTTCAAGTGGGCGTACATCGCACCGGGGATGTGACTGTCTTCATAGCGCCGGCGGCCGGCCGATGCATCGGCCAGGGAGAAGCGACAATCGACTATCAACCAACTTAGGTCATCCAAGTGATGGGCCAGTTCGTCAACCGAGATCAGCGGTTGGATCGGTGGATTGCTTTTCATCGGCCTGATTGTAGGTCAGGCCGGCGCGGCAATCGATACAATACTCAGTATGACGTTCCTCGAAAAGCTTGCCCGCGCCCAACAAATCAACCGCTCTTTTCTGTGCGTTGGCCTGGATATCGTAGTTGCCAACACGCCACTGCCTCTACAGCTCGAAGATGAACCGATGTTGCCGTTTGCGCGTGCCATCATCGAAGCGACGCAAGACTTGGTGTGTGCATACAAGCCGAATCTGGGCTTTTATCTGGCAGAAGGAGCTGCCGGCATCGTTGCCCTGGAACGCATCGTGCGTTTGATTCCCGATCACATCCCGATCATCCTAGACGGCAAGTTCGGCGACATCGGCAACACAGCCGAAGCGTATGCGCGCGGCGCGTTTGAGCAGTTTCGCGCCGACGCGGTGACGCTCTCGCCGTATATCGGCAGTGATTCGATTCAACCGTTTTTAAGATATGCTGAACGGGGCGTGTTTGTGTTGGCGCGCACCAGCAACCCGAATGCCGGCGAGTTTCAGAATCTGCCCATCGATTCCGGCGTGCGGCTGTATGAGCGTGTGGCCCACATGGCGAACGCTTGGCATGCCCAAGGACCAGGGGCATGTGGATTGGTCGTCGGCGCAACAGCGCCGCACGAGTTGCAGCGTCTGCGCGAGATAGCTCCCCACCTGCCTTTCCTGATCCCCGGCGTCGGCGCTCAGGGCGGCGACTTGGAAGCAGCAATTCGATTTGGCCGAACACGGGATGGATTAGGGCCGGTCATCAATGTCTCGCGCGCCGTGGTGTATGCCTCGCGCACGATGACATTCGCCGAAGATGCCCGCAAAGCAGCGCAAACGCTGGTTGATACAATGCGAGTACTCGGCCAGATGGACTGAGGGAGATGAACGTGGCAACTGCTTCGAGTAAGTCTGAAGTGAAAGCCGGCTTGCTAGTCCATCTTGCCATTCTTCCGCGAGACCTACCCGACCACGGCGCTTTCGTGATGATGAGCGAAAACATCCAACCGATTACCAACCGATTAATGGGGAACAGAACTCATGAACAACTCGGCCTTTCAGCTCGCCACGGCCTTGTTTGACATCGGCTGTGTGCAGTTTGGCCAGTTCAAATTGAAGTCCGGCTTAATCTCGCCGATTTATATCGATTTGCGCCTGCTTGTTTCTTGGCCGGCTGTCCTCAGCCAAGTTGCCCGCGCGATGGCTGCACGGATCGATGACCGCCGAATCACGTTTGACCGACTGGCAGCCATTCCGTACGCCGGCTTGCCGATCGGCGTGGCCGTCGCGTTGGAAACCGGCCGCCCTTTAATCTACCCCCGCAAAGAAGCTAAAGAATACGGCACGGCGCGACTAATCGAAGGTGAATACAAGGCCGGCGAAACAGTGCTGCTGGTCGATGATCTGATCACCAAAGGCACCTCTAAGTTCGAGGCGCTTGCGCCGTTGTTGGACGCCGGCTTGGTCGTGCGAGAGGTGCTGGTGTTGATCGATCGCGAACAGGGTGGGGCCTCTGAACTGGCTGCACGTGGCGTGACGCTTCACGCTGTGCTGAGTCTGTCTGATTTGCTGGGCGCGCTGGTGCAGGCCGGCCGGTTGAGCGCAAGCCGGCGGGATGAGGTGCTGGCGTGGCTGCGAGCAAATTGACATCGATCGCAGTGCGCTGAGACATGCCGCAGTGCGTGACAGATGTGAAAGAAATACAGGCGATTCCGCTTAGTCAGTTTTGGGCGCCGCAGGCGGCTCGCTTATGGGCTACCTGAGTTCGCCGACCTTCACATGCGATGAACACCATGCTGTCGCAAATCGATTCTGTAGAGCCGACGCAGCAGCTTGCGCCGAACGCAAATGATTGCGTTGAGAAAGTCGTCTCACTTGAAGTCACATTGTGCGGTGTACGTTTCCGCAATCCGATTGTGCTGGCCTCCGGCATTCTGGGCCTCAGCGAAGAAATCTTCGGCCGGCTGGCGCGCGCCGGCATCGGCGGCATCACCACAAAATCATGCAGCTTGCAGCCTCGTGTCGGTTGGCACAACCCCACCATCGTCAGTTGGGGTCACGGCCTGATCAACGCAGTTGGCCTAAGCAACCCCGGCGTAGAAGTGATGGTGGAAGAGATTCGCGCAGCCAAGCGTCATTTGCAGCCGCTGGGTGTGCCGATCATTGCTAGCATCTTTGCCAGCACGATCTACGATTTCGGCGTCTTAGCGCGCTATATCAGTGAGGCCGAGCCGGATTTGATCGAAGTCAATATCTCGTGCCCCAACCTCGATGCCCAGCACGAAGAGATGTTTTCCTCAAATGCTTATGTCTCCGGCCAGGTGACGCGGGCAGTCAAGCGTAATGCGTGCTGTCCGGTGATCGTCAAACTCTCGCCGAATGTCGATAACATTGTTGCGATTGCCCGCGAAGTGGCCAACAACGGCGCAGATGCCATCTGTGCGATCAACTCGCTGGGGCCGGGCATCGTGTTGGACATTGAAACAGCCCGCCCGGTGCTGTCAAACCGCACCGGCGGGGTAAGCGGGCCGGCGATTCGCCCGATTGCCGTGCGGTGCGTGTATGACATTTGCCGTGCTTTGCGCGGATCGCGCGTGCAGGTGATCGGAACCGGCGGGGTGACCGATGCGCGGGATGCGATTGAAATGATCTTGGCCGGCGCGACCTGTGTTGGGGTGGGCAGTGCCGTTCATGCGCGTGGACTGGGGGTGTTCGCCGAGATCACCGCCGGCCTGGAGGATTACATGCGCGCGCATGGTTACAGCAGCCCTGCCGACTTTCGAGGTCGGGCGCTGGACATTGCGCCGCGTTGAGCGGATGGATTTCTGTGTGGGGCAAAATCAAGCCGCCGAGAGGGGGCATTCATTAAAACCGATCGGCATCCAAAGAGACCAGCGTGGGTGAAGGTCTTGCCTTCGCCCGCCCCTGCTGTTTCTGAAAAAGCGCTCGATTAACCCGCCTTTGCACTATAATGCGCACCATGTATCACGTCGTTGTGTTGCGCTCCCGTCGTGTGCGCCAACCGGGCAGTGTGTCCGGTGTGGGCGCAACGCCGTCTGCTTGAGCCGGCACACCGGCGCGGCGAGCGGCGCATTGTTGAGCGTTCAGACCGCCCCCGACACACGTGCTCGTGTTGGGGGCGGTCTTCTTTGCGCGATCAATCTGCATACAGTGAAGGAAAGATCAGCATGTTCATCAAGGTAGGCATCTATGGTGCAACGGGTTACACCGGCGTCGAGTTGGTGCGCCTCCTCAGCCGGCACGACAAAGCGCGCATCGCGTTTGCCGCTTCTGAGAGCTATGCCGGCCAACGCTTATCCGATGTGTTGCCTTGTCCGTTCGACATCCCCCTGGTCAAGACGGAAGATGCTCCGCTGCACGAGGTCGATGTGGTGTTCTCATGTTTGCCACACGCCGCATCGGCGGAAGTGTGTCAGCGCGCCTGGGCGCTCGGCAAACGGGTGATCGACTTATCGGCTGACTTTCGCCTACGCGATCCGGCGATCTATGCGCAGACCTACCAACATGAACATCCGTATCCGGGCCTATTGTCTCAAGCTGTGTATGGGTTGCCGGAGGTGTATCGCTCGCTCATCCTCGACGCCAATCTGATCGCCAATCCCGGTTGTTATCCGACCAGCGTGATTCTAGGGGCGCTGCCGGTGCTGGAGTTGGGCGCCCTGGAGGGCAATCTAATCATTGCCGACAGCAAATCGGGTGTGAGCGGCGCCGGCCGCAAGCCGACTCTGACCACGCACTTTGTCGAGGTGAACGAGAACTTGGCTCCTTACAACATCGGCCATGTTCATCGCCATGTGCCGGAGATGGAACAGGAACTTCGGGCATTGGCTCGCGGTAGTGGAACAGGCGAGCGTGAGAGTGCGAGGGATGGGGAAGAAGAACTAGTCGTGTTGTTTACACCACATCTGTTACCGATCTCGCGCGGTATGTTGAGCGCACTGTACATGCGCCTGACGCCTCAAGCCGCGCAAGTAGATTGGCACGCC
>JANWVJ010000167.1 GCA_025056895.1 Thermoflexales bacterium
AATCCCACTACTGACAATCCCATCACGGCGCCGCCTCGAAAGGCTACGCGCAGAGCGTCGTTCAAACTCTTGCGCGCCGCATTGGCCGTGCGCGCACTGGCGTTGGTGGCAGCCCGCATCCCAATATATCCTGTGGCAGCCGAGAAAACGCCTCCCAGCACAAAGGCAAATGGGGTAATCGGGCTAACCAAATCTAGCAGCGCCAAAACGCCGAAAATCACAAACAGGATGGCAAACACGATTGCTACCAGACGATACTGCCGGCGCAGATACGCCATCGCACCTTCGCGCACCGCTTGGGCAATTTCTCGCATGCGCGGTAGACCTTCATCGAAACGCAGGACGGAACGGTAGAACGCATAGGCGGCGATCAGCGCGATCACACCGCTGATCGGTGTGATCCACCACAGAGCGGGCAACGAGGCGGGCGTCAAGAGAATATTTTCTGGCATGGATTTTCCTTATTTGAGCGTCGATGTGTGTTGCGGAACAATTTCCCCTGGCGCGCCGGGCAGGCGCGCAACCGCAGCCAAGTCTGGCAGCGAAGTGGATTGTATGCCTCAAGATAAGCCTAAGCTGAGAAGTCACTCAGGGCTGTATGTCCAGGCGCATCTCCACGCGCGGGGAGAGCAGTTCACCGTTCAGCGCCGGTTGGGCGGTAAATGTGTAGCGTCCGGCCGATAGATCAGCGGGCAGGGGAAGGCGATACAGCGTTGTCAGAGGAAAGTTGCCCCAGCGCGCCGGCATGCCGTTGACCGGCGCCAACAACCCGCTATGCCGTGCCCGTTCGTTCCCCTCTGCGTCACTCAATGTGAGCACTACCTGCACATCAAACGGCAAGATGTTCTGCGGCGGAGGTGGATTCAGCACCCAGTGGCAAAACACTTCTGCTTGGTTATCTCCAACTCGCACTGGTCGAGTTGTCTCGCAACCGAGGGCGTCCATGCCGCGTGCAGCGCCGTCGGGCACGATTTGGTTGTCGTGCCTCAATCGTTCCACGTTCAGCGCCTCGGGCAAACGACGATAGGGGTTGAGTGTGTAGTGCAACAAGCGCAGACCGTGGAAGTCCCGCGAATCGAAATCGGCTCCCCCTGCCTGTTGGATCAACAAAGTTTGCACAACGCCGCCTGGGTCGATCACTAAGTCTTGCCACAAGAGCAGCCATGCGCCGCCCTTGTCTGCCAAAGCTTTGTTCAGCGTCGGCGCCACGGTGTCGTAATGCAACGTGTTGTAGATGTTCAGCACCGGATCGTTCGGAAGAGCGTGCCAACCCTGATCACCGTAGTAGTAGGCGAATACCGGCGCAAAATGGCCGGACACCAACAACACCGTTTCATCGGCGCGCACGTGTTGGCGCAGAAAGGCAGCCACGCCGCGAAAATCTTCGTTGCGCTCCTCGACTGCATCGCAAGCAGTTGTGCTGATGGCACATTGCACGCGCGCTGCTAGGTTAATACCCTCCGGCGCGAACAGGGTGAATCCGATCACTCCTGTGCCAAACAGTAGCCGCGCAGCGGTCGGTAGGCGCACAAGGCTCAGGCTGACAATCACCAAGGGGGCAGCCACTGCCGGGTAGCGTGGGGCAAATTTGCCGGTGATTGATGCCAGTGCGGTCATGCCGGCGATAGCACACAGACCGATCCCAACTGCCACTCGCACGCGCGGCGGATTGAACACCAGCCCCGCAACAATCATCAAGCCGACCAGCGCAGCGGGTAGGGCAAGCTGCTCATCAGGCGGCAAATGAAAGGTGAAGAGCGACACGATGCTCTTCTGCAACATCACCCAGTATTCCAGTCGGTCGGTAAACGTGGTGCCGTATTGCGCGCTGAAACTGGCGAGATATATGCCTGCGATGACGATAATGGCTGACGTGACGGCAAGTGCTGTGAGCGGCAATAGCCATGCCCCGTCTCGGCGATGTGCCAAGCGGCTTCGTTGGAGCCAGGAAGCCAAGATGAAGAGGACCTGACCGGCAAACAAGAATGCGCACAAAACGTGCGTGCCAAATGCAGCGATGCTTGCCGCAGCCCATCCCCACCACAGGCCAGCCCAACGTCGCTTAGGCGCTGGTGTATCCAAGCTGCGCAGAGCTTTGAGCAGCAGCACCACCGACAGAACAGCCAGACAGATTGCCAAGCTGTACATGCGCGTCTCGCGGGATAGGTGGATGCTCACCGGCCACAGCCCCAAAATGAACATCCCCATCACCGTAGCAGCGTGTAGGGTGTTGCGCGCTGCCTGTCGAATCAGTGCGCCACCCAGCGCGACAGTAACGACGCCTGCAAACACGGAGAGCAGTCGGGTGGAGAACTCGCTCTGGCCGGCCCCCACCATCCAGGCGTGCAGTGTCAAATAGTGCAACGGCGTGTTCAACTCCAGGCGGGCTGCTTGTGCGACGATCGTGAGGGGATCGTTGCGCGCGAACATCACCGTGTACCCTTCGTCATACCAAAAGCTTTGCCCGCCGAGATCGAGGGTGCGCCCGACGAATGCCAGCCAGAGCGCAAGCAGCGCTCCTACCGTCCACCCGGAAACCCGCTTGGTCATGCGTGTATTGTAGGAGAATCGAATCTTAGCTCTGAGCCGAAGGTTTGAGGATATCGGAGCCTTGTAAACTCTATAGGTCAATAAAACGTACCTGGCGTCGTATGGAAATCTATATCAGCACGGATGTCGAGACCGACGGCCCGATCCCCGGCCCGCACTCGATGTTGAGCTTTGCTTCTGCCGCTTATTTGCCTGACAAAACGTTGCTCGGCACCTTCTCCGCGAATCTGGAAACTTTGCCGAATGCGGCCGGCCATCCTGTCACAATGGCCTGGTGGCAGCAACATCCACAAGCCTGGGCTGCTGCGCGCACCAATCTGCAGTCGCCGGATAAAGCGATGCGCGCGTATGTAACGTGGTTGAAACAGCTCAAAGGCCGGCCGGTGTTTGTCGCTTTCCCGGCGGCCTATGATTTCATGTGGGTCTATTGGTATCTGATGCGGTTTGTCGGCGAAAGCCCGTTCGGTTATGCTGCACTCGACATGAAAAGTTTTGCGATGGCTGTGCTGAAGTCCGATTTTCGTCAGGCGGCCAAGCGCAACATGCCCAAGGCTTGGTTTGATGAGCAACCGCACACGCACATTGCGCTGGATGACGCGATTGAACAGGGGGCGCTGTTTTGCAACATGCTGAGCGCCAGCCGAGCGGCTGCCGGCTAGGGCTGATGATCCGAATCTTGCATGCGTCGCTCGATCTGCAACCTGTTATTCTAGAAGCCGGTCAATACCACCCTTTCACTCTCCGCCACAAAACATGATCACAGAAACGATCAAACCCACTTCGTGTCAGCTTGCTTGGCAAGACGCTGAGTTTGGGTTGTTCTGTCATTTTGGCATCAACACCTTCTACGACAAGGAGTGGAGCGATGGCAGCCTAAGCCCGGCCGCGTTTAATCCCACCAGATTGAATACTCGACAGTGGGTCGAAATGGCGAAGGCTGCCGGCGCACGCTACCTGATCTTCACCGCCAAGCATCATGATGGCTTTTGCCTGTGGCAGACAGAGACAACGGACTACAGCGTGCGCGCTGCGCCGTGGAAAGACGGCCAAGGCGATGTCGTGGCTGAGCTGGCGCAAGCGTGCCATGACTTGAACATGCCGCTTGGGTTGTATCTGTCGCCGTGGGATCGCCATGAACCATGCTACGGCGACCCGCCGACCTATGATCGCTTCTACGTGCGCCAGCTCACCGAGCTATGCACCCGCTATGGACCGCTGTTCGAACTGTGGTTCGACGGAGCCGGCTCCGAAGGCCGCACCTATAACTGGGAAGCGATCATCGAGGTGGTTAATCGCTATCAGCCGAACGCGCTCGTCTTCAACATGGGCCGGCCTACTATCCGCTGGGTCGGCAATGAAGACGGTTTGGCCGCCGATCCGTGTTACTACGTCGTGGACAGCGCCGCTGTATCGATCTACACCGATCGCCAAGACGCTGTGCCGAAAGCCTATATGCCGCCGGAATGCGATGTGCCGATTCGTCAGCATTGGTTCTGGCACGCTGACGACCTGCACACCCTAAAAAGCAAAGAACACTTGCTGGGCATCTACTATCGCTCTGTGGGACTAGGCGCGAACTTGTTGCTGAATGTGCCGCCCAATCGTGAGGGGTTGTTGGATGAAATCGATTGTCGGCGGTTGCTAGAAGTGGCAGACGAGATCAAACGTCGATTTGCTGATCCCATTCCTGCGCGGTTGACTCAACAGGGCGCGCTCATCACGCTGGACTTTGGCCGGCCGGTTACATGTGATCACCTGATCCTCCAAGAAGATTTACGAGACGGTCAGCGCGTTGATGGCTATACCCTGCGCGCCGAAGACCGTGTCATCGCTGCCGGCTGCACCATCGGCCACAAGAAAATACATGTCTTCCCGGCCATTACAGCCCAGCATCTGAGCCTTCAGTTGAACACAGAGGCTGCTCGCATTCTGTCGGTCGATGCGTATCATACCGGTCATGAGCATCTACCGGCGCTTGATGCTCTGTTTGACCCCGCTCTGTTCGAATCAAAAATGATGCGCTAATCTCAACATCAGGACTGAGCAGCAATGGAATATCGAGAACTTGGACGAACCGGCTGGAAAGTGTCCAGCATCAGCTTTGGTGCGTGGGCGATTGGCGGCACGTGGGGTGCAGTGGATGACCGTGAGTCGTTGGCCGCCTTACATCGCGCGGTTGATCTGGGCGTGAACTTCTTCGACACCGCCGATGTGTACGGGGATGGGCGCAGCGAACGTCTGCTGGCGCAGCTCAAGCGCGAGCGCAGAGAGCAGATCATCATTGCCACCAAAGCCGGCCGCCGGCTGAACCCACATGTGGCCGAGGGCTACACGCGCGCTAACCTGACCGCCTTCGTCGAGCGCAGCCTGAAAAACCTGGAAGCCGACGCGCTCGATCTGGTGCAGTTGCACTGCCCACCTACGCCGGTCTACTACATGCCGGAGGTGTTCGGTGTGCTGGACGACCTGGTGCAGCAGGGAAAGCTGCGCCACTATGGTGTCAGTGTGGAAAAAGTGGAAGAGGCCATCAAGGCGATTGAGTACCCCGGCGTGCAGTCGGTGCAGATCATTTTCAACATCTTCCGCCAGCGCCCGGCCGATCTGTTCTTCCAACTGGCCAAACAACGCAAGGTCGGCATTCTGGCGCGGCTGCCGTTGTCATCGGGTATGCTGGCCGGCAAGATGACACGCGAATCGACCTTCGCCGCCGATGATCACCGTGCCTTCAACCGCCAGGGCGAGGCGTTCGATCGCGGCGAGACGTTCTCCGGCGTAGACTTCGAGACCGGCCTGCATGTGGTTGAATTGCTGCGCCCTCTGGTCCCGCCGGGCATGAGCATGGCCCAGTTTGCGCTACGCTGGATTTTGATGTTTGATGCCGTCACGTGCGCCATCCCCGGCGCCAAGCGCCCGGCGCAAGTAGAAGAAAACGTCGCAGCAGCTCATCTGCCGGCGTTGTCTCAGGAGACGATGAACCAAGTCGCTGCCTTATATGAGCAGCACATTAAACCGTTGGTGCATCATCTGTGGTAGGTGCGCATCCTCTGTCACGATTTGACCTGTCGTGCATCTAATTCGGTGCGATGAGCAAAAAGAAACATGTCAAACCAACTCGCTCTGGAGGAAAAGCCGCCAGCACCTCAGTTCCCCAGCCTTCTGCGCCGCCGGCTCCGTCTCGTTCTGTGTCGGGGCCGCTGTTGTATGCCGGCGTCGCTGTGCTGGTGGTGTTGGTCGTCTTCCTCGGCGTCCTTTTGATGCGTTCTAATATCTCTGCGCCGATCGTTACAACCGCTCCGGCGGTGTCTGCAACAGCCACCCTGGCCTCTGCCGGCGCCGATAAGACCTCTGCCTCAGATGAGTTTTCAGAACCGTTGGCGTCGTTTGCTCCTTTACCCCTGGAGATCTCTGTGCAACAGGCTGCCTCGATGCGCGCGCAGGGGGCGTTTGTGCTGGATGTGCGTGAGCCATTTGAATGGGAACAGATTCACATCCCCGATGCCACACTGATTCCCCTAG
>JANWVJ010000168.1 GCA_025056895.1 Thermoflexales bacterium
CGGCACATCGCTACCATCGGCTGTTTCATTTCTGCTTCATCGGCGCTGACATCGGTCAGCCCTTCCGGGTCGTTCAGTCCGTGCGCGCCAAAGAAGCCCTTCTGAATGTTGAACTTGCGCAGCGACTCCAGTGAGTCAGAGCGGATCAGAGAAGCCGTCTCTCGGCGCAGCACGCCGCCCGGCATGACCACCGTGACGCCCGGCGCGTCCAGTAACTCGTGGGCAACTGCCAAGCTGTTGCTGATCACGGTCAAGTGTCGTCGATCTTTCAGTTGGCGGGCGATGGCCAAGGCTGTGCTGCTGGAGTCTAGAAAAATGGCGTCGCCGTCCGATACCAGTGCTGCGCCGGCTTCGCCAATGCGGTCTTTCTCGCGCACCTGTTGCTTCAGGCGCGCTGACAAAGAGATATCCGGCAAGACCCGATCGGCAGGTACGGCGCCGCCGTGCGTGCGCACAATCAGATTGCAATCGGCCAAGGCTTGCAAGTCGGCGCGGATAGTGACTTCTGAGACGCCAAAGCGTTGACTGAGGTCGCCGACCGACACGCGGCCCAGCTCGTTGACGCAGCGCAGAATTTCCTGCCGGCGTTCTTCCATAAAAAGGTCTTTCGCTGAGTTTCGCGTGCCCATATCTTGCTTGAAAATAACTTGCTGGATATTTCGACATTTTACGATCGATTTTGAGAAATGGCAAGTTGGCAGAGCGTTCGTTTTTAGAGTACGCTGGGCCGGCATTGAAGTTGCGGCATTTGCCATCCTGCCGTACCATCTCCGCCCGGAGGTTTACACACATGAGTGAGCAAAAAAGCGATTTCTTCGAGCGCGCCCTGGACAAGGTCAATACCTTTTCCAGCCCGTCCCAACTCAGGATCACCGATATGCGGATCGCCGTCGTCGCTAGCAATTACGACTATCCGATCATCCGCTTGGACACCAATCAAGGCGTGTACGGCATCGGCGAAGTGCGTGACGCCGGCCACAAGGAAAACGCCCTTCAGTTTAAGAGCCGGCTGCTGGGCCAGAATCCATTGAACATCGACATGATCTTCCGCGACATCCGCCGCTTCGGCAATCATGGGCGTGAAGGCGGTGGCGTGAGCGGCATCGAAATCGCGCTGTGGGACCTGATCGGCAAGGTGTACGGCGTGCCGTGCTGGCAATTCTTGGGCGGCAAATATCGCGACAAGGTGCGGCTGTATGCCGACACGCCGGCTGCGCGCGAAGCCACTCCCGAAGCCTACGTTGAGCGGGTGATGGGTCGCAAGAAGCTGGGTTTGACCTTCATCAAGTTTGACATCGGCATGCACTTACTCGAAGGCATTCCCGACACACGTATCGGCCAGCCCACCCGCCACGAGTATCACACCGGCAGTTGGCAAAATGCTCCCGGCACGGGCACGGGTGTGCATGTCACTGCCAGGGGTATTGCGCGTATGGCCGAGATCGTGGCTGCTGTGCGCGAAGCAGTCGGCTGGGAAACCTCATTGTGCATCGATCACTTTGGCCATGGAATGATGACGATCAAGGAAGTGATCCAGCTCGGCCACGCATTAGAGCCCTATGGCCTGGCGTGGATGGAGGACCCGGTGCAGTGGTGGGATGTGGCCGGCCACAAGGAAGTGCGCGACGCCGTCCGCGTTCCGATTGCCGCCGGCGAAGAATGGTATCTGCTGGACGGCTGCCGGCCCTTCATCGAACAACGCGCCATCGATATCATTCATCCCGATTTGCTCACTGCCGGCGGCATGGCCGAGACCAAGCGCATTGCCGATTACGCCGAACGTTACGGCATTCCGACTGCTTTGCACTTCGCCGGTTCGCCGATTGCGTTTATGGCTAACCTGCACACAGCGGCGGCCATTCCCAGCTTTGTTGCCCTGGAGCATCACGGCCTTGATCTGCCCTTCTGGGATAGCCTGGTGACCGGTCTGCCGAAGAACTACATCGAGGACGGCTATGTGGCGGTGCCGGATAAGCCGGGGCTGGGCGTTGATCTCAACTATGAAGCAATCCGCGAGAACCTGCGCCCGCCCAGTGGTTTGTTCGAGGAGACCGGCTACTGGGATACGCCCAAGTTGGGTTTCTGGCAGCCCGATAAGCGCTGGGATCAGTGAGAGAGGATTTCGCGGCTGCGCCCTTCCGTGTGGGCCGGCTACAAAGACGCGGTTTGGGGAACAGGGGGATGCGCGACCGAGGTTGAGCCGGCTAACGGCCGGCCTAACGGCCGGCTCAATCACTCGGCCGTCGCGGGGGCGCGATCAGGCTTCAACGCACGCCGCCGTTCAACCGGCGACCAGCTCATTGCCAGGGGTTTTGCCAGGGGTTAATGATCTTCAAGCCGACCCCCTTGAAATCGGCCTCATTGCGAGTGACCAGGGAGCAGGAGCGCGCAAGGGCGAGCGCAGCAATCAGCGAGTCAATCGCTGAAAGCCGTCTGCCGCTTTGCTCCAGTCTGCCCACCAACTTGCCCCATGTCAACATGACATCCACATCCAGCGCCAAGATGCGATCCTGAAAGCGAACCAGTAACTCGTTGACGAGCCAATCAAAGAGTTTGTCTCGTCGAGGCGAATCTGGCAACTTCTCAATACCTTTGCGGAGTTCGCCGATTGTGATCACACTGAGATAAATGCTGTCGGGATCCAGGTCATCAAGCCATTCAATCACTCGTTGGTTGGGTTGTTTGGCCACCAATTCGGAAATAACGTTCGTGTCCAAAAGGTATCTCATAAGACCACGTCGTCCCTCGCCGGCCCAGAGTCGCGCGTCAAATCGAGTTCAACGCCGACCAAGGGGGATTCTCTAAAGAAATCCGACAATTTCTTTCGGGCGAGGAGCAGCTTGCGATAGTCGGCGTAGGAGAGCACGATCGCTGTTTCCATGCCGCGCCGCGTGATCACTTGAGGGCCTTCGGTAAGAGCGGCCTCAACGACTTCGCTGAATTTGTTCTTTGCTTCTTGTAATTGCCACGTGAAACCCATAACGACACTCCGTATTAGGCTAGACTGTCTAGATTGTAATCGAGCTGGCCGGTTCTGTCAATCCGAGTTCATTGGGCCTTGTGGTCTAGGGCCTGCCGCAGCGCCTAAAAAGCGCACCCGTTTTGTGCACGGGCGCGCTTGATGGGGTGAACGGACGTGGCTGGCCGGCCGACGATCAATAGCGCAGGATCAGCGCAATCCGTTGATGCGCTTCTAAAGCGCCGTTGTCCACAAATACGACCTGCCCCTGTTTGTCCAGTACGGTTTCGATGATCTCATCCACTGCGTCATCGATCACGCCCGGCGCGCCGGCATCTTCGACGGGCGTGATGTGCATGCCGCTCTCGTCTACGCGCGCCGGCGTATGGAAATCTTCTTCCACCAACAGCAGCCGCCCGCGCCCTTCTTTGGCATAGCGCCACACCTCACCAACCGTCGAGGCGAACTTGCGTTCGCCGATTGCCTTGTCCAGCTCGTCCAATACCTGCCGGCGTTGTTCGGCCAGATTCGCTTGCACCAGCGGCCACACCAGCTTGGCCAGCTTATGAGACGACGTTTTGTCGTGACTGCCGGTTAACGTGGTTAAGATCGCGTTTCTGTGAGCGGTGATCTCGTTGAACAACGACAGAAATCGCTCCACGCCCACGACAGCTAGCGGCAGCGGTTCGGCTGCCATAAACGGTTTCAAGGCTGCATCGACTTGGCGGAAGAACTGACGATGGCGTTCATCACGGTATGCCGACTTGTTGATGCCCTCCCCGCCCGGCAGGTTCATCTCGCCACCCGGCCCTTCATGCACCAGCGGAAAGCCGCCATCCTGAATCTCCACAAAGTCGTCGCGCGTGCAGTGGAACAGCCGGGTTGGCCTTTCGCTCAGCGCCAGCGTCCAGTAGCGCGGTGTGCGGTTGAGCGCGTACACCAAATCGCGCGTGAAGAAGTCTTCGTCGATCACGACCCGTTCTTTTAAGGTGAACGGCAAATACACCGCTCGCCCGAAGTCACGGTTCACAAATATCGCCAACCCATCCAGCGTGTGCCGGTAGTCAATGTCGTTGGCAATCTGTTCCAGCCGAACCAACAGCGGTTCGATCTCGCGCTTGTTGAATTCGCCCAGTAGCCGCTCGCCGGCCTGCTTGACCAGATTCTTCACGCGGATCGGGTCTTGCCGGTTGTCTGGCGAGGTGCGATGTGTAGGCAGCGTGATTGTCACACAGGGATATCCCTTAATTTGCCGCAGTAGCTGAATTTCTCGACGATTCATGGTCGTATGCTCCGTTGCATGGTGTGATCGATATCACAACAGCAATAACTGAATCCGATTCTCTCACATCGCCCTGTCGACAGCTCACGAAGCTCTCAGGCGTCCTTGATCTGGCGCTTATACGTTTAGCTTACGTTAGTGAAATCCCGCTCGGCGTCCAGGCAGAAAGCTCTTTTCGAGAGCAGGACTGTTTTTTGAGGATCAGGATTGTATGGCGAACCGGATAACACATGTGGCTGAAGAGACTGTCGCGGAAAACACTCATCGAGAAACGTATCCAGAAGCCGGCGCGCGCGGCAAGCGCCCGATTGCCTTCATCTTTGCTACTGTCTTTCTCGACTTGCTGGGGATCGGCATACTGATCCCGGTCATCCCGTATCTGGTTCAGCGATACAGCAACGATGCGCTGGCGGTTGCACTGCTCTCTTTGTCCTACGCGGCGGCGCAGTTCGTGGCGGCGCCGGTGTTAGGCGCGCTCTCTGATCGATATGGTCGGCGCCCGCTGCTCGTTCTCAGTGTCTTGGGGTCGGCTATAGGCTATGTGTTGTTTGGCCTGGCCGGCTCGCTGGCCATGTTGTTCGTTGCGCGCATGATCGACGGCTTCACCGGAGGCAATATTTCCATCGCTCAGGCGTATATCGCCGACGTGACGCCGCCCAAAGACCGCGCCAAGAACTTCGGCTTGATCGGGGCGGCATTTGGTCTGGGCTTCATCATGGGGCCGGCGCTGGGTGGTTTGCTGAGCCAAATCAGCTTGCACGCCCCAGCATTTGCGGCGGCCTTCTTGTCTTTTGTCACGGCGGCCTTTGGCTTCTTCTTTTTGCCAGAGTCTCTGCCGCCCCATCAGCGCAAGCGCGCCGTCATCACTCTGGCAGAGATCAACCCGGTTCGTCAGATCGGCGATACGGTGCAACGGGCCGGCATGCGCCCGGTGCTGCTGGCCATATTCGCCCAAAACTTTGCTTTTGCCGGCCTGCAAAGCAACTTCGGTGTGTTCACCTTTCAGCGCTTCGGGCTGGGACCCCAAGAAAATGCTGCCTTGTTTACTTTCCTAGGCGTGATCGGCGTGTTCATGCAGGGCTTTTTGGTGCGCCGGCTGGTCAATCGCTTCAGCGATCAGCGCCTGGCCGTGGCGGGTTTGGTGATTATGATGGCCGGCTTTGCTGCTACTGCGTTTGCGCCGGCTGTTTGGGCGCTGTATCCGACCATGGCACTGGTATCGATCGGCAACGCGCTGGCGACGCCGACGCTGACCAACCTGGTGTCCAAGCAGGCCGGCGCCCGTGAACAAGGTGCGGTGCTGGGCGCAACCCAGTCCGTGGGCAGCCTGACCCGCATCGGCGGGCCGATGTGGGCCGGCGTGACCTTTGACACGCTAGGCCCCGGCGCGCCTTACTGGACGGGGGCGTTGTGGATCGCCCTGGCAGCAGTTGTTGCACTCCGACATGCGCATCGCCGTGCCGCTCAGACGGCGCCGGTCGGCTCGGTATTGCCCGGCATGAGCACCGAGGTCGGTGGTGGATTGCCGGCCCGCTAATTTCAGTGTATCGCATGCAGCGCGCTGGACTCTATGTGCCGTGCAGGGCTCTTCTCAAACGTGCAATCACCATGTCCAGCGCGATGGTGTTGTGTCCGCCTTCAGGGATGACTACATCGGCGTAGCGCTTACTCGGCTCGACGAACAACTCGTGCATCGGCTTGACGCTCGTCAGGTATTGCTGAACAACTGACTCAACCGAGCGCCCGCGCTCGTGGATGTCGCGTTGCAGCCGGCGAATAAAGCGCACGTCGGCGTCGGTGTCCACAAAGATTTTGATGTCCATC
>JANWVJ010000169.1 GCA_025056895.1 Thermoflexales bacterium
TACGGCAATTGTGATCACACTGGCTTTGGTGCTCGGTTTCCTGTCTGGGTACTTTGGTGGAGTATGGGATTATGCACTGAACCGTATCTTTGAAGTCGTCGGTGCGCTACCGGGCTTGCTCTTTCAAATCCTGCTCATGCTCTTGATCGGCAACGGTATTTTGCAGGTCACGGTCGCCATCTCGATCTTGGGCTGGCCGGGGCTGGCGCGCCTGGTACGGGCACAAGTACTCGCTTACAAGGAGCGCGACTTCATCAGCGCCTCGCGCAGCCTAGGCGCCAGTACACCCTACATCATGATCCGCCATCTGTTGCCGAACATCATCAACCCTCTGATTGTGGCAGTCAGCTTTGCCATCCCCGGCTTTATCGGCGCTGAGGCCGGCCTTAGCTTTCTTGGCTACGGCATCAACGATCCGTTGCCCAGTTGGGGCAAAATGGTCGGCGCAATCGGGCGCTACTTGTCCAGCCCGAATTACTTATACATTGGCATCATCCCGACCGTCGCTTTGGCGTTGCTGGTACTGGGCTTTTCCTTCTTAGGCGACGGACTGCGCGACGCGCTCGACCCACAATCTGATCGCGCCTCGGCCTAAGCAGAAGGCCGGAGAAGGTAAAACATCCTCAGGCGAATCAAAAGCGCCCACACTGTTGTGTCAGCGTGGGCGCTTTTGTGCTCTCCAGATCAGTTCAGATGTCTACCGGACAACCAACTTGCCGTTCATGCGCGTATAGTAGCCGGGAAATGTCGTGAAGAATTGGTACTCACCAGGGGGAGGCGCATCGAAAGTGACCGTGTCGCGCTCGCCGGCTTTCACCAGCCGCGTAGACGCAATAATCGCTGAGTCACCCGGTTTCAGGTAGCCAGTCTCTACGCCGGAAATCTGACCTTCCGTAACCACCCGTAGCATCTGACCGAACCGCGTCAGCACCCAGTTAAACTGCTTGTCCTTTGAATTGTTCACCAAAGTCACCGAGACACGCGAGCCGGCTTCCACTTCGAGCAGGACTTGGCTGAACTGGATATTGTCATCGGCGCTGATTTCGAACTCGAAAGTTTTGCCGGTGCTGGCCACTGGCGATGGCGTGGGATTATCGCTGCCACCACAGGCAGATAATCCAAAAGCAAATCCCGTCGACACGGCATGAGACACGCTCAATCTGAGCAGTCTGCGTCGTGAGATCGGTGAGTTCATCTCTGTTCCTCCACCTGTCACTGTAGTACGGATTGTACAACAGGCTCAGGCCGGCTTGAATGCAACTTTCACCGCGTCAATCGGCGCGCCGCGCAACTCAATCTCGTTGAGTTGGATTGTGCCAAAGCCCATCTGCGCAGCCAAAGCCAGATGATTGTCACTGCGTACAAAGGGCATCGTCATCGGGGCGGCAGTCGGGTCAAACCCCATCAACGCAGTCGCCACCGCATCGGTTGCCAAAGGATTCATGCCGGCTACCAGCAAGTGCGCGTCCACCGGCGCCATCGTGCTGATCCACGGCCCTTCGCCGCCATCGGTGGTCTTGACGCCGTCGATCAACGCATAGCGAATCGGACGGGCGCGATTCAGATCGACGATCACGCGCGGCAGCCGGCTGCCCACTTCATCATCGTGGCCATGCAATGCTGAACGGTGATTGTGTTGGGCGCTCAAACGGTAAAAGCGCGCCGGCACCAGCCCGACCAAATTCTTCATCGACAAAGTGACTCCCGCGCTATAGTGGCACTTCATCTTGGGAACCGAGATGAACACATCGCATTCCTCAAGAATATGGTTGAACGTAAAGTCAGAATAGATGAACGCACCCTCGCCCACGTTGACCTGCGCGTAGTCCGGGTAGGGATCGGTCATGTTCAGATCAAGCAGCTTGACATCCAGTTCGGCGGCTAAATCTTCGTAACCCCATTCTTTCCAACTGGCGTTCTCATAGACCGCCTCAACCAATGTCACGTCACGCGCGCCGGCCTCCTTCACCGCTTCAATCAGCGGACGCACCACATTTGGATGGGTCACATAGCTATCAACCGGCGCGACACCCGGCAGCGGCCTCACTTTGACACCGCCGGTCAAGTTGACCTTAATGGCAACTCGATCACCGCTCTTCACGACCCCTCGCAAGCCGCCGGTTTGATCGATCAGTTCACGCACAGTCTTGCGCACCTGAGACGGCTCGTAGTTCATCGCCTGGGCAACGGCCACAACCGGCCGGTTGGCGATGAGGCGTGGCGTGACGGCGCGCGCAAGTTCAGATACAGCCGGCGTTTGAGCCGGCGCGCTGTCTGGTAGCGACTGACAGCCGCCGGAAGTCATACCGGCCGCTAAGACACCGCCGGCAACGTGTAGGAATGTGCGTCGGGACACAGCCCGACCTATCGGACGGCCACTCATCAAAGCACCTCCCTGCTCTATTGTTCAATGGCCAGCGGGGCAATCCAAGGGATATACCCCTTCAGATCAGGAGTCGCAGCATGTCGCACTCTACAGGGAGGCAATCAATCGAGCCATCGCATTCATCAAAAACCGTATTCGACGCTTCAGAAGCCTTCCTGTCGTGGGGCATGCCGTCGACATCGAATACGGTTGTACTGCCACTTAGCAGTTAGCGCAAGTAAAAAGGGTCGGACTAATCCTCTTCATTGCCGCCGCGCGCTGCCAGGGCGCGATCCAGCATCAATAGGCCGGACGGATGACCAGCAATCATCTTGAGTTGGTTGACGATTAGATCGGCATTCTTCTCCTCTTCAACCTGCTCATCGATGAACCATTGCAAAAGCGTCTGGGACGGCTTGTCGCTCTCCTGAACGGCAATGTCGTATAGCGCATGAATCAGCGCGGTCACTTTCTGCTCGTGAGCCTGTACTTGCTCAAACGCTTTCAGCGGCTCACCAAAATCTGCCGGCGGTTGATCGAGCGCCTGAAGCACAACGCGCCCACCGCGATCATTCAGATGCTCGATAAACTTCATCGCGTGACCGCGCTCTTCTTCGCTTTGCACTTTCATCCAGTGAGCAAAACCCGGCAAGTGGATGCTCTCGAAGTAATTCGCCATTGCCAGGTACAGATAAGACGAATACAACTCGTGCTTGATCTGTTCATTAATCGCCTGTTCCACTTTCTTGTTGATCATGTTCGTTCTCCTTGACAATCGTGATACCAACTCTCAGAGCACTGCGTGCGCTCTGTGATCTGCTAGCCAGGAGTGGGTTGCACGGGCTGCTAGTGCTTACGTTTGGTCTTCTGCTGCGGTGTGTTATCTGCTGCTTGCCGCCTGGCTAACGCTGCGCCGAGCGAACCGAACACCAGGCCACTGGCCAGTCCGAACAACAAATAGCCGCTGGCATAGCTGATGTACTGGCCACGAAAGTAGTCTTCGCCGACTTGTATGTTCTGCCGCATCAATTGAGTGACCTCGGCTGCGCTGAGGCCGGCGGCCAGCTCGGCAGACAGCTCGGCATTCATGACAGCAGCCAGATAACTGAAGACAACGATAAAAGGCAAGACGAACACCAGTGCAGCAATCATCCCACCGATATTGCCGGCGCGGCGATAGGACGGCGGATGAACCGGCAACACGGCCCGCGCACAAGCTAATCCACCGGACAAAGACACTGCCGCCAACAAGATCATGTGCATGAGCAGGAACTCACGCGCCAACGCCAACCCGATCAACGCAACCAGCCCACTCACCACCGCCACAAACGCCCCACGCTTCAGTGCAACCCGCAGCGCCAGCACTTCGTCCGCAGAAACACTTTTTCGTTTCATTCGATAATCGCACTTGATTGTACCCGCGCCCGGCATATTGATCGCCGGCCAGGAGAGAGGATCGATGTTGAACGAAGTTTGGATTGTTACCGCGCTGCGAACGCCGATCGGCCGTTACGCCGGCGCGCTGAAAGACATCCGCCCGGACGATTTAGCCGCCCACGTAATCCGCGCCCTGCTGGACCATACCGGGCTTGCGCCTGACGCTGTTGATGACGTTTATCTCGGCTGCGCCAATCAGGCCGGTGAAGACAATCGCAACGTAGCGCGCATGGCGAGCTTGCTGGCCGGCCTGCCGGTCGAAGTTCCAGGCGTCACCATCAACCGACTGTGCGCCAGCGGCCTGGAGGCTATTAACCAAGCCGCGCGTGCCGTCATGGTAGGCGATGCACACATCGTAATCGCCGGCGGTGTGGAAAGCATGACCCGCGCCCCCTTCGTGTTCGCCAAGCCCGAAACTGCCTTTGCCCGCCAACCGCCGCACGTCTACGACACAACAATCGGCTGGCGTTTCACCCATCCACGCTTAGCCGAGCAGGGGTACACCCAGTCGCTGGGCGAGACAGCCGAGAACATCGCCGAGCGATTCCACATCACGCGCGAGGCACAGGATCGCTTCGCCCTGCGCAGCCAACAACGCGCAGCCGAAGCCATACGCGCCGGCCGCTTCACCGATGAAATTGTCCCTGTGCCGATCCTGCCGACCCCAGGCGGCCCCCCCACCCTGTTCAACTCAGATGAGCACCCCCGTCCCGATACCACCCTGGATGCGCTGGCGCGTCTAAAGCCGGCCTTCAAGCCGGACGGCACCGTCACGGCCGGCAACAGCAGCGGGATTAACGACGGCGCAGCGGCAATCCTGCTTGTCACACCAGAGGCCGCACGAGCGCATCATCTCAAGCCGATGGCGCGCATCGTCAGCATGGCCGTGATCGGTGTCGATCCTCGCCTGATGGGCTTGGGTCCTGTGCCGGCCACGCGCAAGGCGCTCGCGCGCGCCGGCCTGACGACCGGCGACCTCGACCTGGTGGAACTGAATGAAGCATTTGCGTCCCAGTCAATTGCTTGTATCGAACAACTGGGACTCGACCCCGATCGTGTTAACGTCAACGGCGGCGCAATTGCCCTCGGACATCCGCTTGGCGCAAGCGGCGCGCGCATCCTCACCACACTTGTGCACGAGCTGCGACGGCGCAGAGGACGTTATGGGTTGGCCACGTTGTGCGTCGGCGTCGGCCAGGGAGTGGCCACAATCATTGAAGCATTGACTTGACAATTTGAAACAGTGCAGATTTACTTTGAGACACTTGAGCACAAGCCGGATGCGCAGCGCAAAGCAAGGGCTGACTGCGCCTTACTTGGATGGCCAAAATCACATACTGAGGAGGCACTGCGAGATTGCCATGGAAGACCTGAAGAAGCTGTATGACGCGATTGTGGACGGCGACGCCAAAACTTCAAAGGCCATCGCCACACAAGCGATGGAGGCCAAGGTCGATCCGAAGATCCTGCTGGACGAGTACATGATCCCCGCGATGAACGAAGTGGGCCGGCGCTTCGAGACCAACGAGTACTTCGTGCCGGAGCTGCTGATTGCAGCGCGCGCGATGAAGCAGGCGCTCGAGGTTATCAAGCCGGCGCTCGTCGCCACCGGCGCCAAGCCGGTCGGCAAGGTCGCCATCGGCACGGTCAAGGGCGACTTGCACGATATCGGCAAGAATCTTGTTGCGGCCATGCTTGAAGGCGGCGGCTTTGAGATCATTGACTTGGGCGTTGATGTCGCGCCGGAGAAGTTTGTCAGCGCAGTGAAAGAGAAGGGCGCCAACATCGTCGCTTTGTCTGCGCTTCTGACCACCACCATGCCGTCCATGAAAACCACCATCGAGCAATTACAGGAGGCCGGCGTGCGCGATCACGTGAAAGTGATGATCGGCGGCGCCCCGGTTACACAAAAGTACGCCGACGAAATCGGCGCGGATGGCTACAGCGATAACGCAAGCGGGGCTGTGACGCTGGCGCGCAAATTGATCGGCGTCGCGTAGGTGTATCTCGGGCATGACAGCAAGAGGGCGAACCACACTGGGTGCGGTCGCCCTCTTTGCTCGTTTGTCTTCTGGGAACGTATGCGCACCGATCGTTCACCTCTAAAAAGCAGCCATGCACCCTCTGATTGAATCCCTAACCCTCAACCGCCCTCTGCCCATCTTGACTGATGGTGCATGGGGGACGATGCTGCAATCGCTGGGCCTGCCGGTCGGCGACTGTCCCGACGCCTGGAACGTGAGCCATCCGGCTCGCGTGGAG
>JANWVJ010000016.1 GCA_025056895.1 Thermoflexales bacterium
TCCACGCCGCTGGCTGCGCCCCAGCTCAGGGTCGGATTGACTGGCTGGCCGGTTGCGCCGTTGGCAGGGGCGGTCTTGCTGAAGGCGCCGGCCTGGGTGATGTAGGTGAACGTGATGGTTTGTAGCGCCGGGCTGGCTTCGGTGGCGCGATTGCGCCACAACACCACTCGGTAGCGCGCGTAGCGTCCGCTCACGCTGCTGAGTGTCTGCGTCCATGTGCCGTTGATCATCGCCCCCACCTGCATCCAGGCTGGGTTGTTCAAGGCGCTCGTGCTGTCGCTGGCGGCGACGAAGAGGGTGACGCCCGTGCCGGCCGAGAGTTGAGTGTTGGCCTGAACGCTCTGCCAAACGGTGCCGTTCTGGCCGCTGTCCATGAGCATCGATTCGAGCACGCCAAAGGTCGCAAAGGCTGTGCCGTACACCGGTCGGGGCTGGCTGATCCAGTCTGCGCTGCTGCCGCGTCCGGGTCCGAAAGATGCATAGGCCCCGGTGGCGGATTGCACCGGCAGATCAAAGCTGGGAGAAGTGGCGTAAGGAACGCTGTTGTTGCCGGTATGCAGATAGATTCTTCCACTCGTTCCTCCAGCCCAGTAGTTGTTGATCGGGTCAGATCCTTCTCGTGCAGTCAGCAAATCCAAGCGTCCATCGCTGTTCAAATCACTCAGGCTTAACCCGCGGAAGCCGAAGGTAATCGGCAAGGTCCACGAAATGCTTGCCGTTCCCGTTGTTGGATGTGGCCCCCAGAAAATGCGCGAGAAGCCACCATGATAGTTTTGCACGACAACATCGCGATGGCCGTCGCTGTTCACATCGGCGGCGCTGACTTTGTGTGCGCCCACGCCGGGTAAGTTGGTTCGATTGGTTGAGGTGTAAATCACTCCAAACGTTCCGCCGGCCTGGCCCCAGTAAATGTAGCTGTTGACGTTGTAAGTACTTCCATCGTAGTTGTTCGCAAAGACTATCTCGGCCAGGCCATCCTGATTCAAGTCGGCAACGGTGACGCCGTGTGCTCCAAGGGTCGGCAGGTTGCTGCGAGCACTTGCCGAATATTGCACGCCATATGTCCCACCCACTTGCCCCCAGTAGATATAGCTGTTATTGTTGAAGCTGACTCCATCGTGACCGTTCACGAAGACCACTTCAGGCGCGCCGTCGTTGTTCAGGTCGGCAATTGCCGTTCCCATCGCCCCAACAGTTGGCAGGTCGGTGCGAGCGCCGGCGCTGTACGTCACTCCATAGGCGCCGCCCGCCTGTCCCCAGTAGATATAACTGTTGATGCTGCGGCTGCTGCCGTTGTAGAAGTTGCTGAATACCAGCTCGGGTCGTCCATCGCGGTTCAGATCAGCAACCGCCATCCCATATCCGCCCATCGTCGGCAGTTCAGTTCGGGCGGTCGTGGTGTAGGTCACGCCATATGCCCCGCCGGGCTGACCCCAATAGATGTAACTATGCACATTGTAGGTGTTGCCGTCGAAGTAGTTGGAGAAGATCACTTCTGGCAATCCATCTCCGTTGAGGTCTGCCACAGCCGGGCCGATCGCTGTCTGCGTTGGCAAGTCTGTGCGGTTACCGGCAGTGGCGTTCCAGGCTGGATTGGTTGGTGTGCCTTGACCCCAGTAAATCCACCCTCCATTAAAAACACCCGTTGTGCCGTTCCAGTGATTTGAGAACAGCACTTCTGAGATGCCATCTGCATTGAGGTCGCTGGAGTAGAAATTGCCCGCGTCGCTCTTCCAGTTGCCGGCCAAGCGCAGGGTTTGTCCCGGCGCACTGTCGCTCGGCCCTTGACACCACGGGCCGCTGCCGGCGCACACGCCGAACGTGCCGGTCAGCACCCCAAAGCCGGCCGAGGTCGGGCGGAAGAACTGGTTTGTTCCGCTGGCGGCGACTGCAAGCGTTGTGCTGGGCGTCGTCCAGTCTGTTTGCGTCCAGGTGCTGATAGCGCTTGGCGCCATCGGAGCGAATCGATGATCCACTGATCTTTCGATAGCTGGGGCTGGCTTACCTGTGCTGTGCAAAACCAAGCTCCACAGTATCAATACGTATATTGTCAGTCGAGCCCTGTATAGGATTGAGCCTTTTATTGTGACCATCGTTTAAGCTCCTACTTATTCGGTAGCGGCATGGCCATCTATAATCACCAAAGTGGCTGAATTGTATACTGAAGTCGCTGATATTCGCGCTGTTTTGGCCGGAAAGCACACGATGACCTAGGTGAGCGATTGAACCAGCGCAGCGGCTGGAAGTCGTAGGGTACTGGGGTTCAAGCCGGCCTGTCCGGTTCACCACAACGTCAACTGGCGCGCCAGTTGATGGTGCGTCGCCTGCCGCCGGCCATCGAGCAGGATGTAGGGCGCGGCCCGTTCGATGTTGATCCCCAATCTTTTAAGATCGCGCAAGGTGCTCAACTTACCGGCCCGACGGGCGCTCACGATCGCATCGGCGCTCTTCGGCCCGATGCCGGGCACACGCAGCAATGCCTGCCGGTCAGCGCGGTTGATCTCCACCGGCGATTCGACTAGATGGCGTTGCGCCCATGCCGCTTTGGGGTCGATTTCCAACGGCAAATTGCCACTGCTGTTGAACGGCAACTCCTCCAGCGTGAAGCCGTAGTCGCGCAACAGGAAAGAGGACTGATAGAGGCGAAACTCGCGCCAGGGGTTCTCGGCCGGCTGATTCTCCAGGGGAGTGTCGGGCACCGGGTGAAACGCAGAGAAGTAGGCTCGCGCCAGGCGCACCTGCTTGTGCAGCGCCTCGGTGGTGCTGAGCAGTTCCAAATCGCTCTCGTCGGCTGCCCCAACAACGAACTGAGTAGTCGTCGAAGGCCAGCGACCGTTCCAGCTACGGTCTGCCGGCTGAGTTCTCCGTATTTCTTCGACCCAGCGCAGGGGCTGCACCAATTCCTCATAAAACGCCTTAAGCGGCGCCAACGCTGTCAGCCGCTGCGCGTTCGGCGCTTCCAGATTGATCGACAATCGGTCGGCCAGTTGCATGGCGCGCTCGACCTGGGCGCGCTCGGCGCCGGGCATGATCTTCAGATGGATGTAGCCCTTGAAGCCCAGCTTGAAGCGCAGCACTTCGGCGACGGCGATTAGTTTGTCCTGCATGCGCGCGCCGCCGTTGATGATCCCGGAGCTAAGAAAAAGTCCTTCGACGACTTGTGCGCGGTGCAGGTTCAGGAACGCCTGCGCCATTTCATCCGGCTTGAACGTGACGCGCCGGAAATCGCGGCCGGCGCGAAAAGGGCAGTAAAAACAATTCCGTTCACAGGCCGAGGTGAGTAGCTTCTTGAGCAGGGCAATGCGCTTGCCGCCCGGCATGGCAGCATAGCTCACGCCGAGCGCGCGCTTCTTGTCGTCGGAAAGGGCGGGGGCGGTGTAGGGCGCGTATTCGTCGGCCAGCCGGCGCAACTCGCGCGGCGAGTGACCGCATGTCCCGCGCTGATCGAACGCGCGGCTGGCCGGCGCTTGGAACTCTTCAGCCGGCTCCAGGCTCATATGTTCGGACACCGTCCTCAACTTGTCCAGCGCGTCCATATCCCTCATTGTAGAACAAAAGTTCTGATTCCTTTCGCCTCCTCACTTCGTGCTTGTCCGTTTCTGCGCGTGTGCTTTTCTGGCCGCGTGCTATAGTCCTCATTAACAGGAGGCGCACGATGATGGAACTTCTTCGCCGCGGTATTGCCCTGACGTGTCTGTTGAGCGCGATTGCCTGTGCGCTTGCCCCACAGCCCGCCCTGCTCCGCTTTGGCGCCATCGATTTCGCCGAACGGCAAAAAGACTCATGGTTCGAGGACGAACGCAAGATGCCGCTCGAAGACTTCATCGCCCGCGAGACCAAAGACCGGCTGATTGCGCTTCAAGGCGCGTCGTGGACCGACTTCTTCAGCCGCTTTGAGGCGGCGGTCTCTGGCGAGATGGCAGACTGGCAAAACCGGCTGAACGTTGGCTGGTCTGCCGGCACGATGGTGTACTTCCGGCCGGATGAACCCTGGGCCCGCGACATCGCGCCATCTCTGAGCGACGATCACCCCTTCAGCTACCTTGCGCTGGCCGGCCCTGCTGGCGCGCGCTATCTCACCGTGACCTGGTCGCGCCCCAAAGACATGCTGGATGACGCCCCGCCCGGCCTGCTCTATCCCTGGCGCTCTTACAGTGTGTGGTTGGCCTTGATCGGGCTGGCAGCGTATATCCTGTTGCCGCGCCGCAAACGCGATCCGGAGGCGCTGGTCTATTCGACTGTGCGCGCGGTGGTATTGCCCGATATCGTGGGCTTGTTTTTGGCCGGCTTCTTCTTCGCCTTGCCGTTCTGGATTGTGCCGGCCAACGCGCCTGATCCCAACGTGCTGAACCCGGATGGCGGATGGTTGATCCTGACCGTGGTGATGTGGGCGTTTGCGGCGGCCGGCGTTGTGATCCTGGCCATTGCCGCGCGCTATGCTGCGTTCTCGATTCTGCCCGGCTCCGATGCTGTTGCTGTGACCACCTGGCTCAGCGCAGCGCGCTATCCCTATGCCGATATGCAACAGGTGCGGCCCTATGTGCGCCGTGTGTCCAAAGGATGGATTGGTCTGGGCGTGCTGGCGAGCCTGCTCAACTGGCGCGCAGCCGCGCCAACGCTGATGCTGGCTTCGAGTGAATCCCGTGGCATCGAGGTTGTGCTGCGCGACGGCCGGAAATGGCGTGTGGCGATCGATGCGCTGGAGGGGCTTGACCGCCTGCTGAATACGCTGCGCGCAAAGGGCGTCGAGATCGATCCGGCGCTTCAGCACTGATGAGGCGGCTGTCTGCTGAGATAAGCCGTGAGGAGATAACAATGTGAATGAGACCCCCAGATTCTGTGCGCATTGCGGCGCGCCACTGAGCCGAGAGGCGCGCTTTTGTGGACAGTGTGGCCAGTCGGTTGGCGCGCCTGCCGGCGCGCCCGCATCGTCCCCTATTTCCTCACCGGCGACTGAGCCAGTTGCCCCGGCTGAGCCGGTGCTGGGCTTTGTGCCCACCGTGCAGCGCCGCAGCGGTTTTATGGGCCTGAAGGCGGAAGCATTTACCATCATGGTCACGCCGGCGCGGCTGGTGTTTGTGCCGATCGGCAGTGAGGAGATGAAGCAGGCAGTGGCCGAGGCGCGCGAACGGGCCAAGCAGGCCGGCAAGGGCTTCTTCGGCCAGTGGGGCGCGCAACTGGGCTGGCTCGGCATTCTGCACGAGCGCTTGGCGACAACGCCGGTGGATGCCACCCTGGCGTCTCGCCCCGGCAGTTTCTTCATCCCCCTCTTCGCCATCAAGCGGATCAAGATCGACGTGGATGTCGGCGACGAGGACAGCCCGACCACCACCCACTTGGTGATCGACACACAAGCCGACAAGCATTCATATGAGTTGACATCCGGCAACTCCAGAGAGGTCAAGGCTCTGTTGAGGCAGGTGCTGGGTGACAATGTGAAGTGAGGACAACTGTGAACGCCACACCAAACTTTTGCCCGCACTGCGGCGCGCCTGTAACGGCCAACAACCGTTTCTGTGAGCACTGCGGCCAGCCTGTTGCGCCAGCACAATCACCCCCCGCGCCAAAGCAACCGGCATCGCTTTCTCCCACACAGGCGCACGCCGTTCCACCGGCCATGACACCGGTGCAAGCGACCCAGCCGCCGCGTACGAACCGCACAGGCTGTGTGCTCGGTGTGGTGTTGGCCGTGATTGTCTTGTGTTGCGTTGTGCTGCTGATTGCCGGCGTAATGTTGTTTAACTTGGGTGACTTTGACGGCGAATCGTGGCTCGGATTCGAGTTGACGCCCACCGCCGTGGCGCGCACGCCCCCTCCTCGCTCCCCCTCTGATTCCGGTGGTCTCGCGCTCGAAGAGGCTCTAGGTGGTTCGGGCGGGCCAACCCCGACCGGACAACCTGCACCTGCCCTGCCTGCTACTGCCGATGATTTTGTTGGCGTGTGGGAAGTGATTGCTGCACAAGATGCCGACGGCTCGCCACGCGACGATCTGGTCGGCGGTCAAATCCGTCTATTGTTGGCAGATGACGGTGAGACCATTTTAGGTGTCCAGCCGCCGGACAAAGAACCAACCGAGGCAGATTTATCCTTGCAGGTCAGTGAAGGCCGCACCGCTGTCGGCGAGATCATCAATTCTGACCCGAAGGTTGTTGTCACCGTGGTGCTCTCTGAAGATGGCCAAGAACTTGAACTGACGATGAGTACTTCTTCACAAGAAGTCTTGCTTGTCTTGAAGCGCATCGAAGACGGGGCAGGACAATGATCACTGCGCATGTCCACTTGTCGCCGATGACTCGCCGCGATGATGCGCTATTGCGCAATCTGTACCAGTTTTACTTGTATGACTTCAGCGAGTTCATGGGCTGGGACGTGGATAGGCGTGGACGATTTGACGAATCGGATTTGGCCGGCTGCTGGGACGATCCCCGTCGCTATCAGTATCTGATTGAGATCGATCGTCAAGTGGCCGGCTTTGTAATGATTGATCATCTTATCCGTTCGCCCCTCACCGAGCGGAGCGATGTCATCTTGATGCGCGAATTCTTTGTGCTGCGCGCGCATCGCCGGCGCGGTGTAGGTCGCGCAGCAGCGTGGCGCGCCTTTGATCTCTTTCACGGGTGCTGGGAAGTCTTTCAACTGCAAGAGAATGTGGCAGCCCAGGCGTTTTGGCGCAACGTGATTGACGCATACACTGCCGGTCACTACACCGAAATCACCTGTGGCGAGCAAACCTGGCGCGGTGTGATGCAGACGTTCGATAATCGTGGGTGATGGTAGCCCTCTTCCTTCACTCCAACCCCCTATCACCGCGAGGACAGCCGGGCGGGGAGGGCGGTTAGATAATCAAGCAATGTGGTTGTTCTCCCTGCAAGGCGCGACGCTTGGTTTTTCGGCTGCCGCTTCTCCTGGTCCGTTCCAGGCTTATTTGCTTTCTCAGGCGCTGCATCTCGGCTGGCGGCGTGCTTGGCCGGCCGCTTTTGCGCCGCTGCTCAGCGATGGGCCGATCATCCTGCTGATGACCTTGGTCTTGACTCAAGCGCCCCCCGATCTGTTGCGCGCTCTGCAAATCGCCGGCGGCCTGTTCCTGTTGTATCTGGCCTTTGGGGCAGTTCAACGGGTGCGTGCTGCTCAAACAACTGCTCCCGTTTCGGTTCAGAACGGTTTGATGAGAGCAGTGGCGACTAACCTGCTCAGCCCCGGCCCGTGGATTTTCTGGAGCACGGTAGGCGGCCCGATTCTCGCGCGCGCCTGGGCCGAGTCGCCGGCGCATAGTGCGCTGTTTCTGCTCGGCTTCTATGGCGCGATGGTGAGTGTGCTGCTGGCGCTGATTGCCCTGTTTGCCGCTTCGGCGCGCATGGGGCCGGCTTTCACGCGCGCGCTGGGTTTCTTGTCGGCGTTGGCGCTGGCTGCTTTCGGCCTGTACCAGATCATCGCCGGTTGGTTGAGATGATCATCGCGCCCTCGTGGCTTTGCGATACACTCTCCACAAACCATTTTCGCGGAGCAGTCTCTCATGCCACTGTTTGATCTTCCTCTGGAACAGCTCAAAGCATACCAACCTGAACGCGCCGAACCCTCTGATTTTGACGCCTTCTGGCAAGCCACGCTGGCCGAGGCGCGTCACCATCCGTTGAACGCTGTATTTGACCAAGTGGACTACGGCTTGCAGGCGCAAGAGACATTCGATGTGACCTTCAACGGCTTTGGGGGGCAAGCGGTGAAGGGCTGGTTGTTGTTGCCGCGCCGGCGCGCTGGCCCCCTGCCGTGCGTGGTCGAGTATATCGGCTACGGCGGTGGGCGCGGCTTTCCGACCGATTGGCTATTGTGGAGCAGCGTCGGCTATGCCCATTTGATCATGGACACCCGTGGGCAGGGCAGCAGTTGGTTGTTCGGCGCGACGCCGGATTTATACGGGCAAGGCGGCAATCCCTCTATCCCCGGGTTCATGACCCAGGGCATCTTGAACCCGCAGCACTATTACTACCGGCGTGTGTTTACCGATGCAGTGCGGGCCGTTGAAGCGGCGCGCAGTCATCCGGCGGTTGATCCCGATCGCATTGCAGTGGCCGGCGGCAGCCAGGGCGGCGGCATCACCATTGCCGCTGCCGCGCTCGATCCCACCGTCAACGTCGCTATGCCGGATGTGCCGTTCTTGTGCCATTATCGCCGCGCCACGGAGTTGGTGGACACTGCTCCCTATAACGAGATCACGCGTTTCTGCCTGACCCATCGTGACAAGATCGAAACGGTGTTTCACACGTTGTCTTACTTCGACGGGGTAAACTTCGCCGTGCGCGCGCGTGCGACGGCGCTGTTCTCCGTCGGCCTGATGGACCAGATTTGCCCGCCTTCAACTGTTTTTGCTGCGTATAACTACTGGGGCGGCCAGAAGGATATTCGCATCTATCCGTATAACCAACACGAAGGCGGCGGCACGTTCCACACCGTCGAAAAGGTGCGCTTCCTCACCGGCCTATGGTGATTCAACATCTTTTCTGAACAAGCAATCTGATAGCAGCGTGAGAGCGATTTCTATAGGTTGTCTTGAACAGGAGGTGACCCGATGGCAGTCTATAACATCTTAGATTTTGGCGCGGTAGGAGATGGCCGAGCAAACGACGCCTCTGCCATCCAAAGCGCCATTGACACCTGCGCGCTGGCCGGCGGCGGACAGGTGGTGATCCCGGCCGGCCGGCGTTTCCTCTCCGGCACCATTTTGCTCAAGTCGAACGTGGAACTGCACCTCGAGCGCGGCGCGACCCTGGCGGCCAGTGGTGATCCCGCCCACTACATCTTTCGCTTGCGTGTCGGGGCGCTTTCCGGCGGCACACCCAGTCCAGATGATCCCGCGTTTGGCATGTTGATCGGCGCCGACCGCGCGTCTAACATTGCGATTACCGGCGGCGGGGTGATTGACGGCGGCGGCCGGTTGTACATCGAAGAGGCCGGCGAGTACATCCATCGCATGAAGTCGTGGCGGCCTTTCACCGTCTTTCTGCTCGGCTGCTCACAGGTAACGTTGCGCGATGTCACGTTCCACGACGCCGCTGTGTGGACGGTGCGCCTGTCGGGCTGCAACGACGTGTTGATCGACGGCATCCACATTGATAATGACCTCAAGCTCCCCAACAACGACGGCATTGATCTCGACCGCTGTCAGAACGTTCGCATTCAGGGGTGTCACATTGTGGCCGGCGATGACTGCATCTCGCTGAAGGTGTGCGAAGAGACGGCTGCCTGGGGCGATGGCTGTGAGAATATTGTGGTGAGCGGTTGCACGCTGATGTCTACGTCAGCGGCGCTGGTGGTTGGCTGTGAGTGCCGCAAACCCATGCGCAACATCATCTTTGACTCGTGCGTCATCCGCAGCAGCCATCGTGGGTTGGCCATCCACTTGAGCGAGCACAGCGATGTTGAAAATGTCCTGTTCTCCAACATGCTCGTTGAGACGCGCATCTTCCATGACAAGTGGTGGGGGCGCGGTGAGCCGATCTACATCACCGCCATCCCTTGGACCGAACAGCACAAGATCGGCCATGTGCGGCATGTGCGTTTTACGAACGTGCTGGCGCGCAGCGAGAACGGCGCCCTGATCTACGGCTGGGAGCCGGGGCTGATCGAAGACATCACGCTGGATCACGTGCGGCTAGAGATTGACAAGTGGTCGAAGTGGCCCGGCGGCCGGCAGGACATTCGCCCTTGTCCCGGAGAGGGACTGATCAAGCAGGACACCCATGGCGTGTTCGTGCGCAACGCGCGCAACGTCACCCTGCGTAATTGCGAGGTGGTGTGGGGCGCCAATCGTCCCCCGTACTTCCGCCACGCCCTAGAGACACACCATGTCGATAACCTGATCCTAGAAAACTTTAAGGGCGGTTCAGCTCATCCATGAGAATGGTGTAAGCCCACGCCCAAAATAACGAGGCAGATTCATACATGACCCCTAAAACCAAAATCGGAATTGTTGGCTGTGGAAATATCAGCGGCACCTATCTCAAGGTCGCCAAGACGTTCGACATTTTGGAAGTCGTGGCCTGCGCCGATGTGATCCCAGAGTTGGCGCAGGCCAAGGCGGCCGAATACGGCGTGCCTAAAGCCTGTTCCCCAGACGAATTGTTGGCCGATCCGGAGATCGAAATCGTCGTCAACTTGACGCCGCCGGCAGCCCACGCCGGTATTGCGTTGCAAGCCTTGCAGGCTGGCAAGTCGGTCTACAACGAGAAGCCGCTGGCCATCGAGCGTGAAGACGCGCAACGCATGTTGCAACTAGCCGAGCAGAAAGGCTTGCGCGTGGGGTGTGCGCCCGACACGTTTATGGGCGCCGGCCTGCAAACCTGTCGCAAACTGATCGATGAGGGCGCCATCGGCCGGCCGATCGCGGCGACCGCCTTCATGCTCAGTCGTGGTCCAGAGCCGTGGCATCCGAACCCAGAGTTCTTCTACCAGCGCGGCGGCGGACCGATGTTTGACATGGGGCCGTACTACTTGACGGCTCTAGTCACCCTCCTCGGCCCGGTCAAGCGCGTCTCCGGCGCGACCCAAATGACCTTCCCACAGCGTGTGATCGGCAGCGGGCCGAAGAAAGGCAACCCAATCCCGGTCGAAATCCCCACTCACATTGTGGGCCTGCTTGAGTTTGCTGCCGGCGCCCTGGGCACCATCATCACCAGCTTCGATGTATGGGCGCACCAATTGCCGCGCATCGAACTCTACGGCACAGACGGCACACTCAGCGTACCCGATCCGAATACCTTTGGCGGGCCGGTCAAGCTATGGCGCCCGGAAAAGAGAGAATGGCAAGAGGTGCCGCTCCTCCCATTGCCTGCCGAGAACAGCCGCAGTTTGGGCGTGGCGGACATGGCGTATGCCATGCGTTCCGGCCGGCCACATCGCGCCAACGGGGCGCTCGCTTATCATGTGCTCGACTTGATGCACACCATTCATGACGCGGCGCGTGAAGGCCGGCATATCGATGTGTCCAGCACCTGTGAACGTCCTGCCCCTTTGTCGATCGAGTCGTTGACGAATTGAATAGTTGAATCTGTTTCTATGCTCAAAATCTACGAAGTTGAACACGCTCTCGAATCCATCCTCCGGCGCAAGCCGATTGACGAGTTCCCCGTCTCGCCGGCCATGCGCCGGCGCACGCTCGATGTGTTCGGCGAGGACCTCTCACCCGACGAAGCGGTGCGTCGCATTCTCAAAGATGTGCGCCTACGCGGTGATGAGGCGCTCCTAGAGTGGACGCGCAAACTAGATGGAGTCGTCCTCACTGTAGAGACCTTAGAGGTTTCGGACGATGAAATTGCCGCCGCCTATGACCTCGTAGATAGCGAGATCGTGGCGGCGTTGGAACGGGCTGCCGACCGCATCCGCGCTTTTCACAATCGTCAACCGTTCCATTCGTGGATGGACAGCGATCTAGGCGGCCTACTTGGTCAGATCATTCGGCCGCTGGAGCGGGTAGGGGTGTACAGCCCCGGCGGCACGGCGCCTCTGGCATCCACGCTGTTGATGACGGCCATTCCTGCCCGCGCCGCCGGCGTGGATGAAGTGGTGGTGTGCTCGCCGGCCGACCGCACGACCGGCAAAGTCGCGCCGATCACGTTGGTAGCCGCCGATATTGCGGAGGTGGATGCCGTGTATGCCGTCGGCGGCGCTCAGGCTATTGGTGCCCTGGCCTACGGCACCTCAACCATTCCCCGCGTGGACAAAATCGCCGGCCCGGGCAACACGTTTGTTGTGCTGGCTAAGAAGCACGTCTTCGGCGCCGTCGGCATTGATGCGCTGCCAGGCCCGACCGAGACCGTTGTCGTAGCCGATGACAGCGCCAATCCGGCCTGGGTGGCCGCCGATCTGCTTGCCCAATCCGAGCACACAGGCGGCACGGCCATCCTCATCACACCCTCTCTGGCCTTGGCTCACGAAGTGGATCGACAGTTGCAAAAGCAAGTCAACGCTTTGGCCACCGCCGCCGACATTCTTGAGTCATTTGAGTCGCGCAGCGGGGCCGTCATCACCGAAGACTTGATGGAGGCAGTGGCCTTGGCCGATGACTTTGCGCCGGAGCATCTGTGCTTGTCGGTGCGCGACCCCTGGGCCTGGGTGGGCAAGATTCGCAACGCCGGCGGCATCTTCGTCGGTGAGCAATCCTATGAGGTGCTCGGCGACTACGTCGCCGGCCCTAGTCATACCATGCCCACCGGCGGCACGGCGCGCTTTACCTCACCGTGTAACGTGCTGGACTTTGTGCGCGTCACCAATGTGATTGCGCTCGATGAGATCACCGCGCGCCAGATCGCGCCTGTGGCGATTCAGTTGGCCGAAGCAGAGGGCTTGCCGGCTCATGCGGCCGCAGCGCGCATCCGCTTGGTCAACGATCGCTGATCTCAGGTTCCTTCAACAAAAACAAATGGGAGCAAAGATCTCTTCTGGCTGATGAAGAGAGTCTGTGAGCGTTGTGTTGACCAACCCTGTCTCAGAGGAGGATGGTATGTTGGATGCAAACAACAAGTTGGCAGTCGTTGCTGTGGGTGGAAACTCACTGATTGTAGATGAAAAGCATCGCACCATTCCCGATCAATACAACGCTGCTGTAGAGACCTGCCGGCACATTGCCGATATGATCGAAATGGGCTGGCAGGTCGTGTTGACGCACGGCAACGGCCCTCAAGTCGGCTTCATTCTCCGCCGCAGCGAGCTTGCCCGTCACGAGCTGCACGAAGTCCCGCTGGATGTGTGCGGCGCCGACACTCAGGGCGCGATCGGCTACATGTTTCAGAAAGCCTTGCGCAACGAAATCGGCCGCCGCGTTCGCGCCGGTTGCTGGCCTCATCCCCCTCTTGAGCCAGTGACGGTGGTGACCCAGACACTGGTTGATCCCGCCGACCCGGCATTTATCCATCCCAGTAAGCCGATCGGCTCGTTCATGGATGAAGCCACAGCGCAGCACCGCGCCGAACAGGAAGGGTGGCGGGTGGTCGAAGATGCCGGGCGCGGCTGGCGGCGCGTGGTGCCGTCGCCCAAGCCGATGGCCATTGTGGAGCTGGAGGCCGTGCAAACCCTCGTGCGTGCCGGCTTTTTGGTCATTTGCTCCGGCGGTGGGGGCGTGCCGGTTGTGTGCAGCCCAGCCGGGGACTTGATCGGGGTCGAGGCCGTGATCGACAAAGACCTTGCCGGCGCGCTGTTGGCTGCGTCGTTGCAGGCTGATCTTTTCCTCATCTCGACGGCTGTGGAGAAAGTGGCCATTCACTTTCGCAAACCCGAACAGCAATGGCTCGACCACATGACGATCCAAGAAGCCGAGCGCTATTTGCAAGAGGGTCACTTTCACGCCGGCAGTATGGGACCGAAGATTGAAGCCGTCTTGAACTTCTTGCGGGCGCGGCCCGCTGCGCGCGCGCTGATCACCAATCCGCCCAACATCACGCGCGCCCTGCGCGGCGAGACCGGCACTTGGATTACGGCTCAGGAGAAAGGCGCTGTATGAACCTTGCGTTACCCGCTCCGGAACCTGTAAGCCTGCCGGACGATCCCTCGGCGCGCGCCATGAGCGGCAGCTTGCGCCTGCTGCGCTCCAATGCCGAAGCTGCCGCCGCAACCCCCGGCGGGGCTGACGTGGTGCGCTGGGTGGTGATTGCTGTGGTCGGCTGGGCAGAGGCAGAGGTGCTCCGCAGCAAGCTTGAAGCGTCCGGTATCCCCTGCCTGTTACAACGCGAAGCTGCCGGCGCAGTCTTTGGTATCACCATCGGCGCCCTGGGTGAAGTGCGCGTTCTTGTGCCGCAGCATCTGGCCCAGCAGGCAATTGAGCTGTTGAACGACGTTGGGGCTGCGGAATCTGACGAGCTGGACGATGGCGACTGGGACGATGACGACGTAGAGGGCGAACGCAAAGCCGACTCTCATGGTTCGCACCACTAGCATCCCCGTTTTGTATTTCAGGCATGTTCTGCGTTATCGTCGCAACACCTTTCGCCTGACCGCTGCCCTGCGCCTCAAGACGCTTGAACACGCCGTGCAGTTCGTGAACGAGCGCGGCTTCATCTTCTTCTGGCCGATCAAAGACGTGTTGTTGCCCAGCCTGTGGGTGGCTACGGCCGGCGATCGGCCGGTTGCCGATGCCCATGACGACCCCGGCCATGTCACGTGGGCCTGGAAAGACGCTATGCTAGGCCGGCGCGTGTGGTATTACGCCAAAGTACTGCGGCGCAAGTCAACGCTCATTTCCCTGAGCGTTGCCCCCTACTTCTACGCTCTTTCCGAAAACTACGGCTCGCCGGCTGAGGATTACCTGCTCAATTATGAGCAGGGCTTGCTTAGCCCAGAGGCCAAAGCGATCTATGAAGTCCTACTGCGCGAAGGACCAACCGACACCGTCCATCTGCGCCGCGCGACTGGCTTGATCGCGGACAAGAGCGCTTATCGGTTTGAGCGCGCTCTGGCGCAACTTGAGGCCGACTTTAAAGTGCTGCCCATCGGTGTGACCCGATCAGGAGCCTGGCGTTATGCTTTTCTGTACGACATCGTTGCGCGGCATGACCCAGAATTGCCGCTCCAGGCCCAGGACATTCGGACGGCCGACGCCAGACGACATCTGATCAGCTTGTACCTGCGCAGTGTGGGAGCGGCCAGAGAACAGGATATCCGTGCGGTGTTTGGATGGTCGCTTCGACAGATTGAGCAAGCCCTCACTCAGCTCGTTGAAGCCGGGGAAATAGAACGCGGCGTCTCTGTTGCCGGCCAAGATGGCACATGGCTGGCGTGCCGCGAGCTGCTTACTCAATCCCGATAATCTTAAAGACCGTTTCGCCGCCTGGCGCAGCGATGCGCACCACATCACCGACTTTGCGGCCCAGTAACGCGCGTCCCAGCGGAGACTCATTCGAGATTTTGCCCTGCGCCGGGTTGGCTTCTGCTCGGCCGACCAGTTGAAAGACCTCGTGCTCGTCAAAGCCGTGTTCGATCACCGTCACCTTTGTGCCCAGTTGCACCCGGCCGGTTTCTTGGCTTGCCTCGTCGAGGATCACACTATCTCGCAGCAGCCGCTCCAGTTCAAGGATGCGGCCTTCAAGAAACCCTTGTTCCTCTTTGGCTGCGTGATAGTCGGCATTTTCCGACAGATCGCCTTGTTGGATGGCGTGCCGTAGTCGCGCTGCCAAATCCGGTCGCTTCACGTTTTTCAGATACTCCAGTTCCTCGCGCAACGCGCGCGCACCCTCAGCAGTCAGATAGTGAGCATTCAGTCCAACTTGCGAATCCATGCCGTTGATTCTAACTGATTCGGATACTAGAATCCCGGCCATGGAAGTCAATGGTTCTGTTGTCCTGATCACCGGCGCGGCCCAACGAGTGGGGCGCGCTGTGGCGTGTGAACTGGCGCGACGCGGCGCGCAGATTGCCTTCAGCTATTACGCCGAGGACGAACCTTGGCAAGCTGCTCTGCAAGAACTCCAGACATTCGGCGTTCAGGCCCTTGCGCGGCGCGCCGACGTGACCCGCTTGACCGAAGCACGCGCGCTCGTCGATGCGACCCTAAGCCGGTTTGGCCGCATCGACGTGCTGATTAACAATGCCTCGATCTGGCTCAAGAAGCCGGCTCTTGAGATTACCGAAAGCGAGTGGGATGCCGAGATGAACGTGAATGCCAAGGGGTCATTCTTGATGGCCCAGGCGGTTGCCCCGCACATGTTGGCGCAAGGGGGTGGGGTGATCATCAACCTCACCGACCTATCGGCTTTTCAGAGCTGGGTCGGTTATGCGCATCATGCCGCCAGCAAGGCGGCGCTGGTGGCGCTGACTAAAGTCTTGGCGCTTGAGTGGGCGCCGGCTGTGCGCGTCAATGCCATCGCCCCCGGCACCGTGCTCTTGCCTGATGACGCCGGCGAAGAGAAGCGGCGCTGGGCAATTGAGAAGTCCGCTTTGAAGCGCATCGGCTCGCCGCTCGATGTGGCCCGCACGGTGATTTATCTCATCGAGGAGGATTTTGCGACCGGCAGCGTCTATTTCGTTGATGGCGGTCGGTCGCTGGTGTAGAGGGGACTACAATCTGCGTGGAGCTTACACGATGACCACTTCTACACACTCGTTCCCACAAGGATTCGTTTGGGGCGCTGCTACGGCGGCCTATCAGATCGAGGGCGCTTGGAATGAAGACGGCAAAGGTGAATCGATTTGGGACCGCTTCAGTCATACGCCCGGCAAAGTGATGGACGACGCCAACGGCGACGTTGCCTGTGACCACTACCATCGTTATCAGGAAGATGTGGAGCTGATGCGCAGCCTGGGATTGAAAGCGTATCGCTTGTCAGTCTCATGGCCGCGTGTGTTGCCGAACGGCATCGCTCCGGCCAATCCCAAAGGAATTGCTTTCTACGATCGCCTGATTGACGCCTTGTTGAATGCCGGCATCGAGCCGTTCATCACACTCTATCACTGGGATTTGCCGGTCGCCTTACAAGATCGCGGTGGATGGGGCAACCGTGACGTGGCCGGCTGGTTTGCCGACTACGCTGCCCTCATGGTGCGCGCGCTGGGCGACCGTGTGCGCTATTGGATCACCCTCAATGAACCATGGTGCGTGGCTTTCCTAGGGCATGATCTGGGTGTGCATGCGCCCGGCATTCGTGATCGCCGTCTGGCGTTACAGGTCGTGCACAACACGCTGCTCAGTCATGGCGCGGCTGTGCAAGCGATCCGCGCCGCCGGTGATGCGCAGACCCAAGTTGGCATCACCCTCAATTTCCAGCCCAATCTGCCGGCCACCGATGACCCGGCCGATCAGGCTGCCGCCGATTCAGCGCTTGATTCGCTCTATGAATGGTTTGCCCATCCGATTCTGCGCGGCTATTACTCCGATCGCGTTTTGCGCTACGCCGGCCCCGACGCCCCCACGATCCGAGCCGGTGATATGTCCCTCATCAGCGCGCGCAACGACTTCTTAGGTGTCAACTACTACACAGTTTCGTTTTACCGCGCTGTGGACGGCAAAGCAGAACAAGTGGAGTTACCCGGCCTCGAATACACCTTGATGAACTGGGCAGTCGTACCGCGTGGCTTGACGATGGTGTTGCACCGGCTCAGCCGCGACAGTCACGGCCGTCTGCCGCTCTACATCACCGAAAATGGCTGCTCTTACCTGGATCAGGTCGGCCCTGATGGCCGCATTCACGATGCCAAGCGCGTGGAGTATTTGCGCGCGCATTTCGCGGCTGCTCAGCAGGCCATCCAGGAAGGGGTTGATGTGCGCGGCTACTTTGTCTGGTCGCTGATGGACAACTTTGAATGGGCTTGGGGGTATCGCCAGTGGTTCGGGGTGGTGGCGGTGGACTATGCTACACAAAAGCGCACAATCAAAGAGAGCGGCTACTACTTGCGCGATGTGATCGCCGCAAACGCCGTTTTGTAACAGTTGGCCCCATTGACACGTTGCACGGTGTGCTCTGTTCCGCCTCCACCATCCGTGCGCCCTGTGCCGTATGGGTTGCCTTTTGAACAGTCTGCTTGACATGAGAATCCTGTGGCTTGGCTGGGAAGATCAACACACGCCGGCCCGCGTACAAGCCGTCGCTGTTTCGCTTGGCCTGCATGTGACCCTGGCGCAAATCACCGATTTGCGCTTTGTCGTCGATGGCGCAACCGGCATGGCGAGCGTTGGCGTATGGCTGGATGAAGAGGAAGTGACGCGCGCATTCGATGTCTTGATTGCGCGCGTCTTTCATCCGTACATTTCCGAGGCGCTCACTGTGGCGCGACTGTTTCACGACGCCGGCAAAGTGGTGATCGATCACAGTTTGACGGATGAAGGCGTTGCATTCAGCAAAATGCACGACTATCTGCTGTTGGCTCAGGCCGGTTTGTCTGTGCCGCGCACCTGGCAGCTCGGTCGGCTGGAAGCCGTTGAAGCGTTAGCCGAGGAGCTGGGTTATCCGCTGGTGTTCAAGGGCATTCACGGTTCGTATGGCGCGCACGTCCATCTCGTGCGCACTGCCGAAGACCTGCGCGCCGTATGGGCGCGTTACCGGCCCGGCGAGTTGATGCTTCAGGAATATCTACCTGCCGCCGTCGATTTTCGCGTGATGTGCGTAGGCTATCAGGCGCTGCCGATGGTGGTTGAACGCGCGCCTAAGGCCGGCGACTTTCGCACCAATGCGCAACTCGGCGGTTCTGCTGTGGCGCGTCCTCTGGCTGACTTCCCTGATCTGGGCCGGCTGGCCGAACAAGCGGCCCGTGTGTTGCGCCGCGAATTTGCCGCTGTGGATGTGCGCTATCGCGGCGCGGCCCCGCTGGTGCTGGAAGTCAATCGTCGACCGGTGTTTGCCAACTTTGAGCGTGTGACCGGTTGCGATGTGGCCCGCGCCTTTCTCAACTACGTCTGTCATCGCTACGAAGCATCAGCGCCGTCGCTCGCCGCGCTCTCAAGTGCCCTCCTTGCGCCGACTGCCGGCGGCGGAGGGTCATCTTGAGCCATCTGTTTCGTCCGCTTCGGCGCAACAAGCAGCCCGTCTCGCGTGTCTGTGCAACCGCGCCGGCGCGCTGATCTAAGCGTATTCCTCTTAGCTATGTCGATCCGAGTAGAACAAATTGATCTGTATCACATCCGCATGTCGCTGGTGTCGCCCTTCGAGACCAGTTTTGGAGTAACAACCGAGCGCGAGAGCATCATTGTGCGCGTTCTGGCCGAGGGCTTGGCCGGCTGGGGTGAGTGTGTGGCCGACGCCGCTCCCGGCTATTCCTACGAGACCGTCACAACAGCCTGGCATATCCTACGCGACTATTTGGCGCCGGCTTTGCTGCGCGCGCCGCTGGATGATCCACGTGACGCGCCGGCGCACTTTCGGTTTGTGCGCGGACACAACATGGCCAAGGCCACCCTCGAAGCGCCGCTGTGGGATATTGCCGCCCAACAGGCCGGCCAAAGCTTGGCCCGTTACATCGGTGGTGTGCGCGACCGGGTGCTGGTAGGTGTCAGCATCGGCATCCAGTCCTCGCCCGACAAGTTGGCCGAGGTCGCCCGTGGTTACTGTGAGGCCGGTTATCGGCGTATCAAGATCAAGATCAAGCCCGGCCGCGACTTGGCCGACGTTCGCGCCGTGCGCAGGGCAATCGGTGATACGCCGTTGATGGTGGACGCGAATTCGGCCTATACCCTGGACGATGCGTCGCTGTTTCAACAGATGGACGAGTTTGGTTTGTTGATGATCGAGCAGCCGTTGGGTTACGACGATATCTATCAGCATCACAAGTTGCAGCGTCAGCTCAATACCCCGCTCTGCTTGGATGAAAGCATTCATTCGGCTGACGATGCCCGCTTTGCGCTGGAGATCGGCGCCTGCCGCATCATCAACATCAAACAGGGGCGCGTAGGCGGTATGACGAATGCGATTGCCGTGCATGATGTGTGCCGGCAGGCTGGCGCGCCGGTCTGGTGTGGTGGCATGTTAGAGACAGGAATCGGCCGTGCCTTCAATCTGGCGCTGGCGACGTTGCCTAACTTCACTTTGCCCGGTGATCTGAGCGCCAGCAGTCGCTACTACCGGCTTGATCTCATCGATCCGCCGTTCGAGTTGAACTCAGATAGCACATTAAGCGTGCCGACCATGCCCGGGTTAGGCGTGAACGTGCTGCAGGATCGGCTGGATGCAGTCACCCTGCGGCATGACGTGCTTCGCCCGTGATAAAGTTATTTGGCCCTCGCAAGGAGCAACCATGAGTCTGAAAATCACCAACGTCAAGACGATTCTGACCGCGCCGGCCGGCATCGGCCTGATTGTCGTCAAAGTTGAAACGTCCGACCCCGGTTTGTATGGGCTTGGCTGCGCAACCTACACGCAGCGTTTGACGCCGGTGAAAGCGGCTGTCGAAGATTACCTCAAGCCCTTGTTGATCGGGCGCGACCCTACCCGCATCGAGGATATCTGGCATTTGTGTTATCTCAACTCCTACTGGCGCAACAGCGGTGTGCTGAACAATGCCATCTCCGGCGTGGATATGGCGTTGTGGGACATCCTGGGCAAGCGCGCCGGCATGCCGGTGTATCAGATGCTGGGCGGCAAGGCCCGCGAAGCCGCTGCAGTATATCGCCATGCCGATGGCCGCGACCCGCAAGAAGTGCTGGATAACGTGCTGCGCTTAAAAGAAGAGGGCTATCACTACATCCGCTGCCAAATCGGCGGCTACGGCGGGATTGGTCGCGAACCGAAGAAGCCGGAGGGTGCGCTGCCCGGCGCATACTACGACCCTGATGTGTACATGCTGACCGTTCAAAATATGTTTGAGTATGTGCGCAGCAAGGTCGGCTTTGAGTTGAATCTCTTACACGACGTGCACGAACGTCTGCATCCGATTGAAGCAGTGCGTTTTGCCAAGTCGCTGGAACCATATCGTTTGTTCTTCTTGGAAGACCCGCTGGCGCCCGATCAAATTGAATGGTTCCGTCAGATTCGCGCGCACGCTGCTGTGCCGATTGCGATGGGTGAGTTGTACAACAACCCGGTCGAGTGGAAGCAGCTCATCGTTGAGCAACTCATCGACTTTATCCGTGTACACATCAGTCAAATCGGCGGACTGACCCCAGCCCGCAAACTGGCTGCCTTGTGTGAGGCGTTCAGTGTGCGCACCGCCTGGCACGGGCCAGGCGATGTGTCGCCGGTCGGCCATGCCGCCAACTTACACTTGGACCTGGTCTGCCACAATTTCGGCATTCAGGAGTTTGCCGGCTTTAATGATGCACTGCGCGAGGTCTTTCCCGGCTGCCCCGAAGTGCGCAACGGCTATCTGTATCCCAACGATCGGCCGGGGTTTGGGATCGACATCGATGAGAAGTTGGCTGCGCAGTATCCGTGCGAGCCGGCAGTGATTCAGTGGACGCAGGCGCGCCTGCCCGACGGCACCCTGTATCCTCCCTAGATAAGTTGAATGTTGAATCGACGATGATCGGCGTTTAGCAGGTATTATAGAATCAGCTTGTTGGTTCGTTTGTTTGTGTTGAGCGAAAGAGGTTCTAGAAATGAAGCCACGGTTTGTAATCGGCTTTGGGATCATTCTGATTGCGATCATCGCCATGATGGCGTTTACCATCGCGGCGAACAGCAATCTGGAAGTCAGAGTGAATGATCTACTGGCCGAGCAGTCCAAAGGCGCCGATTTGAGCGAGCGCGTCTTCAAACTGACCGGCATGGTGGTCGGCGACAGCATCGTGTACGACCCGGCTAGCTTTCACCTGCAATTCGATTTGGTGAACTCGCGCGATGAACTGGTCAACAACTTGGCCACTGCGCCGCGCATCACCGTCGTGTATAAAGGCGTCAAGCCGGATACCTTGATGCACGAAGCGCAAGCAATTGTCACCGGCAAGCTCGGATCGGACGGGCGATTCTACGCCGGCAACTCCCCTGATGCATTGTTGTTGCAGTGCCCCACCAAGTATGAGAACGCCGAAGCGGCCGCCGGCCAATAGCCACGCCACGTAGTGAACCCAAATGATTACCGATGTGGGCTATCTGGCCGTCATCATGTCGTTTGCGGCCAGCCTATACGCTGTAGGCGCTTCGTTGTGGGGCGCTCGGCGTGACGATGATCGCTTTGTGCAGAGCGGCCGCATGGCCGCCGCGTTGACCTTTCCGCTGATTCTGGCCGGCGCCATCGGCTTGTGGTTTGCCCTGGTGACCGGCGATTTCGGCGTGAAGTATGTGGCCCAGGTGTCGAGCCTGGACACGCCGCTCTTCTTCCGTCTGACGGCGTTGTGGGGATCGCAGAACGGATCGATCCTGTTCTGGAACCTCATCATGTCCGGCTTTATCTTTTTCGCCATGCTCCGACCGTGGCGCGAAGACAGGCCGATGTTGCCGTATGTCACGGCGACGATGATGTTGGTTTTGGCGTTCTTCCTGTTCATCAACCTGTTCGTCGCCAATCCCTTCGAGCGATTCGCTTTTCCGCCATCGGATGGCGCCGGCCTGAACCCCCTATTGCGCCATCCCGGCATGATCATTCATCCCCCGATGTTGTACGCCGGCTTCACCGGTTTCATCGTGCCCTTTGCGTTTTGTATCGCTTCCTTGGCCACCCGCCGCACCGATAACCTGTGGCTGTTGCTCTCACGTCGCTGGATGTTGGTCGGGTGGGCCTTCCTGACAGCCGGCCTGTTTCTCGGCGGGCGCTGGGCGCACGACGTGTTGGGGTGGGGCGGCTACTGGGGATGGGACCCGGTCGAGAATAAATCGCTCGTACCCTGGTTGATCGGCACGGCCTTTCTGCACTCGGCCATGATCCAGGAAAAGCGCGGCATGTTCAAAAACTGGAACGTGTTCCTGATGCTGCTCACTTTTGCCTCGGTCATCTGGGGCACAGCAGTGGTGCGCAGCGGCGTGCTCACCTCGGTACACGCCTTTGCCCAGTCCGACTTGGGGCCGCTATTTCTGGCATTCATTGTGGTGATGTTGGTTTGGTCGGCGGCGCTGTGGATCAGCCGCCTCGACACGCTTAAGAGCGACAACAAGCTCGACAGCGGCTTTTCGCGCGAGGGCATCTTTCTGCTGCAAAATGTGTTGTTCCTGAGCACAGCCCTCACTGTGTTCATCGGAACCGTCTTCCCCATCCTCACCGAGGCGTTGGGCGGCGTCAAGATTACCGTCGGCCCGCCGTTCTATAACCAAGTGGCCGTGCCGCAAATGGCTGTCCTGGTGTTGCTGATGGGGATTGCTCCCCTAATGGCTTGGGGCAAGGCCAATGCCCGCGCGCTGGGACGCATGTCAATCATTCCGTTGGCCTTGACGGCTCTTTCGCTGGGGGTGCTTGTGGTCGTTGGTGTCCGGCAAGTCATTCCGCTGATGCTTTTCGCGCTCTCGTTGTACACCCTGTATCAAACGTTGATCGAATATGGGCGCGGTGCAGCGGCGCGCATGAAGACTACCGGCGAATCGTTGCCGTTAGCGCTGGGCCGGCTGATGCTGCGCAATCAACGCCGCTACGGCGGCTATCTGATTCACCTCGGCGTAGTGATTTTCGCCATCGGCGCGACCGGCAAGGGCTTTTACGGCGTAGATGTGCTGCGCAACATCGCCATCAACGACACCATCATCGTCGGCAACTACGCTTTCACTTATCGCGGCTTGCGTGCTGTGCCGTGCGAGTTCAATGATTGCCGCACCATGCAGGCCTCTGTACTGGTCACCGATGCCCGTGACGGCAGCATTGTCGGCGCCGTCTTTCCTCGCCGCGATACGTATCCTGTTCAACAACACACGGCGACCATTGCCGATGTGACCGGCTCGTGGTTTGAAGAGGTGTATGTCATTCTCGCTGCTTGGGAAGATGCCGGCGCAACGGCTTCGTTTCAGGTGTACATCAACCCGCTGATCAACTTGATCTGGTTGGGCGGCTTGGTGATGATCCTTGGCTTTGGGCTGGCATTTTGGAAGGCGCCCGAACCAGCATGGGCGCCGTCGATGCAACGCGCCCGGCAAGCATCTCACGCTGGCGTGCATGCTGAACGGTGAATGACACATGAACAGCAATCGTCCGCCTGGCCCGATCTGTAGTCGAATGTACAGCGCAGGCCATTTGCTTGTGTTGTTGGGTGTTTGGCTTGTGTTGTGCAGCGCGCCGGCAGCGGCGCAAACTCCGAACCCGCTGTTGGACGACCGTGTGCATGACCTGGCCAAGCAAATGAATTGCCCGACCTGCGCCGGCCGCAATTTGGCCGATTGCCCGACCGACACGTGCAAGCAATGGAAGGATGAAATCCGCGCCCAACTAGAAGCCGGCAAATCGGATCAGGAAGTGTTGGCCTACTTTCAAGCCCGCTTCGGCCCAACCGTGATGCAAGAGCCGCCAAAAGAAGGCGCGTTGCTGGTGGTGTGGGCGGTTCCGATCGCAGCTACGGCATTCTTGATCGGTGTAGGGGTGTGGGCCGTTCAGCGCGCCTCTGCACGCAAGCCGGCCGGCGCTTCATCTGCTTCGTCGCCTGATCCAAGCGGCGATCCGTATCTGGCTGCCTTGGAAGAACAGGTGCGGCAATAATCATGAGTTGAAACGAGCAGTCACACATGGTATTTCGCAAGGGAGTGTTAATCGGGGTGGCCGTCCTGGCAGTGTTGGCCGTGGCCGCCCTGTTTGCCGCCGGCATGGTCTTGTCAGCCCAGTCCGGCAAACGCCCAACCGTCGGTTCGCCTGCGCCGGATTTCGTCATGCCGCTATACGAAGGCTATCGCGCCGGCTTCCCGGAGACCATTCGCCTAGCCGATCTGCGCGGCAAGGTCGTGGTGCTCAACTTCTGGGCCTCTTGGTGCGTTGAATGCGTCAAAGAAACCGATGCCCTCGAAGCTGTCTGGCGCGAGTACAAAGATCGTGGCCTGATAGTGCTGGGCGTCGATCATCTAGACACCGAAGCGGCAGCGCGCAAATATCTCGCCGATTTTGGCGTCACGTTTCCGAACGGTATCGACCTGCAACAGCAAGTCTCGCGCGCCTATCGCATCACCGGCGTGCCTGAAACCTTCTTCATCGATAAGCAAGGCGTGGTGCGCAAAGTCGTCATTCAGGCGCTCAGTCGCGCCGAATTAATTGCAGAGATCGAGCCGCTGCTGGCGGAGTGACCCGATATGACGCTTGGCATTGGAACGCTTCTGATCGGCCTGGCTGTGTTGGTAGTGGTAGTCGTGCTGGTCGTCATGCCGTTGTTTGAGCCAAAGACGCCTGTCTCGCAGTTGCACTCACGCCCTGAGGCATTAGAAGCCGAGCGCCGTGCAGTGGTGCGCGCCATCCGTGATCTGGATTTGGACTATCGCACGCAGAAACTGAACGAAGAAGACTACAAGGTGTTGCGTATGGCACAAGCCCGGCGCGGCGCCGAGATTTTGCGCGAGTTAGATGCGCTCAGTCGCGAACAGCCGGCCGGTCCATCCCATTCCCAACAGCCCCGCGACATCGATGCTGAAATCGAACAGGCAGTCGCGGCGTTGCGCAGCAACACGGCGTCAGCCAAGCTCACTTGTCCGGCCTGCGGCAAAGCGATTCAAGCTGAGGATCGCTTTTGCGCGCGCTGTGGTCAAGCGCTACAACCCAAAACGTGACCTGCACGCTTCGCAGTTGCATTGATCAAGTTGAATGAACAAGTTGCCTTTCCGTCCCTCGGCTGTCGCACTCTGCGCGGCAGCCGCGATATTGGCCGGCTGCACGATGGCCGGCGCTCAAACCCGCCGTCCTGTTGAAGAGCTGTTGACTCCTGCTGTTGTTCCCACGCGTCCCGCCGAAGAGCTGGCGCCTCCCGCTCCCCCAGATGTGGCGCGCGGCGCAGTTGTGTATGCCAACAAGTGTGCGGCGTGTCATGGCGACGCCGGCATGGCCGACGGTCCGCGCGCAGCGCAGGTGCGCGCCCAAGGTGGGTTGGTGCCCCGCTTGACCAACATCGACACCCAGCGCGCCGTCGAGCCGCGCGCGTGGTTTGACCTGATCAGTCGCGGTCGTATCGAACGATTGATGCCGGGCTTTGCCGGCTCGCTCAGCGCACAAGAACGCTGGGATGTGCTGGCGTATGTGTGGGCGCTTGCCGCTACGCCGGAGACGATCCGCGAAGGGCAGATGATTTACAGCCAGCAATGCGCTGCCTGTCACGGCGCGCAGGGGCGCGGAGACGGCGCGCAAGCCGGCGGTCAACCTATGGCGAGCTTCGTCGATCCGCGTTGGTTGGCTGAGACATCGCTCAACGAGATGATGCGCGCCATGAGCGCGGGGGATGCACATGCCAACTTGAATCTCAACGAAGCCCAGCAACTTGCGGCGGCGCAGGCCATTCGCACCTTTGGCTATGTGTACGCAGATGCCCAAGCGGTGCGCGTGGCAGCCAATAGCGGCGACGGTATGCTGATGTTTGCCGCAGTCAATCGCACCCCCGGCGGCGCGCAACCGGCCAATCTACCGGTCACCCTGCGCGTGTACAACTCAGAGGGCGAAGTGTTTTCCCGCACCGAACGACTGGATGATCGCGGCGTCGTCACGTTCACCGATCTGGCCGTTCAGTCGGACTATTTCTATCAGCCGGAGATCATCTATCAGGGCGCCAGGTTCTTCGCCGCGCCGGTCCAGTTCACCGCGACGCGGGTGTTAACCGATATCTTGCCCGTCTACGATGTGACCACCGATACAAACGCCGTCACCATCAGCGAGCTGCACATCTTCGTGCAGGATGTGCGCGACGGGTTCATCACGTTAGTTGAGTTCTATTTGTTTGATAACCTGAGCGACCGCGCCTACGTTTCCCAGCCCGGCGCCGCCGGTCAGACGCGCTCGGTCAAGATCAGCGTGCCGAAAGAGGCCCTCAACCTGCGTTTTGACGGGCCGGGCATTGGCGCGCGCTTTGTGCGAGAGGGCGATATTCTGTATGACATGGATGCCGTCGGACCCGGGTTGCGCTCCTCATCAATCACTATGATCTACGATGTGCCATATCAGGGGTCGCGCCTCTTCGAGCGCACCGTGTATTATCCCGTTGCGCGCTGGGATGTGCTGATTCCGGAAATGGACTTGCGCGCGGTGAATCTGTTAGATCGAGGCGCGCAACAGCTCAGCAGCGGAAGCATTCGTCTGTTCGAGCCGGCCGATCTGCGGGTGACGGCGGGCGCAGTGCTGCGCTTCGAACTGGCCGGCCAGCCGCGCGGCGCACCGGTTCCAGGTGAGGATGCGCGCGCGGTTGCATTCGGCTTGATTGCCCTGGCTGCTGCGCTGGCTGCTGGCTATGTGCTGGTCTGGCGCACCAGAAGACAGGTTGACGACGAGGCCGTGGTGGCGCGTGAGCGGCAGCGATTGCTGATGGCCATCGCCGAGCTGGATCGCCAGCACGAAGCCGGCCGCTTGAAAGACAATGCGTACCGAAAACGACGCGCTGCGCTCAAGCATCAATTGCGCGACATCTGGGAATAAGCGTAGCCCGATTACCATGCTTGCGGCGACCGATCTGGTCAAGTCATACGGTGTCCGACCTGTGTTGCGCGGCGTGTCGCTGGGCGCCGGCCCCGGCGAGTGCGTTGCTGTGTTGGGCGCAAACGGCGCAGGTAAGACCACGCTGTTGCGCGTGCTGGCAACCCTCAGCAAACCGGAGGGTGGCCTCTTGAGCGTGAACGGCATTGATGCGCTCCAACATCCTGATCAGGCCCGCCGGCTGATCGGCTTTGTCTCGCACCAGCCCCTCGTTTATCCCGACCTGACCGGCTATGAAAACCTGTTGTTTTACGCCCGTTTGTACGGCGTGGACAAACAGCCGATGACGAGCCGCCACATGCTCCAGACAGAACACCCCTTCGAGGGCGCCGATTCACAGCGCCTGGGTCGTGACGCTCGGTTGCATATCGAGGCGCTGTTGCGCCGCGTGAACTTACATCTGCGCGCGCACGATCTAACGCGCACGTACTCGCGCGGTATGTTGCAACGATTGGCGATTGCGCGCGCGCTGATTCACGACCCAGTGGTGATCCTGCTTGATGAGCCGTTCACCGGTTTGGATCAAGCCTCCGCGCGCGCGCTGAGTGCGCTGTTGGGCGAGTGGATGGCCGCCGGCAAGACGCTGGTGATGACCACGCACGAGTTTGCACGAGGACTGGAAGGCGTGACGCGCGCTGTGCTGCTGCGCCATGGACGTATCGCGGACGAGATGAGCGGCGACATCACGCCGGCGCGCTTGGCAAGCTGGTTTGAGTGAGCACGAGGCGCTATGTGCGGCGTTTGTAGCATCCTACTCTTTGCTGCCCTAACTGAGAACAATCGATGCTATATCTAAAACAAGTGCTCGCCATCGTCCGCAAAGATGCGCGCGTCGAGCTACGCACCCGCGACGCTACGACGGCCATGATTGTGTTTGCCATCATGGCTATCGTCATGTTGAACTTTGCCTTGCGCCTGCGGGTTGATTCGTTGAGACCGCTGACGCCCGGCGTGTTGTGGGTCATGCTGGTCTTTGCCGGCACACTCGGTCTGAGTCGTTCGATGTCCGCCGAGCACACGAATCAGTGCATCGACGGCTTGTTGATGGCGCCCTGTGATCGCAGCGTGATCTTTTTCGGCAAGGCCTTGGCAAATGCTCTGTTCACCTTGGTGATTGCGCTGATCGTGACGCCGCTGATGGCAATTTTGTTTGATGAATCGCTATTGCAGTGGGGCGTGTTGTTGATCGTCGCACTGGGGGTGGTGGGCTATGCCGGAGCCGGTACTTTAATCGCGACCATGGCTGCCAGCACGCGGGCGCGGGAAGTCTTTTTGCCGATCTTGCTCTTTCCGCTGGCGCTGCCCCTTGTAGTTGCGTCGGTGGTGGCCACTTCAGGTTTTCTCGACCGCCTTCCGTTTGCCCAGTTCGGTGCGTGGTTGGGGGTTGTCGTCACCTTCTTGATTATTTTCTGGACGGCCGGAACCTTGTTGTACGAATATCTCTTGGAAGCGTGACCGATCCAGTCGCAGTGGATTGTGCCTGCCCTCACGCTTGCACATCATCCTTACTTGACGCTTTTTGTTGGCGCATGGTATCATCAAAAGCCAGTTGTTAGCACTCAAAATAGTTGATTGCTAAATTTGGTCATAACTATGGCAGAGCCAAAAGAACTCACCCCGCGACAGCAGGCCATCCTCAAGATGGTGGTGCAAAACTACGTGGCGACTGCCCAGCCGGTGAGTTCTAAGTCGCTCATCGGCAGGGGCAAACTCAATGTGTCCAGCGCCACCGTGCGCAACGAGATGGCCGTCTTGGAAGAGATGGGCTATCTGACGCATCCGCATACCTCGGCCGGCCGCGTGCCGACCGATCAAGGCTATCGTTACTTTGTGGAGCATCTGTTGGATGATGTCGAGCTGCCCAGTGATGAGCAGAACACCATCCGCCATCAGTTCCACCAGGTCAAGCTGGAGATGTCGCAGTGGATGCAACTGGCCTCGGCGGTGTTGGCACGCGCGACCCGCTCGGCGGCATTGGTGACGGC
>JANWVJ010000170.1 GCA_025056895.1 Thermoflexales bacterium
GTAAAGACACGTTGCCGACGATCTGCCCATCCTCGATCCACACAAAACCAGAAAAGCTTTCTACCGTGAGGGCATCTAGGGGGTTGTAATGACGTAGAAAGTGAATCACGCGCTGCCCAGCGGGGTCGGCGCCGACTTCGTCTTTAAAAGCCAATTCCAACAAACTCGCCACCGATGGGCCATCGCGCCGTGGATCAAGAGGTCTGATGTGAGCATCAACTGCCGCTGCGGGCGCCTTACGTAATCCGGCCACCATAGGTCAAGCTATTCTACTCAAGCGTGCGGGCCGATCGAGGGACGCATCGCTTGGGGCAGGCGAAGGCGCTACCTTGGTCTATCAAAATGCACGCCACGTCAGTCTCTGTTTGTGTTTGTCAATGATATACTGACCCACGCGATGGAAGAGAGGGAACAACGGATGATAGGCCCCATGCGCCTGCGCGGTGTGATGCGGCGCACAGGGCAAATGGATGGGTGTATCGGCTGACAGCGCCTGCTTGTCTCGACTTGACCTATACTCGCCCGCGCACGCGCCGGGCGTTTTTTATTCCGGCTTGTGATTGATTGTCTGTCGTGGAACAGACGCCTTTCGCCTGGTATTTCATCAATACATACAAAGAGGAATGGTGTGATGTCACGTGAACGCATCTTGGTCTGTGTCGCTTGGCCCTATGCCAACGGCGATCTACATGTGGGACATGTGGCAGGTGCCTACCTGCCGGCTGACATCTTCGCGCGCTATCAGCGCCTGAAAGGTAACCAGGTGGTCATGGTCAGCGGCAGCGATGCGCATGGCACGCCGATCGTCGTGCGAGCGGAGAAGGAAGGCAAAACACCGCGCCAAGTGTTCGAGTACTTCCACGCCCGCTTCCTCGAGACCCAGAAAGCGATCGGCATCAGCTATGACTTGTTTACGCACACCGATACGCGCAATCACCATGTGATTGCGCAACAGATGTTCCGCCGGCTGCTCGAAAATGGTCGGCTGTTCAAGGCCAAGCAAAAGCAACTGTATTCTGAAACACAGGGCAAGTTCCTGCCGGACCGGCTTGTAGAGGGCACTTGTCCGATTTGTGGCTACGACAAAGCGCGCGGCGATCAGTGCGATAACTGCGGCAACTTGCTTGACGCGACGCAGCTCATCAACCCCCGCAGTCGGATCGACGGCAGTACGCCGATCGTGCGCGAATCGGAACATTATTTTCTTGACCTGCCGGCCATGCGCGAGCAATTGCTGGCCTATCTGTCAGACAAAGACAGCTACTGGCGCAACACCGTGTTGGACTTCTCGCGTCATTACGCCAGCACAGCCGAGCCACGCGCATTCACCCGCGATCTGACCTGGGGCATCCCCGTGCCGTTGCCCGATGCAGAGGGCAAGTGCATCTATGTATGGTATGAAGCGCTGCTCGGCTACTTGACCGCCACAGTGGAATGGGCAGCGCTCTCAGGGCAACCTGATGCCTGGCAAGACTTCTGGTACACGAAAGACGGCCAAGTCAAAATCTACAACTTCATCGGGAAAGATAACATCTTGTTCCACACAGTGCTGTGGCCGGCTGTGCTGCTGGGCATGGGTCGGCTGGGCGAACCGTGGGACGGCGGCAGGAGCGGCGACACATTGCGCTTCAACTTGCCTTACGACGTACCGGCCAACCAGTACCTAAACCTGGGCGGCCAAAAGTTCAGCAAGAGCTTGGGCGTATCACTCGACGTGATTGACCTGGCCGACAAGTATGGGGCCGATCCGGTGCGCTTTTATCTCACCAGCATCATGCCGGAGAACAAAGACGCCGACTGGAGTTGGAGCGACTTTGCGCAGCGTAACAACAGTGAGTTGCTTGCCAAATGGGGCAACCTGGTGCAGCGCACGCTTTCTCAAATCTGGAGGAACTTCGAGGGGCGTATTCCGATACCAGGCCCGTTCAATGAGTCAGACCAAGCCATGCTTGCTCAAAGCGAAACCGCCTTCAACGAGGTGGGCGAATCGCTGGATGCCGTGCGCCTACGCGAGGCGCTGGGCAAGGCGATGGAATTGGCCACCGCTACCAACCAGTATCTCGATCGTGAAGCGCCTTGGAAGGCAATCAAAGCCGATCGCGCTCGCGCTGCAACTCAGTTGTATGTGGCAGCCAGGGTGATCGACTCGCTCAGCATCCTGTTATCGCCTTTTATTCCTTTCACCTGCGAGGCAGTGCGCAAGCAATTGGGCTACGAGGCGCCGCTCTTCGGAGAACAGATTATCGACATCGTTGGTGATGAATCAGATCGCCACAGCGTGCTGCGTTATGATGGCCGGCGGGCTAGCGGCACATGGAAGCCCAGCACGCTCCAGCCCGGTCAGCTTCTGTCTGGCGAGCCAAAGGGGCTGGTGGCCAAAATCGAACTGCCGGCAGCATAAAGAAGAGGGCGAGAAACGAGAGAGCAAAAGTCTGAAGCGCAAGCAGCGACATTCGGGATCGGTCATCCCAACCGATCCCGATTTGCTGCTGCATAGTTATTGCCGGCAATACACCTGGGCAAACGGCAGACCGATCTCGGTTTGCCACCGGCCGGCTGCCCACAACATACCGCGTTCTAGCATCTGCATGGTTTGTGGCATCGCCACAATGTCAGCATGGTGGCCGAGTGAGGTGTAAAAGACGCGACCCTTGCCGTAGGTCTTCGTCCAGGTGACCGGCATGATGGTGTAACCATAGTCCTCAAAGCGGGTGATAGCCATCACACGAATGGCCGGATCAACGTGCATGTAATACTTCTCTGAACGCACTTCAAAATCCGAGAGTCCTTCCGTGATGGGATTTTGATCGATGATCTCGACGGTGTATAGACGGCCATCGTTGCCGGGATGGGCAACCCACTGGCCGCCGCACATGAACTGCCATTCCGTCTCCTGGCGAAAGGCATCGCACATGCCGCCGTGGCAGCCGGCAATGCCCACGCCGTGCCGCACGGCTTCGAGCACCGGCTCAAGCTGCTCACGCTTGATCGAACCCATTGTCCAAATCGGAACGATGAGATCGAGCTGTTTCAACTTCGCGCCGTCAAGAAAGGCATCTAATGTGTCCGATCGTTCGACTTCAAAGCCGTTGCGTTGTAAAGCAGCCTGGCACAACAAAGATACCTGAACCGGTTCATGGCCGTCCCAGCCGCCATACACAATCAGCGCTCTTTTCATGCTCAAAACTCCTATTTTGAATTTGGGAATATCGGAGGCCAAATGGAGATTGTAGCTGCTCAATATCACAAGACAGAGCGGATAAGGAGAACAGGAGATATCTTGCTCGGCGCGTTCATGATCGGACGCCGGCAGGCTGATCAGCGCTGATGGTGTCTAGGGCGGAGGACGAGGGCCGGCTCTTTAACTCTCGCTCGCGCGCCTCGCGCTCCATTTCCATCACGATGCGGGCCACTTCTTCAAAGGCAGCGCGTTGCTTACGATACAAGTCGCTTTCGCTCATGACCAGCTTGCGCGCCACGTCGCGCACACGTTGACCTTGGATGATCTTCATCTCCAAGATGTTGTAGAGCAGCCACTCGGTAGCCGTCATGCTGCGCACGCCATCGGGCTTCAGTCGCTCGATGGCGTCGTTTAACACCGAGCGCAAGGCGCGCGTGGCATTGCCGTTGTTCGCTTCCATCGCTTCCGCGACCACTCGTAGGCTCATCAATGGGGAATTCGTGAGCTTGGGGCCGCCCCAGTAATGACTGAGTGCATCGCGCACCAGGTGAGTGAAATCATCATAGCCGGCAGGGGTTAGCTCGAAATCGGCCACCGTTGGCGCAGCCGGGTTGCGAGTTTCGGCCATGCGGCGTTGCATATCTTCGGCCTCCGGTATGATGCGCTCCAGCGCTTCAAAGGCGCGTTGCTGTTTGATCGCATCTTCCAGTGCGCGCGCAGCCTGATTCACTAACAGGGCGACACCTTGACGCTCTTCGTCTGTTAGATCAGGGGTGCGGGCCAGTAAGCCGATCACACCTAAAACAGGCAAAGCGCCTGCAGGGGCGTCCGTCTGATGATCGGAGAGCGGTTGACTCTCCCCACCTGGTGATTCACGCGCGCACAAGGGTATCAACCAGTAACCGTTCCATTCGATGAAATCGTGCTCGAGTTCATACGTTCCTGGCTTGTCACGCTGTACGTCTGCCACAAACATGGGCCGCTGGTCACCGTTGCTCATGGGTTTGCCGTTTACTCGGCTCAGTGCCGAGCGGACGGCATCAACGGCTGTGAGTTGACCCAAATCCACATTACCGATTGTCACAAGAATCGGCTCGTTCCTGCCGGCCGGCAAGATTTGCATGATAAAAGCTGTGCGCGCGCGCAGCAAGTCGCATAACGCAGCGAGGATGTTTTCGAGAAATTGCGTCAGATCAGAGACGGTCATCAGTCGCTCGCTGAATTGTTGCAAGCGCTTCACCTCTGCGGCGTCATCGCCCGCAATCAGTCGATCAAGCGTAGGCTGAAGCGTAACGATGAACAACTGCGTCATCAGAATGATGGTGGCCGCAGCCACCAGGCCTACAATCTCGCCGGGCAGGCCAAACCACTTTTCGATGCGCACACTCAATGTCAGCGCGGTGATGACCAGAGCAGCCAACAGCGGCCCTCGAATCAGATACTTGATCAGGCGGCGCTTGATGACACGATCAGGGGCGCTGGCCCCAAAGTAAGCGACGGTGTAACCCATGAAGGTGATCGCTGCACCAACTCCCATGTTGACCAGCAAAATGGCCGCCCAAGGAATAATTACAGGCAAGCCAGCCGGCCATCCGACAGGCAGCAGATAGGGGAAGGTGCCAAGCGCCGGGGCAGGGAAGGCCAGCGCAAAGTAGGTCATACGGCGGCGGCTGGTGGCGGTGAGCGAGCGGCGACGGGCTTCGATCACGTTGTACGTAGCCCAGGCCAGCGAGCCAAAGTAATAGAGCGTGAAAGGGAAGAATAACGGCCCTGGCGTCAATTGCTGGAGATCAGATTCCAGTACATTCGGCGTTGCCACCCAGGAGGTGAAGGCCACCAACAGAAAGACTAGAAAGCCAGCTACATAGCCGGCGCGCGCAGCAATGCGCCGCGTGGGGGAGACATCGCCGGTTGCACTCAACAGCGTGTCTGACAAACTGAGCGCAGCGGCAGGAATAAATGCAATCCCAATCCACTGCAAGCGCAGCCAGACATGCGGCGGCGGAGCAGCAATCTGGGCCAGCAGGTCGCCGAGATACGCCCCGATCAGACAGGCAAGCACGGCGGCAAACGCGCGAGCGATGCGGCTGCGCCGGTTGTACAACAGAATGTAGATGATGAGCGCGAACGCCGTAATGAGAATGCCGGTGGTGACGATGCGATTCAACAGCGTCACGCCGCCCAACAAATTGCTAAAGAGATCAACCATCGCCCAAAGTCACCGAATTCTATACGCGAAGAACAGGGCAATGTCGCTGGCGCTGTAGTAATTGTCAGAATAACCGGCCAGCCGAAAACCGCGCGTCTGGCATAGGCGCGTTGCTGGATAATTCTTGGTCTGCACATCGACAGTAATGCTGTGCAATCCATCAGCCCGCGCCTGCGCAATCGCGGTCTGGAGCAACTGCGAAGCGATGCCCCGTCGGCGATGCGCCGGCGCAACAGCGAGACACGGAACCCAAGCGGTGCTTTGCCAGGGCACGAGCGCCAGGCCAATATAGCCCAATAGGTCTGAAGCGTTGTCTCCCAGCGCGACCCACACATAATCACAGCGGTGCATGATTCGGCGCAAGGTGTGCGAGTCGTGAGGGTAAGGAGTCTGAACCTGGCGTGGCAAACGGGCCAGCCTAAACGTAACGCTGTGCTCGCTCGCTCCGAGCTCAGCGAGGCCGGATTGCCCGCTACCGGCTGGCGTGCTCATCTGCCAAACATGATTGGTCAGATAGCTATGATCCAGACTCAGAATATGCTCGATATCGGCTAAATCGGCAGGGCGAATGCGCATGGATTCAC
>JANWVJ010000171.1 GCA_025056895.1 Thermoflexales bacterium
CATCATCTTGCTGCCGCTGCTGGCTGCGTTTGCCACAGAGAAGTGGGTAGAACAAGGCGCGCATCGCAAGGCGCTGTTGGGCTATTTGGGATGGGCGCCGATACCACTGCTCAGCGCAGTCGTATTCATCATCGCGGCCACCCAGGCACATGTGGTCATCGCTTCAATCGGGCTTTTGGAAGAGTTACTGGCGCTGTTCGTAGGCTTCTTGGTGATGGCTGGGACGCTGGCGCGGATTTTGAGCGGCCTATTCAAACTGCCGCCGGCGCGCGGCCGCGCGCTGGCTTTTAGCTTCGGAACACGCAACTCGTTTGTTGTATTGCCGTTAGCCCTGGCGCTTCCACCGACTTTTGAACTCGCAGCAGTCGCGATTGTTCTTCAATCACTGGTTGAGTTGATCGGCATGATCGTTTATCTGTGGGCAGCGCCGCGCTGGCTTTTCCCAGAGCCAACCTCCAGCCGATGAAGGCGGTGGCGCAAAAGGCGGTCGCGCAACCAGGCCCACCACAAAGCACGACGCAGCGTGAACCAGGCGTTGATCGCTGCTGCGCGCGCAGTGGTGTCCGGACGGTGCGAACTGTAGCGGACGTGCACATACAGCTCCACCAGCTTGCGCAGTTCAGCGCGATCGACTTCCAGCCGGCTATCGGCACCTTGATGAACAGAACCGCCCAGCACCGTGCGCAACCGTTTGTCCAAGACGGCTTGAAACTCATACGGTGTTTGCGCGTCTGTGCTCACTTGCGCCGGCCGGCACAACTCACGTCCGCGCCGATGCAGACGGTTGTATAGACGCACGATGACTTGCTCCGGCGGCAGACGGCTCAGCCGCCACGCATCACTCAAAAACCACATCACGCCGATTGCGGCAAGCGCTAATCCCGCTACCACCAGCCCGCCGAGGCGTTGTCCTTCGGCGCGCATGCGCTGAGCTGTAATCGGTTCAGCCGGCGCAGAAAGAGGAACAGCGGACAGATCACGTTGCGAGGATTCGAGTGGACGCTCGATCAACGGACGAGAGCTGGTCGGCTCGAAATCGATCCAGCCATGACCTGGGAAATAAACTTGCGCCCAAGAGTGCGCATCTGTTCCCACCACTGCATAGCGCGCCGCGCGCGGATCGTATGTGCCGGTGGCATAGCCCACTGCAACACGGGCCGGCAGGCCGGCCGCGCGGGCTAACACCACCATCGAGGTAGCAAAGTAATCGCAATAGCCACGCCTGAGGTCAAACAGAAAGTAATCCACCACGTCGCGGCCAAGCGGCGGAGGCGGCAAATCGAGCGTGTAGGAATAGGTTCGCAGGTGTGCTTCGATCGCCCGGGCGCGGTCATAGAGAGTCGGAGCAGTGGCCGTCAGGTCGCGCGCGAGTGTACGCACGCGAATGGGCAAGGTATCCGGCAACTGCAAGTAACGATCCAGAATCCAATCCGGATACTCGGCGCGGACTTCGCGCAACACGGATTCAGGCGCATTGGACACAAGCGAGTCCACGCGATATTCCATCACATCCGGGGCGCGAATACCAAATAGATCGTCAAATGAGCGCCACAGAGCGCTATAGTCCATATCAGCCGACTCAAACACGCCGGCTGCATATAACACCCCGCTTGGGTTGTCCATCAGCCGGAAGTACTGACGCACGCGGCGCTGGGTTTGAGTGGCGGTAATGGTGGGGGTGATGAGCGGTTGGCCGGCGACATAGTGCTGGATACGCGTGTTGCTGGTTGACCAACCGGAGCCGTTGTAGAAATCATAGGTGCTGCCCAACCAATACAGGCGCGGAATGTCCTCAGCTTGGTATAGCTCAGGCGGGATGCCGGCTTGCGGCGCAGGCATGTCGCTGGTATTAACATACATCACCAACTCGCGCGACAACTCTGGTCTGGCGCCGATCAAGTGACGCCTGGGCAAACCCGGCGCTTGCAGATTGTCCGGGGGACGGGCCGCTCGCGGTCTGGGTTGCAAACCGAGCGATTCCGGGACAACGGGGCGATCCTCGACGACCGGCTGCACAAACGTTTTCTGCGCCCATGTCACGATGGCCTCCAGCGAGATGGCAGGGATCACGCTAGAGAGAACGAGCAAGACTGTCAGCAACGGCACAGAGGAAACGGCCATATCCAGGCGCATCCCTTCCCAGAAATCGATACCGGCAGCGCGCCAACGCGATTCGCGGGCAGCCTGTCCGATCACGATCATCATCGCCAACGCTGCCCCCAGCGGGACCAGGAGAATGCGCGGCTCTTCGCCCACATAGAACGCTGTGAGCGCCAGAGCGCTCGTCGGCAAGGCAAGCCCCAACAACACATTCCCATGCCGGCGCACCGCCCAGGCGCTCCACGCTGCAATTACCCATGCCCCATAAGCCCATACTAATGCTGCCGCAACGGGATCGAACATCGGTCGAGCCTGTGCTACTGCAATCAGCCAACTCTGCGTTCGACCTAAGAGCGTGCTCACATCGCCTAACAATGCATTCAGTGAGGCGATCAGCGCGTCAAGAGCCGGAGCAGGATCAGAGAACGGTACAGTGAAAGCGCGATACAGGTCGGCACTTCGCGCAGCGAGAGCCAACAGTTCAGCAGTCAATCCGCCTACTCTCACGATCACCACCGGCAGTCCGAAAGCCAGAGCCAACGTCAACGACCAGCCTGAACGCAATCGCCCTTGTGCAGAACATCGCGCCAACCACCAGCTCAGCAGCAAAGCCAGCAGCGTAACGCTCATCAACAAGTCCCCATCCAACCCACGAATATTCTGAGTGAGCACCAGCGCCAACACCCCCTGTGGCACAAGCAGCAGCATCAACGCCAAGAGGGTTGCCCCGCCCAATCGCCGCACCAAATGGACGAGCAGGTTTTGAACGAGGCTCATGACAGCGCCCTCCAGTCGAGATTGCTAGGCCGGCGCACCGGCGCAACGCGACCGGTGGGCAAAATAAGCCACTCCCATTCTCCTTCGTGGCCGGGTTTGTTTTCCAGGCGATTGAACGTGCTGCGATCAATCACACGCGCGACGATTCCAAAACCGGCAAGTCGTTCGGCTGTATGCGCTGCGCTCTGGTAAACAGACGAATCCTCTACATATGCCTGCGCATCGAGCAGCAAAACGGTCGGCACAATACCGCGCCGGCGCAGCATGAGCAGGCGGGCCAACCAGCCGGGAGATGCTTTGCCAACAGGGGCAATCGCCGGCGTAATGATGATGACGCTAGAAGACAGGCCGATGGTGGGACGCACCCGCTCTAGCAGTTCCTCCAACTTCACGCTGCCGGGCTTTAAAAGCGCCAGGGCGCGCAGGACGCTCCATCGTTGCGGGTCGCCGTTACGAGGTGGAAGCCAAACTAATTCGTCGCCAAATGCAATCAACCCCACTGAGTGGCCGGCACGTAAGCCGGCATCCGCCAACGAGGCAGCCAATGTAATGGCGTGCTCCTCAGTAGAGTCCTGACCCTGGCCAACGTGGGCTGCGCGATCCATGTCCAGGATAATCCACCAGTGGCCGGCCGGCGTGTTGTCAAAGAGACGAACAAAGAACGAGCCACGCCGCGCAGTCGTCAGCCAGTGAATGTGGCGCAAGCTGTCGCCAGGAGAATACTCACGCACCGTGGCGGCGCTAACAGTTTGCTCTGGAGCATTCGTGCGCGGGCGTCCTTCACCAGCCCGACCGCCGGGCGCAACTTCGATGTGCGGCAAAGGAATGATCGGCGGCAATACCATCAATGTAGTCGAACTAGAAGACTCGACCGTGACACTGTAGATGCCGAACACATCACCACTGCGCAGCGTGGTCGGGCCAAGGGTGAACACACCACGCCGAGTGCATACACTCTGGGTGCGCCATTGAGTCTGCGAGCGACTATCGACGCCCGTCACACGGCCGGCTTGATATTCGGGCAGGGCCGTGTGATCAATTACCTCGACCCACAAAGCCGGCGCGAAGGCGGTATTTTGCAGCGTGAACCGCTCTTCCAAACGATCTCCAACCTGCGCCCAGCCATAGCGCATCTCACGTCTAAACAGGAGTCCATGCGCTAATGCACGCGCCCACAGCCAGGCAATCAACCATGCTCCGCCCAACCCGACCAGCAAAATCATCCAGCCTTGCCAGGGGTTGATGAGTTGGAGCAGGATGAGCGCGCCGATCAGGACGGGGAGCAACCGGGAATTGAGCCTGATCCGGCTATTCGCGGTCGATGTCACGCAGGGGAGTATAGCAAAGCAAAGGCATCCGACACCTTCGAGGTGTCGGATGCCTGCTTATTACCTGCAAGGGGAATTCGGCTCACGGCCGAATGCGACGTGGAATCCCTCAGGTCCCGCCACTGGAACCACAATCCGAAGACGAGACTGAACCACCTCCCCCTCTAACCGAGGCGGCGAAAGCAGACAGCTTGCGCCTGGGCTTCACGCTGCCACACTGCGGGCACACCACTTTTGCAGTGGATGAAGTACTACGAACCAGTTTCTCGAAACTGTCGCCGCAATCTGGGCACTCATATTCAAAAATCGGCATAACACCTCCCTCACGCACATGATGTTAACGGCTCGGGCGCCGTGCTTCACAGCAACTTCGGCCTACCCCTTACGGAAGTGGACTTCGGCCACCAAGCTATATCATCTACTATTCGATGCGCAAGGGCGCCAAAGGTTGCATCAGGCTGAGGGGGTATCTCACGTCCAGCCGTATTCGTAACCCGTTTCGTACATCGCCACAATATTCTCCGGTGGGCTGACCGGCTGGATGTTGTGACAGGGGGCAAGGATATAGCCGCCACCTTCGCCGAGGATGCGCAGATTGTCCAGCACTTCCTGGCGCACCTCATCCAAGGAGCCAAATGCCAGCGTGTACTGGTTGTCCACGCCGCCGTGGAACACCAGGCGATCGCCGAAGTCGCGCTTGAGGCCCTCGCGCTCCATACCGGGGCAGCGCCACTGAATCGGATTGAGCACATCGATGCCGGCGGCGATCATGTCAGGCAGGATACGCCGGCAGTTGCCGTCGTTGTGGTGGAACACATACGCGCCGTTCTCATGCGCCAAGTCGATGATGCGCTTCATACGCGGCAGCAAAAAGGTGTGAATCTGGCGGGGCGAGAACATCAGGTCGGTTTGACCGCCCATATCCTCGGCCACGTAGGTGATCATCACTTTGCCGGGAATGGCCTCGTAGATGCGGCGTGTGTTCTCATACGCCAAATCGAACAGCTTGTCGAGGCAGTAATGCACCATCTCCGGGTTTTCCACCAGATCGATGAAAGCCTGCTCCTGCCCCCGCAGATTCTTGTAGATCAGAAACGGCTCGGAGCCGCCGCCGCGAATAGGATGGCGCTCTTTACCTTTGATCTGTTTGGGAATGCTGCGGTAGTCATACCAGTCTGGGCTGGGCCATGTGTACTCGCGCTCAATCTCCTCAACCGAGCTGAAGCGCGCAAGGGGGTGTTCGACCACCTCGCGGTACACGCCGGCTGCTTGACCTTCACCGTAGCGCACATTGCGGTACGTGCAGCCGAACACGTCGGTCATGCGCGGCAGTTTCGGGCCAACATACTCCGGCGCAACAGTAATCGGATAATCCACGTGCAGCGCGTCAAGCATCTGTTCACGTGTACGACAGCCGAGATACTGCTTTAACTTTTTAGTTGCTTCAGGAGTAGCCCAGTAATCCATGGGCACACGATCTGGCTTTTCACGTTTCAGGACGGCCAGCCAGCGCTCTCGGGAAGTCATGATTTCTTTGGGCATGGCATTGGAGAGTGTACCGCAATTGTAGGATGGGCCGGGGCATATCAGCACTTCTGAAATCGACTGGAGCAATCCCCCATCGGTTTTAACGCTGCCTCGTCGGTTCCAAGGTGCAACCGCAGTCGATAGGAGACAGAAGCCCAGGGGTTCACACGCGGGCGGGGAGTGCGCAAGTAGAACGCACGTATAAAAATGTGGGGCGATCTCTTCTGGATCGCC
>JANWVJ010000172.1 GCA_025056895.1 Thermoflexales bacterium
GGCAACCGCAGCCAAACCGGGCGCGATATTCTGCTACAGGCCGGCTTTAAGCGGGTGACCAGCATGGCCGGTGGGATGAATCAGTGGCGCGCAGCCGGTTTGCCTACGACCAGCGGCCCGTAATCCGCCCATCCTGTTGTCCGTTTGGACGCGCCGAATGCTTGATTGCTTCTTAGCCGGTGCGTCTCTAGATTGCCTGCCAAGCTTACAGGCGCGGTGACGACCGCGCCTGTTTGTCTTTCATCTCGTGGCAAGTCATGATATGGTACACGCTCATCGAGGGAAGACATGACACGAATCCTGCGTGTGGAAGTCCGCAACGCTTGCGACCACTCCTCTGCTGCTAACAAGCACATCGAGATCGCCCGCCAGCTTGACATGGCTGGCCTCGTCGGCTGCCAAGAGATTCGGCTGTATTTCTTCAGTGGAACTTTGTCCGTGCGAGAGACCCAGCGACTTGCCGAGTTGTTGTTGGCCGATCCGGTTACCGAAACCTGGGAAGTGACGGAAACAGACCAGGCCGGCGCTGCGCCGGCTTGGTCTTCTTACATTCAGTCTGCTGCGCCCGACCATGTGATCGAAGTGGCGCCGTTGCCCGGCGTAACCGACCCGCCTGCAGAAAGTGTCTTGCGCGCCGCTCAGGTGTTGGGCATTGCCGGCGTAGAGCGCGCTGCCACCGGCGCATCGTACTTGTTGTGGGGTGATCTGACGCCCGAAGTGTTGCGTCGGTTGGCGGTGGAAGTATTTTCCAACCCGCTCGTTCAATCTCACGCGATTGATCATCCGATCTCCGCTCCCTTCGCGCCTTATCAGCCGATCGATGATACGGTAGAGATCATCCCCATTCGTCACCTCGACGACGATGGCTTGCTGCGTGTCAGCCGTGAGCGCCGGCTGGCGCTGGATGTGGATGAGATGCGCGCGATTCGCGATTATTTTGATGATGAAGAGCGCGATCCTACCGACGCCGAACTGGAAATGTTGGCCCAGACATGGAGCGAGCATTGTGTGCACAAAACGTTTAAGGCGCTGATTGACTTTCGGATGCAAGAAGGCAGCGCGCCCTCGGCGGCTGTTGAATCATCGCTTACTGCTCCTACCCCTCATGTTGTGAACGGCTTGTTGCGCACCTATATCCGCGCAGCAACCGAAGAGATCAACAAGCCGTGGGTGCGCTCGGCGTTCGTGGACAACGCCGGCATTGTTGCTTTCAACGATCATTTCGACCTGGCTTTTAAGGTTGAGACGCACAATCATCCTTCGGCGCTGGAGCCGTTTGGTGGGGCGAACACTGGCGTGGGCGGTGTGGTGCGCGATATTTTGGGCGTTAGCGCGCGTCCGATTGCCAATACCGATGTGCTGTGTTTTGGGCTGCAAGACTTGCCGCACACAGATTTGCCGGCCGGTGTGCTCCATCCGCGCCGTATTGCAGACGGCGTGGTTCACGGTATCGAAGATTACGGCAATAAGATGGGCATTCCCACCGTCAACGGTGCGATTTTGTATCACCCCGGCTACACAGCCAACCCACTGGTGTTTTGTGGGTGCTTGGGCATTTTGCCGCGTGGCGCACATCCCTCCAATCCACAACCGGGTGATTACATCGTGGTACTAGGTGGTCGCACCGGCCGCGACGGGTTGCGCGGGGCCACCTTCTCCAGCATGGAGATGGATCAGGCGACCGGCCGAGTTGCCGGCAGCGCAGTGCAGATCGGACACCCGATTCATGAGAAGCAGGTTTTAGAGGTGATTTTGCGCGCGCGCGATGCCCATTTGTACAACGCGATCACCGATTGCGGCGCGGGCGGCCTTTCCTCCGCTGTCGGTGAGATGGCCAAGGAGGTCGGCGCCCACGTTCAACTGGATACAGTGCCGTTGAAGTATCCCGGCCTGCGCCCGTGGGAAATCTGGCTGAGTGAAGCCCAAGAGCGCATGGTGCTCGCTGTGCCCCCGCATCACTGGCCTATGCTGAAGGCCATCTGCGACGCGCAGGACATCGAGGCGGTGCAGATCGGCCAGCTCGAATCGACAGGCCGGCTGAAACTGTTCTACGGCAGCAAGTTGGTGGCTGATCTGTCGATGGACTTCCTACACAACGGCATTCTGCGTCGCAGACTCACTGCTGTGTATGAGCCGGCATTAACGATTGGTGATCGCGCTCAGGCCGGCCCTGGCTCGTTGTCGGCCCATCCCTCCCCCGAGACGCTGAATCGGCCCTTCTCGATGGCCGAAGTGTTGTTATCTCTGTTGGCGCATCCGAACATCCGCAGCAAAGAGCACGTCGTCCGGCGCTATGACCATGAAGTACAAGGTGGCGGCGCGGTCAAGCCGCTGGTGGGCGTGGACAATCATGGGCCGAGTGATGCGGCGGTGTTAGTGCCGGCGGGGAGTAGTCAGAATACACAGCACGGAGCACAGAGCACGGAGTCCCGAATCCAAAATTCCGAATCCACGCTCCGAGGTGTGGCGTTGTCGGCCGGCATCTGTCCGCAGTATGGCGAACTCGACCCCTATGCGATGGCGTGGGCGGCGGTGGATGAGGCCATGCGCAACGCGGTGGCCGTCGGCGCAGACCCCGATCGGATTGCCCTGCTCGACAATTTCTGCTGGGGCAATCCGAATCTGCCCGACCGGCTGGGCAGCCTGGTGCGCTGCGCGCAGGGCTGTTACGACGCGGCGATCGCCTATCAGGCCCCCTTCATCTCTGGCAAGGACAGCCTGAACAATGAGTACACCGGCGCGGATGGGCGCAAACACGCCATCCCCGGCACACTCTTGATCTCCGCTCTGGGCATCGTGCCCGATGTCAATCGCACGTGCACCGTGGATTTGAAGCAGGCCGGCAACGTGCTATACGTCGTGGGTGACACACGCCCCGAGTTTGGAGGCGCGGCAATCTGGGATTTGCGATTACCCACTTCAGAGTTTGGCGCGCCTGCTCGATCGCAAATCGTTCCTGCTCCGGTGAGTGATGCGTTGGACCGTTTGCGCGCGCTGCATCGCGCGATCTCGGCCGGCCTCGTTCAAGCCTGCCACGATTGTTCGGAGGGCGGCATAGCGGTGGCGCTGGCCGAGATGTGTCTGGCCGGCCGGCTGGGTGCGCAGGTCGATCTCAGCCGCGTCCCGTTGACCGAGCGCAGCGACGATCCTGCGTTCAACGATCAGGTGGCGCTGTATGCCGAGTCGTTGACGCGCTTCATCGTCGAGGTGCGGCCTGAAGACGTGGCGCCGTTTGAAGCGCTGATGGCCGGCGTGCCACACGCAGCCATTGGCGCGGTGAGCGCGGGCGATGAGCTGGTGATCCATGGACAGAGCAGCGAGTTGATCCGCGTGCCGGTGGCCGGTCTAGAACGCAGCTGGCGTGGAGGCGGGGAGAGTGGGAGAGCGGGAGAAGGCGAGAGTACGACAGCGGGAGAGCATGAGAGCGGGAGAGCGGCAGATCGGAAGAGCACGAGAGTACGAGAGCGTGAGAGCGGAAGAGTGGGCCGGCGGCCGCGCGTGTTGATCCTGCACGCCACCGGCACGAACCGGGACCACGATGCCGCACTAGCCTGCGAGATGGCCGGTGGTGAGCCGGAGATCGTGCATGTCAATCAGCTTATCTCCGGCGAGCGCGAGTTAATGGACTATCACATGCTGGTTGTGCCGGGCGGCTTTTCGTATGGCGACGACTTGGGGGCCGGCGTGTTGTGGGCGCTCGATCTGCGTCATCGCCTGGGCGATGCGGTGGCGCGCTTTGTGGCCGATGGCCGGCCGGTGCTGGGCATCTGCAACGGCTTCCAGGCGCTGGTGAAAGCGGGCGTGTTGCCGGGAGATGGAGAATGGGAGAGCGGGAGAAGCGTGACGCTCACGTTCAACGCTTCAGGACACTTTGAATGTCGTTGGGTGTACCTCAAGGCAAACTCGGCCAGCCCCTGTGTGTTCACGCGCGGCATGGATGAATTGATCTATTGCCCGGTGGCGCATGGCGAAGGACGGCTGGCCGTGCGCGATGATGACACGCTGCAACGCCTTGAGCGCGCGGGCCTGATTGCCCTGACCTACACCGATGCAGCCGGCGGGCCGGTGGGCTATCCTGGCAACCCGAACGGCTCGGTGGCGAACATCGCCGGCCTGTGTAACCCGGCCGGCAATGTGCTGGGCCTGATGCCGCATCCCGAAAACCACGTCTTCCCCTGGCAGCATCCGCGCCGGCACCGGGGCGAGGCCGGCCTGTCCGGGCTGAAGCTGTTTATGAATGGCATTAGGGCTGCATAGTGACGCTGTAGACGGATGCACTTTGGCCTCGCTATCAGCAGGTAATTTTGATTTAGCTGACTCTCTGCTCAGCCTTTCACCCCGCTACTGGTCATGCTTTCCACGTAGTAGCGCTGGGCGAGGATGAAGACCAGGGTGGGTGGAATGATAGCGATTGCTGCGCCGGCCAGAATCAGGTTCGGACTGTCACTTGCGCGTCCGCGCAACACGTTCAGTGCCAAAGTCAATACCTGCGCGCGAGTGTTGCCGGTGTTCACTACAACCAGCGGCCAGAAGAAGCTGTTCCATGCATGCAAGAATGTGAACGTGGCTAGTGTTGCTAGTGCGGGTATGCTGGCTGGGATGAAGATGCGGGTCAGAATAGACCAGCGTGATGCGCCATCTATTAGAGCGGCTTCTTCAATTTCTTTTGGAATGGTGATGAAGAACTGCCGCATCAGAAACGTTCCGTAAGCTGTATACAGCCATGGCAGGATCAAGGCTGGCATTGCATTGACCCAGCCAATTGCTACCATGAGCTGGTAAAGCGGGATAATCAGCACTACGAACGGCACCATAATCGTGCCTAGGTACAACAGGAAGATTTGGTCGCGGCCGGGGAATTTCAACCGCGCGAAAGCGTAACCGCCCAGTACACTGGTAAACAGTTGCCCGACTACAGTCAGGACCGTGATCATGATCGTGTTGGTCAACGCACGGTCGAAGCCGAGCAGGTTGACTACTTCCGCGTAATTCTCAGGGTGCGCCGTGATGCGGGTGACTGGCCGGCTTAGGCGCACGTTGGCCAGAGCTGTATCGGTGGGGTTGACCGGATTGACAAATTTTCCGACTGCCGTGCGCGTCAAGACAACCATCTCAATAATTGCGCCATTCAGTTCGACTTCATAAACAGGTGTGGGCTGGCCGTTGACGATCACCTCTTTAGGGGTTGTACCGCCCGCCACCTTCACCTCCCCGAAACGGCGAATGACTGTGTTGGTTGTGTCGGGCCGGCCGTCTGCGTCGAGCGGGGCGAATATTCCTGCGCGAATGTTGTCTTCGACTAGCGCCATCTCCTTCGTCTCTCCCCCCTCAACTGTGATCTGGTAAAGCGGTAGCGGCTGCTCAAAACCGGTCACCCTCACCATGACCGGCTCGGCCGGTAATAGACGTGGTGGGTAACTGAACGTATCGGATGCTGTCTTCAGCGAAGTGAAGATCATTACCAAGAACGGGAAGAGCATCACAGCAGCGAAGATGGTCAAAATAGCGTAAATGGTGATGGCGCGAGTGATGCGTATAGCTCGGTAGCTCATTGCAGATATTTGAAAGTCGGGTTCAGCGACCTGTCCTGAGAAACGCAAATCGCAGTGGTTGATTCACATGTCGTACGCACCACTGGCGCGCCGCTGTCGGCGAAACTGGAACAGCGTGAAAGCAAAAATCACAACAAACAACACCCATGCCAGTGCGCTAGCGTAGCCCTGCCGAAAGCTCTGGAAGCCGTTTTGATAGAGGTTGAGCGTCATGGTCAATGTGGATGTGCCTGGCCCGCCCATCCCGTTGCTGACGATGAACACTTGGTCAAATACTTGCAGCGCTTGAATGGTCGTTGTGGTGAGCACATATAGGGTGGTTGGGGCGAGCATCGGTAGAGTAACGTTGAAGAACTGCTGGGTGGGGTTGG
>JANWVJ010000173.1 GCA_025056895.1 Thermoflexales bacterium
TCAGCGACCTGTTGCTGTTGTCCCAGGCCGACGCAGGCATGTTGCCCATGCACTGTGAGCCGATTAACATCGCTCTTCTTGTGGCCGATGTAGCCCGCAGCGGGGCTATCATGGCCGACGGTCGCGTGTCCGTTGAATCCTCCGTGGCCGGCGAGTTGATCGTACATGGGGATGCCGACCGCATCAAGCAAGTCTTGCTCAACCTGGTCGAGAATGCCGTCAAGCACACCCCCGATGGTGGTGTCGTGCGCATCATCGGCGCCACCACAGACGCCGGCATGGTCTTATTGAGCGTCAGCGACACCGGCGTGGGGATTCCGTCTGAAGATTTGCCTCACGTATTTGAGCGGTTCTACCGCGTGGACAAATCCCGCTCGCGCGCTTACGGCGGAGCCGGGTTGGGGTTGGCGATTGCTAAATCCATCGTCGAGGCCCACGGAGGCGACATCGAAGTGCAGAGTGTTGTCGGTGTAGGTACGACTTTCAACGTCTGGCTGCCGGCCTATCAACCCAACTTGGTTTAACTCACTGTTTTCCTACTCCGCTCTAAGGCCAACCTAATCCAAAAATTCTATGCTTCTGACCGTAACTAAGACAGATAGTGCAGTGCGGCAGCGAAGCAAGTTTTACCGCACGAGCCGGGCAGTGAGCTTTCTACGGCGCGTTTGTTTGTTTCCTCCTGTGCAAACAAGCGTTTAAGGTGTGGATGGGCATTTCGTTTGAAGGTTGGCTGCCCGCCTCGTGCGGCAAAACGAGCGGATAGAGTGGGCAACGTGCGCTGACCGAGCAGTTGGAGCACAGAGCGAATGATTGTGAAGACAGTCCCCTTTCTGGGGCTGGAATGGCATGTACGCCCAAGCAGCGGTGAACAACCCAGCAACCAAGTTGTCGTAGTACGCAAAGTGTTGCAGGACAGCCCCGCTCATCGGGCGGGACTACAACCAGGTGACATCATTCACAGCGTCGATGGCACACCGCTAACAGAAGAAGTCACCCTCACTGACCAGATCATTCGCAAAAAACCCGGCTCCATCGTGGCACTAGAAGTGACGCGCAAAGACAAAAAGACTCACTTCAAAGTGACTCTCGGTGAACGGCACGTCTCTCTAAGACAGTACATGTCGGTGCCGCGATTAGAGCCGCGCCCAAGCGCACAAAGTGATATCACCGAGGCGCGCTGACAATTTGAATACCAGGCTCGTTTCCCCACCGGTTCAGGTTCCCTCCTGTCCTGAACTGGTATAAAGCCAGGCTAATTAGCCTGGCTTCCCCCTTTTTCATCGTGCGCACTTGCACAAGGCCGCTTCGGATTGACACTGCACGCCGGGCGCGGTACGCTTGCCCGCGCCATGCTGGTGCGCAAACTGAAACCTGATGGGGTAGAACGTGCCCGATATACCGCAGAACTTATCGAACGTAAGCATGATCACGTCCTCGTAGTCGCCGAGTGGACACGCCCTCCTGTTGATCTGGGATTCGGCGTTCTGGAGCCGGGGGATCGATTTATTGAAACCTTTTACACGAATCGCTGGCACACCGTCTTTGAGATTCGTTCGGCAAATGGCTCGCTCAAAGGATGGTATGCCGATTTGTCCCGCCCGGCGCGCATCACCGAAGATCTGATCGAGTGGGAAGACCTGGCGCTAGATGCTTGGATGTCTCCGCAAGGTGAGCTGATCTGGATTGATCAAGAAGAGTTTGCGGCGCTTGAACCCATGCTCCCGCCAGGCGAGGCTCTGGCCGTGCGCAGCACATTGGCTCCGCTGCGAGAAGAATTGTTGCGCCGTTGGCGCGCCTACATGAACGAGCAAATCGGCGCTGCGCTGACGCAGCGTGCTTGGACGCTCGGCACGGCCGAGTCCTGTACCGGCGGATTGATTGCTGACGAATTAACGAATCGCCCCGGCAGCTCGGCTTATTTCATCGGCGGGATTGTCGCGTATGACAATCGCATCAAGCGCACCCACTTGGGTGTATCGGATCAGACGATGGTGCAGTACGGCGCCGTCAGCGAGCAGTGTGCGTTGGAAATGGCGGTCGGTGTGCGCCGTGCGCTGGGGGTGGATGTGGCTGTTAGCGCGACCGGCATCGCCGGCCCAGGCGGTGGATCAGAGAGCAAACCGGTCGGCCTGGTGTATTTGGCCGTCAGCACGCCCACCATAGATGTGGTCGAGCAGCACATATGGGCATATGACCGCACGGGTAATAAGCGCGCCTCGGCCGATGCCGCCTTACGTTTGTTGCTGCGCTGCCTCGGCGGCTGACGTCGGTCATGGGTGCATTTTTTGTTAGGAGCAGCACAGGTTGTTGCGCGGTGGGTGAATCCGCGCGCAACACCTGCAAAGGCAGCGCAGGCGGACATGGCCCACGCCGGCTTCGCCTCAGGGTGACCCCTGCAGGGAAATTGCACCTGTTGGAAGATACACTCTCGATCATCCGTGCGTTCTCCCTAAAGGTACACTTGTTTACCCATGTCTATCCTCTATCGATCTTCGTCCTGTGATCTGTGCTTGCAGGTTGGCAATACGCCGTTGGTGCGCTTGGAGCGTTTAGAGGGAGCGCGCCGAGTTGCGCCGGTGGAAGTGTATGCAAAAGCGGAGTGGTTTAATCCCAGCGGCTCTGTCAAAGACCGCGCCGCACTAAACATCATCTGCACGGCGGAGGCAGATGGCCGGCTTACCCGCGACAAGATCATCCTAGATGCAACCAGCGGCAACATGGGTATTGCCTATGCCATGCTGGGAGCAGCTCTGGGCTATCGTGTGCGTCTGGTTATGCCGCTGAATGTCAGCCCAGAACGCAAGTTCATCCTAAAAGCCTACGGCGCAGAGATGGTGTTCACCGACCCAATGTTAGGCGGCAACGGCGCTGTGCGCAAAGCCCAAGAGTTGTATCACGAAGACCCCCACACCTATTTCTACGCAAATCAATACGACAATGATGCAAACTGGCAGGCGCACTACTACACCACGGCAGAAGAGATTTGGCGGCAAACCGAAGGTCGCATCACCCATTTCGTCACCGGCCTAGGCACAAGCGGCACATTCATGGGTGTAGGCCGCCGGCTGCGCGAGCTCAATCCCGACATTCGTCTGATCTCTCTACAACCTGACTCTGCCGTGAACGCCATCGAGGGGTGGAAGTACATGCCGACGGCTATCTTGCCCAGGATATATGACCCGTCCCTGGCCGATGAGAACCTGGAAATCGAAACCGAAGCGGCGCAAGAAATGGCTATTCGGCTGGCGCGTGAGCAAGGCTTGTTTGTCAGTCCGTCGGCCGGCGCAGCGGCGGTGGGGGCGCTGCGTGTCGCGGAGCGTGTGCGCGACACGGTCGGACATGGCGTCGTGGTAACAGTGTTTGCCGACGCCGGTTACAAGTACATGAGCGAGGATTTCTGGCATGGCGGCTGAATTGGCCTCCCTGTTCGACAGCTTAAACCTGGCGCAGCGCAAAGCAGTGCAGGCTGATGATGGCCCCACGTTGGTGATCGCTGGCCCCGGCAGCGGCAAAACGCGTGTGCTGACCAGCCGGATTGCCTATTTGCTGCTGGCGCGCAAAACACCCGCTCACCGCATCATGGCCGTCACCTTCACCAACAAGGCTGCCAATGAAATGCGCGAACGCCTAAATCGCATGATGGGCGCAGCCCAAACCGGCGAAATGAGCATCGGCACCTTTCACAGCATCTGCGCCCGATTGCTGCGCCGCGATGCGCCCCTGATCGGAGTAGATCACCATTTCGCCATCTTTGACGCCGACGACCAACTCAGCGTTGTCAAGACGGCGCTGGCCGAGCTGAACATCGATGAGAAGAAATATAAGCCGGCGGCAGTGCATAGCGTCATCAGCCGCGCCAAGAATGACCTGATCTGGCCTGATCAGTTTCAACCCAAAACGTATTTCGAGGAAATTGTCGGGCGGGTGTACGTGCGCTACAACCAAATCCTGCGCGCCAACAACGCTTTGGATTTCGACGATCTGCTTATCGAAACAGTGCGCCTGTTACAACACAACCCGTCTGTATGCCAGCGCGTTCAGGAACGCTATCTGCATCTTCTTGTGGACGAGTTTCAGGATACGAATTTGGCGCAGTATGTCCTTGTGAAGTGGATCGCCGGCAAGCATCGCAATGTGTTTTGTGTGGGGGATCCCGATCAATCCATCTATGCTTGGCGCGGGGCCGACTATCGCAACGTATTGCGCTTGCAAGAGGACTTCCCCGACTTGAACGTAGTTGCGCTTGATCAAAACTACCGATCAACCCAAACCATTCTCGACGCTGCCATGTCTGTTATTCGGCGCAATCCCAACCGCCGGCATATCAAACTGTTCACCGAGCGTGGTCAGGGCCCGAAGATTGTCGTGCGTGAGTTGTACACCGACGATGAAGAAGCGCAGTATGTGGTCGATACAATCCGCGAGCTGATCGATCATGGCGCGGCAGCGCCGGGGGAGATCGCAGTGATGTATCGCACCAACGCGCAGTCGCGCGCTCTAGAAGATGCCTTCGTGCGCGCCGGCATGCCCTATCGCCTGGTCGGCGCCACGCGCTTCTACGCGCGCAAAGAAGTCAAGGACGTGTTGGCATATTTGCGCATTGTCAATAATCCCGCCGACAGCGTCAGCCTACGCCGCATCGTCAATGTGCCTCCGCGTGGCATCGGCGACAAAACGTTCGCGCAAATCGAAGAAGCAGCGCGGGCGAATGGCACGCCGATTTATCAGTCACTCACCACTGGCCAGCTCGCCGGCCGCGCTGCCCGGGCGTTGGCCGACTTTGCCGCCTTGTGGCGCAACTGGATTGACTTGCGCGACGAACTTGCCGTCGGCCAACTGTTTGATCACATCCTGCAAACCAGCGGCTATCGTGATTACCTGAAAGACGGAACAGAAGAAGGAGAAGAACGCTGGGCGAACGTCATGGAGCTGCGCAATGTGGCGTTTGGGGCCGGCGATATGCCACTCGGCGATTTTCTGAATGAGGTAGCCCTGGTCAGCGACATTGATAATTACGATGAAAGCGCCAACGCGCCTACGTTGTTGACATTGCACGCTGCCAAAGGCTTGGAGTTTCGTGTGGTGTTCATCGTCGGTCTGGAAGATGGGCTTTTACCTCACAGCCGCAGTTTGGATAATCCAGATCAAATGGCTGAGGAGCGCCGGCTGATGTATGTCGGCATCACTCGCGCCAAAGACCGTCTGTACCTGCTGCGCGCCTTCCGCCGCTCGGCATGGGGTACAAGCGACATGAGCGCGCCGTCTCGGTTTCTGGACGACCTGCCGGCAGAACTGCTCAATCTCGGCGGGCGTAGCAAAGAGAAGCAACCAAGTTGGAGTGCCGGCGATCTCTCGCAGACGGCGCGCAGTCCTCGCCCACCGGTCGAGTTCACGCCCGGTCAGCGTGTCTATCATCAGAAGTTCGGCGAGGGAATTGTGTTGCGCAGCACTCGCCAGCGCGACGATGAAGAGGTTGAAGTCTTCTTCGCTAAGTCTGGTCTTAAACGGCTGTCGGCTACGATCAGCGGACTTAAAAAAATCGAGTGACCGGTTGAGTGGTGACTCATCATGACTGAGTTGTAGGCAGGTTAGGGCGGCAAGATGCTGGTGCATAGGGATGTGGCGGCAGACAAGAAGATATTGCGGGCGCACATGCGAGCGCTGCGCGATGCGATTCTCCCCGAACAGCGGGCAGCGTGGAGCCGGCAGATCTGTGCTCGGGTCGTTCATTGGCCCGCTTATCAGCGTGCGGGCGTGATTCATTGTTTCCTGCCCATTCAGAGCGAAGTGGACACCCTTCCACTCATTGCTCATGCGCTGGCGCACGGCAAACGGGTGGCCGTGCCGCTCTTCACGGTCGGCAGTGATGAGACGCGCTGCGCAGAGATTGATTCCCT
>JANWVJ010000174.1 GCA_025056895.1 Thermoflexales bacterium
CAGCCAGGGCGGCACGGGAAATTGCGCAGCAAACCAAATGCCCGCAGCGAAGGCAAACGCAATGATGGCAAACGGCGAGGCGCGGTACAACACAGTGCCTCCAGCAAATGCTCAAGAATGCGCCGGCATAGGGCGTCTTTGAGGCGCAGTGTATGGGTGACAGTCAGATTAGGCAAACAGGCGCGCGCCGGCGCGCCTAGCCAAGCAGAACATGTTCAGCCGTGCGTTCGTCCGTCACCAGCACATCAATCATGTTGATGCGCAACAACCCCAAGATGGGGGCGGCCTTTTCAGGCCCAGTAGCAATAATCACCCGCCGGGGACAGGCGCGTAATTGCTCCCAACTAATGCCGATCGAGATGCCCGGATAAGCGTTATCTACCAGCGTTCCGTCGATCGTATAGAAATGGCCGCAGATGTCGCCGACTGCACCAGCTTCGGCCAGCACTTGAATCTCCGGTTCGGTGAGTAGGCCGGCCAATACAAGCGGCGAATTGCGCAGAGCGCCAACGCCCACCATTGCCAGGTCAAGCCGGTTGTACCACTCACTGACTTGCTGGAGATTGGAAGATTGCATCAGCAAATGGGCAAGCTGGCGATCACGCGCCAAGGCAGGGGCATTCAAAAAATAGGCTGTCCCCCCATACGCCTCGCATAGCACGCGGGTGATTTCTGCGCCGCGCGTCAGCGAGTGCTGAACATCGATATCACCCAGCAGTTGAACCAGCGTGATCTTGCGCATCGAGGCCACTTTGGATAGGCCATACGCCAATTCGGCCAATGTGCGGCCGCGCCCAACACCGACTACCATGCCGGGTTTGATCAGAGGATCGACAAATTGCGCTGCCTGAGAACCAACCAATCGGCGCAGTTCGTCGGCCTGATTGGGCCATTGTTGAGCTGTGATCACGATTGCTTCTGTCAGGCCGAATTGTTTGCACAATCGATTTTCCAAAGCAGCGTGGCGTGTTCGTGGACGGACGATCTGAATGCGGACAATGCCTTCATCGCGCGCGCGGCTGAGCAGGCGCGAGACGGTGCTGCGGGAGATGTTATACATCTCCGCGATTTGCGCCTGCGTCAGTTGATCCATGTAATATTTCTCCGCAACCTGAACCAACAGATCGAGGTTATCAGAAACGTCGCTTTCGCTGTCAGGTTGATAGGTCATACTCCCTCGGCGTTTGCTAGAATAGCTTAGGACAAACGACAGCCCCGCTGTTGAGGCGATCCTAATTTTATGGGAACTACACAGTGACCCAGAAACTGCTCGCCCCCGTTGTTCTTGCTGTTGACGTTGGCACCACGTTTATTAAAGCGGGATTGATCTCGCCGCAGGGCCACGTTGTGTGTTTGTCTCAGCGCAGCACGCCCTGGCTGAACACGCCACCGCCGGCCTTCGAGATCGATATGGATGCGCTGGCTGCGGCTGCATTGGACGCAATGCAAGCGTGTTGCCCGGCAGAGTATGCGCCGCGTGTGGCAGCTATCGCCGTCACAGCTCAGGGTGACGGCCTTTGGCCGCTCGACCGAGATGGCCGTCCGGCCGGCCCGGCAACCACCTGGCGCGATGGGCGGAGTGACCCGATGATAGAGACGTGGCAGCAGACGGGCCAATCGACCGCCATTGTGCAACTCACCGCTACGCCTCCCACCGCATCCCACCAAACCACACAATTGGCCTGGCTCAGTCAACATGCACCGGAGCGCCTGCAGGCTGTTGACAAACTGATATTTGCCGAAGACTGGATCGGCTATGTGCTGACCGGCGTGATAGGTGTATGCGCGAGCGGCAATTACGAGCACACGTATGGACGTTTTCATTCTCTGCCATCCCGCGTTGCAAATCCTGTTGCCGATGTGCTGAGGATACTCGACCTGGGTTGGGCGCAACCGTGGTTGCCTGATCCGTTGCCGGCCCTGGAGGCGCGGGGGATGTTGCAACGTGCCATTGCGCGGCGCGTTGGCCTGCCGAGTGGCGTACCGGTGTTTGTTGGGCCGTTTGATGTGCTCACCGGTGTGCTGGGGGCTGGTGCCACTCAACTCGATCAGGCAGCGTCTATCTGGGGTACGGCGGCTATTCATGGGCGCTGGGTAGGTTCATTTTCCTCGCTGAACATGGGTTGCTTGGTGTCGCATCCGCAAGCAAAAGGTCGCTGGCTGCGCTTCGTGCCCACGAGCGCCGGCATGACCAATTTCAATTACTGGCGTGATATGTTTCTGCATGATGAAGCCAACGCAGCCTGGTCTGAAGTCGAATCCCAGGCTGCTCGATCGCCTCATGGTGCAAACGGCCTGCTGTACTTTCCGTACCTCACCTCCAGCTACGAACGAAGTGAAGCGTTACGCGTTTCTGGAGCGTGTTTTGTGGGCGCACACGAGGGTCACCAGAAGCGTGACTATGTGCGCGCGATTTACGAAGGACTGGCCATGCAGGCTGCGCGCATCTTCAAAAAGTTAAAACAGTTCGACATCCCGCTCACCGAAGTTCGAGTCGCCGGCGGTGGCGGCCAGAGCGCCTTATTGTCTGCCCTGCTGGCATCCGCCGGCGATCTGCGGGTTGTCCGTCCCGCTACGACCGAGGCCAGCTTGTTGGGCGCGGCTGCCGTTGCTCTGGTCGGCATTGGACACTCAACCAGTGTCGATGAGCTGGCAAAGAGCATGGCACAAGCCGAACAAACATTTGAGCCAGACCCCTGTCTGACCTCCTTCTACGCTGAAATGGCCGAGCAAGTGGAAACGATGTTGACGTGCTTCTCGATCAGCCGGCGTCGCTCGTCGCGAGCGCGCGACGACAGTGCTCAACCGACTGCGTGATGTTGTCCAGCACGGCCTGATCGTCCATCTCAAACGAATAGAAGACCTCCAGAAAGGTGGGCGTCTCGCCCAGGCCGGCGGCCTGCACGGCGCGGGCGAAAGCCGGCACGTCGAAGTGGCCGCGTGGGTCAGGCCATCCCCAGTGAGAATCGCTCTGGAAATCGGTGTTTTGCAGATGGAAGACGCCGATGCGATGGCCCAGCGCGTTCAGCCAGGGTTCCAGGGCGGCGTCCGAACCGTAGAGCGGCCGGTAAAGCGCATGGCCGACGTCGATCACGTATCGCACCGGCACGGCGGTTGTGCCGTCGAGGTCGGCCAACAACCGGCGCGCTTCGTCGATATGATGCGGGATTTCGCGTGTGAGAGGGGTTGGCTCGATCAGCATCTCGCGCAAGCCCGCAGCGGCGGCCCATTCGGTGATGGCGCGCACATCGTCCAGTAGAAGAGGATACAGGCGTTCGCGCTGATTTGGAGCGCTGGCGACGCTCATGCCGCCCAGCGGGCCGCCGACGGCAGAGGCGCCTAGCTCGGCGGCCAGATCGACCGCGCGCCGCCACCATTCGAGCGCTGCGCGACGGCCGGCCGGCTCTGGGTGCAACAGGCCGTTGTACGTGTAGGAGGCCAGGCCAACGAAGGCGCTGTGAATGGTCAAGCCAGCAGCGGCAGCGGCGCGTTGTGCCTTGTGCGCCAACAGCCGGCGCTCGGCTTCCGGCCACCACGGATCGAGCAAATCAAAGGTAAATTGCACCAGCTTCAGGCCCAATCGTTCCGCTACAAGCTCGGCCCACGCTTCTGGCTCTGGCCAGCGCTTCACTGCAAAACCCAGGTTGATGCCAAAATGAACGTGACTCATTTGATCGCTCCCATTGTTAGGCCGCGCACCAGGTTGCGCGAAACCACCAATGCAAAGATCACCACAGGCAGCACAATCAGCGAACCGGTTGCCATCATCGGCCCCCAGCGAATGCCAAACCCGGTCATGAAGTTGGCTGCTTCTACCGGCGCGGTGCGCGCCTCGGCACGCGTCAGCACCAGCGCGAACAGCAACTCATTCCAGGCTGTGATGAATGCGAGAATGGCTGAGACGATGATGCCGGGCATAGCCAGCGGCAGATTGATACGAAAGAACACCTGCCAAATCGTCGCGCCGTCCACTGTTGCTGCCTCGTCCACTTCACGCGGAACGGCGCGGAACTGATCGACGCACAGCCACACGACCAAGGGAACCCCAAACGTCAAATACACCAGGATCAACGCTAGGTGGCTGTCCAGCAATCGCAGATCGCGGGCGATGAGGAAGAAAGGCAGCGCCACGACGATCGGCGAAATAAAGCGATTTGAGATGATCCAAAACCACAAGTCGCCTTTTCCGCGAAAGTTAAAGCGGGCCAGCACATAGGCAGCCGGCGCCCCGATCAGAACGGATAAAGCAGTTGCCGAAACAGCCACGATCACGCTGTTGACTAGACTCTTGGCAACCGTCCCTTCCTGATAGACGGCGCGGAAATGCTCTAAGGTGGGTTGAAAGACCAACACAGGCGGCACAGCGAATGTGTCGGCAGTCGTTTTCAGCGCCGTCGTCAGCATCCAGTAAACCGGCATGAGAAACGCCAGAATCAGCGCCAGCGCAACCACTGCTTGCCATATATAGGTGACTGTGTGGCGACGGCTGCGGCGCAGGGCACGAGGACCAGTATCGTTCGCTGTCATGCTTCAACCTCGCGATAGAACAGGCGGATGTAGGCGCGCGACAGGACAATGCACAAAATGAGCAGGAGGATGGCTTGTGCAGAGGCGATGCCCATATCGAAGATGCGAAAGCCAACCCGCTGAATGTACACGCTGACTAGCTCAGTTGAAACGCCGGGCCCGCCGCGCGTCAACACAAACACCATGTCAAATAGTTTCAAGATATCGGCGGTGCGCAGAATGAGCACAGCGGTTAAACCTGGTAGCAGGTAGGGCGCTTGCACGCGCCAGAAGAAGTGCCAGCCATGTCCGGCTTCCAGTTGGCCGGCTTCAAGCACATCCTGCGAAATCATGGTTAGCCCAGAGATCATCACCAACGTCACGAACGGCGTCCACTGCCAGGTGTCCACCAGCGCAATCGTCACCATGGCCCAGCCCGGCTCTCCCAGCCAGGAAACGGCGGGCAGGTTAAGCAGGCTGAGCAGGTAATTGATGAAGCCGAAGTCGCGGTTGAACAACAGCCGGCCGATCAATCCGACTACGGTCGGTGTGACGGCGATGGGAATGACCAGCAAGACGCGCATGAACAGGGAGAGTGGACGCCAGCGAATGCTATCAATGAATAGCGCGATCAACACACCGAAGATCACCTGGGCCGGCACCGTCAGTACGAAGAAGGTCGCTGTGCGCAACAAAGACTGCCAAAAAAGGGGGTCGTTGAGAACAGAGAGATAGTTTTGTAAACCGACGTAATCTGTACCCAGATACGGTTTGGTCAGTTGGTATTGTCGCAGGCTGACGTCGATTGCGAAGAGCAGTGGGTAGATACCCACTGCCAGCAACACGACGACAGCCGGCGCGATCAGAGAGACGGCGCGCCAGTTGATCCGTTTTACCATATCCAAAGCTCTGCCTGTCGAAGGTCTGTCTCGGTATATCCCAGTACGCTCGACTGGTTTGGGCGTGTTGCCGAACGTGCTCATGAGTTATTCTAGGTTGGTATGGCGTTGGCGCATGTGCTCCGCTGTTTGTCCGGTCTTGTCGCGCAGCATGATGGAGATCAGGTCAAAGAAGATCATCTGCGCGGCCTCGTATAGGCTCCCCATCGGCAAGATGCTCGTGGGGGCAGTCTGATCATTTGCCATAGTCTGTGCGGGCAAATAGATCACTGCGTCAGCTTGGCGAGGGGCTTGCCCTTCGGGCTGAGCGGTGATCACCATCACGCGCGCGCCGCTCTGTCTGGCAACACCCATCAGAGCCAGAACGGTGGAGAATGCGCCCGGACCGGCGCTGACGATCAACAAATCACCTGCGCCGATCGGCGGAGTGGTCATGTCACCGACCACATGCGCATCCAGGCCGAGGTGCATCAGACGCATGCACAG
>JANWVJ010000175.1 GCA_025056895.1 Thermoflexales bacterium
AAGGGCCAGGGCTACCCGGCTCGTTGGTTGTTGGCGTCAATGCTGCTAAAGGTGTGTGCATTGCCTATGACCTGCCGCTGATCGGCGTGAATCACCTCGAAGGTCATTTGTATGCGCATTGGCTCGCCGGTGTTCCGCCCTCGACCCATCCGATCACCCAGCAAGAGTTTCCTCTGCTCGGCTTGATCGTGTCGGGAGGTCACACCGACTTGGTGCTGGTGAGAGGCCATGGCGCCTATGAATTGATCGGCCATACGGTTGACGACGCGGCCGGAGAAGCGTTTGATAAAGTGGCGCGCATGTTGGCGCTCGGCTATCCCGGCGGGCCGGCCATCGAACGCGCGGCTGCGTTGGGTAATCCACGCCGCTTTAAGTTTTCTCGTCCGCGCTTGGATCGGCCGTTTGACTTCTCATTCAGCGGGGCCAAAACAGCCGCGTTGTACCTCGTGCGCGATTTTGGCGGCGTTGTGGACGGTAAACCTGGCCCGCGCGTGCCGATCCATGACATCGCCGCCAGCTTTCAGGAGGCAGTCGTGGACTGGCTGGTGGACAAAACTGTGCGTGCGGCACAACAGTACCAAGTTAAGGCTGTGTTGGTCGGCGGAGGGGTTTCAGCCAACCGGTTGTTGCGCGAGCGCATGATGGCTGCCCTGCCGGGGCCGGTGTTCTTTCCGCCTGTATCGCTGTGCACGGATAACGCGGCCATGATCGGTGCGGCCGCCCATTTCGCCTACCTACGCGGTGTGCGTGATGAGCTAGACATGGACGTTGAGCCGGACCTGAAAATAGGTTGATCGATCTAAAGAAGCCAAGCGACCAGCTCGTCGCTCGGTCTGACTGGATGTCTATATTCGCCTGCGAACTCTAATATCTGAAATCCTAAAAATGGAATACGAGGTTGTCATCGGTATCGAGGCTCATGTCGAGCAGAGCACGCGCAGCAAAATGTTCTGTTCGTGCTCGGCCGATTTTTTCGGCGCTGAGCCGAACACGAATGTCTGTCCGACCTGTCTGGGAATGCCCGGGGCGCTACCTGTGATCAATCAACGCGCAGTCGAGTTCTGCATCATGGTCGGACTGGCACTCAATTGCAAGATCGCCCGCCACACCTTCTGGGAGCGCAAATCGTACTGGTATCCTGATTTGCCAAAAGGGTATCAGATTTCGCAATATCAATACCCCCTCTGCTACGACGGCTATATCGATGTGGATGTGCGCGATTTGAGCACGGGTAACTGGACGGAAGAATGCTACCGCAAGCGCATCCGCATTCGCCGCGCGCATCTCGAAGAAGATACCGGCAAGCTGACCCATCTCGGCAGCGCCTCGTTCGTGGACTATAACCGCAGTGGCGTGCCGCTGATCGAGATCGTGACCGAGCCGGACATCGCCAGCGCCGATGAAGCCTATGCCTACCTGAACGCCCTGCGCGACATCGTGCGCTACCTCGGTGTCAGCACAGGGGATATGGAGAAGGGCGCGTTGCGCGGTGAGCCAAATATGAGTCTGCGGCCCAAGGGCAGTGACACGTTTGGCACAAAGGTGGAGATTAAAAATCTCAATTCGCTACGCGCCGTGCGCGATAGCATCGCCTATGAGATCAAGCGGCAAACGCGCGTCCTGGACGAAGGCGGCCAGATTAAGCAGGTTACATTGGGCTGGGATGACGTGCGCGGCGTGACCGTCGTTCAGCGCGAGAAAGAAGAAGCCCACGACTATCGTTACTTCCCAGAGCCGGACTTGCCGCCGCTCGTGATCAACGACGCTTGGCTGGAGTCGATTAGGGCGCGCATGCCGGAGCTACCGTTGGCAAAACAGGATCGGTTTATGCGCGATTTTGGCCTGAGCGGTTACGATGCCGTAGTGCTCACGCGAGATCGCGCTACGGCCGAGTATTTCGAGCGTGTGGTGGCTGCATTAGGGCCGGCGGAAGGTGAACGTCTGAAAGCCGTCGCCAAGTCGGCTGCCAACTGGGTTACCGGTGAGCTGTTCCGGTTGATGAGTGCAGCCGGTGCAGAGATTCACACACTAAACGTCACGCCCGTCCAATTGGCTGACCTTATCCGGTTGGTGGATGACAAAACCATCAACCTCAACACTGCGCGTCAGGTGTTTGAGGAAATGTTTGCTACTGGCCAAGATGCCCGTGCAATTGTGCAGTCAAAGGGTCTGGCGCAGGTCAGCGACGAAGCTGCGCTGGCCAGAGTGGTTGAGGATGTGCTGACCGCTCATCCTCAGCAAGTGCAGTCTTATTTGGCCGGAAACGAAAAACTGTTCCAGTTTCTGACCGGTCAAGCGATGAAGTTGACCAAAGGCAAAGCGAATCCACAGGTGCTACAAGCTCTGCTGAAAGCCGCTTTGGAACGGCGGCGCTGAAAAGGGGTAACCGGACGCCCTCCGCGATGAAGTGCCCGTGAGAAGGCCGGCTTGTGTCAAGTTGAGGAGGTTGCATGGGCAGGAACAAAACAGTGCGCAAATCTGCTGCCAGTAGGGAGACACGTGGCACGTTTACAGCAGAGGAACGCGCAGCGATGCGAGAGCGTGCCCGTGAGCGCAAGGCTCAGATGCATGGAGTCAACCGCGAAGCGGACGGGGAGAAAGATGTGCTGGCTAAAATTGCCGAGATGTCCGAGCCGGATCGCGCGATGGCTAAACGCTTACATGAGATCATCAAAACCAACGCCCCAACGCTTTCTGCGAGGACGTGGTATGGTATGCCGGCATACGCTAGACAAGGCAAGGTCGTCTGCTTCTTCCAAAGCGCCCAGAAATTCAAGACCCGTTATGCGACGCTTGGTTTCACCGATCAGGCGCATCTAGACGAGGGGGAGATGTGGCCGACCGCGTTTGCCCTCAGGGAACTGACTCCTGACGTAGAAGTAGCCATTCGCGCGCTCATCACCAAAGCGGTCGGTTGACAGTGATGATCTCCTGCCTGTGAATCACTCCCTGCGTGTTTGGTCATGAGCATGACTAGGTAAGTGAACGCGGCTTGCACGGCAATCTCAATTCTGGCCGGCCAGAGTGATCTCGCCCCCACAGGTGCACTGCACTCACCGATCGTTTTATCCTGAGCGGGAAGTTAGAGGACGGATGGAGCAGTGTGTGGCAGGGAGGCACGAAGCGAAGAGCGAGGCAGAGCTATGGCACGACCGGCTTAGACGGGCAATTCGATGACGTCGCCGGCTAGTTTACAATCTCATTATGACCCAGCACGGCCAATCATCCCTCGTCGCACTTGCCCAACGGGCCGCCGATCTGCGACGTGAGTTGAATGAGCACAGCTATCGCTACTATGTGCTCGATGCACCCATCATCAGCGACGCCGAGTACGATGCGCTGTACAACGAGCTGAAGCGGATTGAGGCCGAACACCCCGAACTCATCACCCCCGACTCGCCCACTCAGCGCGTCGGCGGGAGCGTGGCAGAAGGCTTTGCCAAGGTGCGCCACCCACAGCCCATCCTGAGCCTGGGCAACGCCTTCGATGCTGCCGGTGTGCGCGCCTGGCACGAGCGCCTGGTGCGTTTTGCGGCGCAAGCCGGCTTGTTAGAAGCTGGTTTGCCGGAGGCCGGCTTGGACTCGTTTGTCGTCGAGCCTAAGATCGACGGCCTGACGATTGTCCTGACCTACGAAAACGGTGTCCTGACCCAGGCAGCCACACGTGGCGACGGGGAAATCGGCGAAGATGTCACAGCGAATGTGCGTACAATCAAAAGCGTGCCGCTCGCGCTGCGTAGAGCCGTTCATGTGCCGGCGCGGCTGGCCGTGCGCGGCGAAGCGTATATCCCCATCAAGGCTTTCGAGCAACTCAATGCTGAGGCCCAACAGGCCGGTGAGCGCACCTTTGCCAACCCGCGCAACTTCGCTGCCGGCAGCCTGCGCCAACTCGACCCGACCTTGACGGCAAAACGCCCGCTGCGCGCCCTGTTCTACGCCATCGTAGACTGGGTTGGCGACGATGCAGCACCGGCTACGCAATGGGACACGCTAGAGTATCTGCGCGCAGCCGGCTTTCCGGTTAGCGATCTATCGCGGCAGATCAACGGCATCGAGGCGGCTATCGCCTACTGCGAGGCGGTCATTCCCCGGCGCGATGCGTTGCCCTTCGAGATCGACGGCATGGTGATCAAAGTCAACGATTTGACGCTTGCAGCGCGTTTGGGTTACGTGGGCAAAGACCCGCGCGGGGCGATCGCGTTCAAGTTTCCTGCGCGTGAGGCAACCACCGTGTTGCGTGCGGTGAGTGTGCAAGTTGGACGCACCGGTGCGTTGTCGCCGGTGGCACAGCTTGAACCGGTGCAACTGGGCGGTATCACGATTTCCAACGCTACCCTGCACAACTACGAGGACATTGCCCGTAAGGATATCCGCATTGGCGATCGGGTCATCGTCAAGCGCGCCGGCGATGTGATTCCGTATGTGGCTGGGCCGGTCCTGGCAGCGCGCACCGGCCAAGAACAGGTGATCGAGCCACCAACTGTCTGCCCATTTTGTGAAACCCCGGTCGAACGGCGTGAAGGTGAAGTGGCGATCTATTGCCCAAACCCCGATTGTCCCGGTCGCCTTGACCGCGCGATTGCCCATTTTGTTGGGCGTGGTGCAATGGACATCGAGGGGCTGGGGAACAAAATCGTTGCTCAACTCATCGACGCCGGCCTGGTGAATGATGTAGCCGATTTGTACACACTCACCAAAGAACAATTGCTCGAGCTGGAAGGATTTGCCGAACGCAAGGCGCAGAAGTTGATCGACGCGATTGCCGCCTCAAAAGAGCAGCCGTTGGAACGGCTTCTGATCGGGCTGGGGATTCGGCACGTGGGCAGCGTAGCCGCGCACGCGCTGGCGGAGCATTACGGCAATCTGGATGCGTTGCTGAAGGCCGAGTTGGAAGATTTGCAGCAGATCGAAGGCGTCGGGCCGGTGATCGCGCAGAGCATTCGTCAGTGGGCGGAGCGCGAGAGCACGCGCCGGCTAATCGACAAGCTCAAGCAAGTTGGCGTTGACCCCCACCAAGCACCGCGTCGCGCAGAGGAGGGGACAGTTGCCGGCGGCGCTTTTGTGGGCAAAGTGTTTGTCCTCACCGGCGCGCTCAGCCGGCCGCGCCAAGAGGTGGCAGCCTGGATTGTGTCTTTGGGCGGCAAAGTGACCGACAGTGTCAGCAGCAAGACCAGCTACTTGGTGGTTGGTGAAGCGCCGGGCGCTAACAAGGTCAACAAAGCGCGCCAGCTCAACGTGCCGATGGTCAGCGAGGACGAGTTGCGGCGCATGGCGGAAGGCGGGTAGGAACCGGTTTGCCGGCCCTGTATCCCAGCTCACTTCACTGCTCAAGCGTCGTTTCAGTCAACATCGCCTGCAGATAGTGACAATAGCGCGTGTAGGCCCGCTCGTATATCGCCTTTGTCGCTGGATCGGGCGGAATAAGCTGGGGTTTCCCGAACAAGCGGTTAATGGCGTCGGCAAGCGAAAGGCCCGGCTGCAACTGCTGCGCACAGAGCGCGTACACGACATTGCTGGCTGCGCTGTTGCTCCCATATAAGGCCAGGGTGCGCTGACAGGTGTCAGACAGGATGCGTTGCCAGATTGGATGTTTGGCAACGCCGCCCGACAAGGCCACTGTTGGAGAAGGCAATCCCAAGCGCAAAAAGCGCTCCAGCAACAGTCGCGCGCTCAGGCCGACACCTTCTATCACGGCGCGCAGCAGGTGTGCCCACGTGTGGCCCAGGTTCAACCCGATAAACAGGCCGCGCAGATCGTCGCGCCAGAATGGGCTGCGCTCGCCGGCTAGGTATGGCACAAACACC
>JANWVJ010000176.1 GCA_025056895.1 Thermoflexales bacterium
CTCCCAGGATCGTCTGCGCCGCAAGGCCGAACAACGCCTGAATACGTTCTGGGGGCTGGATGAGGGCGAAGTCTTGCGCGAAGCCGGCGTGGCCGCCTGGAGCAGCGGCAACGGCGCCGTCTCGCTGGGCGCGCGCAGTGAGGTGGCGCGCCGGTTCAAGCGTTCTCTCGCTTTGCCCGGCGACGCCGAGTATGAACCCTTGATCAGGGCGCTGGTGCAGGTGCTGTGCAAACACGGCCTCTTGGAGCGGGTCAGTTTGCGCAATCGGCAGGATGGCTTTCAGTTAAACGCCGACGCGCTGATCTGGCGTCCGGCCGATGACCGGTCGGACGCCGCCAACGCCTACTTCCGCCGGCTCTATCAGCTCAGCGCCGGCGCGCTGGTCGGTCTGGAAGCGCGCGAGCACACCGCCCAGGTGGTGGCCGAGGGCGAGCGCGAGCGCCGCGAACGCCGCTTCCGCTGGGAGGAGAGCGACACCGCCAAAGAGCGCGAACTGGGCCGCCGGCTGCCGTACCTGGTGTGCTCGCCGACCATGGAACTGGGTGTGGACATCGCCGACCTGGAGCTGGTGCATTTGCGCAACGTGCCGCCCACGCCGGCCAACTATGCCCAGCGCAGCGGCCGCGCCGGCCGCCAGGGTCAGCCCGGCCTGATCCTCACCTCGTGCGGCGCGTACAACCAGCACGACCAGTACTTCTTCGACCGCCCGCAGGAGATGGTGGCCGGCAGCGTGCGCGCCCCGCGCCTCGACCTGGCGAATGAGGCGTTGCTGCGCGCCCACATCCAGGCCATGTGGCTGGCCGAAGTCGGCCTGCCGCTGGGCCGCTCGGTCGGCCAGGTGATCGATGTCGAGGCTCAGGGGCTGCCGCTGAACGACACTGTGCGCGGCCAGATTCAGCTTGCGCCGGCGCGCCGGCAGCGCGTGATCGAGCTGGTCTCGCGCGCCTTGCAGGCCGACCGCGACGCGCTGGCCCAGGCCGGCTGGTGGTCGGAGCAGTGGGTGGCCGATGTGGTGGGCGGCGCGCCGGAGGCGTTCGACCGCGCCTTTGATCGCTGGCGCGAGATGTACCGCGCCGCCGAGCGCCAGTTCAGCAACGCCCAACTTGCGCGTCGGCGGGCGCAGCGCGCCGAGGACCAGGAACGCGAGCGCCGGCGCGAGGATGAAGCCGAGCGCCAACTGAACCTGTTGTTGCAGCGCAACGTGCAGCGCGAAGAGGGCGACTTTTATCCGTACCGCTATCTGGCCGCCGAGGGCTTCCTGCCGGGCTACAACTTTCCCGCTCTGCCCGTGCGGGCCTGGGCGCCGCGCGGGCGGGCCGGCGAGTTCATCGCCCGCCCGCGCTTCCTGGGCCTCACCGAGTTCGCCCCCGGCAACATCGTTTATCACGAAGGCGCCAAATGGCAGGTGTATGCCTTTCAGTCGCCGCCGGGCGGCTTGCGTGAACGCTGCGAGACGGTCAAACTGTGCCACGTCTGCGGCGCCTTGTGCAGTGCGGATTGCGACGTGTGCGCGGCCTGCGACGCGCGGCTGGATGGCGACTCCAGCAGCATTGTGCGGGCGCTGGAGATGTCCAACGTGCGCCTGCGCCGGCGCGAACGCATCACCTCGGATGAAGAAGAGCGCGTTCGGCGCGGATACAACACTCAGCCGGCATATCGCCTGGCCGAGGGCGCACCCCGCCTGGAGGCGGATGTGGTCGCCGGCGCAGCGGCGCGGTTCCGCTTGATCTACGCGCCGGCAGCCGAGCTGCGCCTGTTCAATGACGGCTGGCGTTCGACGGCGCAACCGCCGGGCTTTGTGATCGATCTGGACAGCGGCGAATGGATCGAGGACAACCGCCCGGCGGAGGAAGCCGCTCGTCCGGCGGCGCTCGGCCAGCCGAGCGCGCGCCCGCGTGTGCGCCTGATGGTGCGCAACACGCAAAACATCCTGCTGATGCGCAGCACTGATTCGCTCGACGACGGCGCCTGGCTCACGCTGAGCTATGCGCTGCGGCGCGGCATCGGCCACACATTTCAGCTTGAAGAGAACGAGCTGGCCGTTCATATCGTGGGCCGGGGCGAACGGCGCGCCATCCTGTTGTATGAAAACGCCGAGGGCAGCCTGGGCGTGCTGGCGCGCCTGGCCGAATCGTCCTCGGCCCTGGCGCGCTGCGCCCGCGCCGCGCGCGAGGTGTGCCATTTCGATGCCGACGGTAAGGACCTGTCGCCGGCTTGCGCCGGCGCCTGCTATCGCTGCGTGCTCAGCTTCGACAACCAGCTCGATGCGCTGACGCTTGACCGCTTTGCCGTGCGTGAGCTGTTGCTGGCGCTGGAACAGGCGCGCGTGTTGCGTCGCTATCAGACGCGCAGTTGGGCCGAACAGGTGGACTGGCTGCGCGAACGCATCGATCCGCGCTCGACGCTGGAGAGTCGCTTCCTGGATGCGCTGGCCGAACGCAGTTTGCGTCTGCCGGATGCAGCGCAATATCGCGTGGACGAGCCGCCCTGCGTGGCCGACTTTTTCTACGCGCCGCGCACGCTGGTGTTTTGCGATGGCGCGCCGCACGACGCGCCCGCCCAACGCGCCGAGGACGAGCGCCTGCGCGCCGAACTGCGGGCGCGCGGTTTTCAGGTGATTGCCATCCGCTACGACCGCGATCTGAACGCGCAGATCGACGCGCAGCCGGCGCTGTTTGGCGTGTGAGAATAATTGCCGGTGCGACGCGATCGTCGCAGGCAGAACAGCCGGTTGAAAGATGAACGACGGAAGATGATCGGTCTTCTTCCGTCGTTCTGCTTCGGGGACAACTGAGCCGCGCGCGCCGGCCTTACTTCACCGGCGTCAGCCAGCCCCATCTGTCTTCGACCCGGCTGTTCACGATGTCGAAGAACATCGACTGGATGCGCTCGGTGATCGGCCCGCGCGAGCCGCTGCCAATCGGCATCTTATCTACGCTGCGCACGGGCGTGACTTCGGCTGCCGTGCCGGTGAAGAAAATCTCGTCGGCCATATAGAGCAATTCACGCGGGATGTTCTGCTCGCGCACCTCGTACCCCAGGCTGCGCGCGATCTGCATCACGCCGGCGCGCGTGATGCCCAGCAGGATCGAGCCGGCCATCGGCGGTGTGTAGATCACGCCGTCGAGAATCACGAAGATGTTCTCGCCGCTGCCTTCGCTGACATGGCCTGCGATGTCCAGCGCGATCGCCTCGCTGTAGCCATGGTCGAGCGCTTCCATCACCATCATCTGGGAGTTGACGTATTGCCCGCCGATCTTGCCCAGCGGCATGCCCACGCCCGGCACCGTGCGTCGCCACGACGACACGCCGACATCGACGCCTTTCTCAATCGCTTCGGCGCCGAGGTACGCGCCCCATTCCATGGTGAAGATGGCCGTGCGCACCGAACAGCGCCGTGGGTTGACGCCCAACGCTTCATCGCCGCGAAAGGCGATCGGGCGAATGTAGCAGGATTGATGGCCGTTCTCCCGTACCACCTGTTTCACCGCCTCGCACAGCGCCTCTTCGGTATAGGGCAGTTCCATGCGGTACGCTTTGGCCGAACGGAACAGCCGGCGAATGTGCTCTTTCAGGAAGAGCACTTTCGGTCCATCTGCCGAAGGGTAGGCGCGCAACCCCTCGAACACACTGCTGCCATAGTGCAGAGCGTGCGTCTTGACGTGAACCGTAGCCTTGTCCCACTCGACCAGTTGGCCGTCCATCCAGATGTATTTCGCGTCTGCCATTGTGTTCTTGCCTCTGTCGCAGGAATCGATGGCGTTGATTGTAGCTGCAATGAGTATGATGGGGCCGGCGGCGCTGACTCGCGAATATCGCGCCATCTGCCGGCGCAGGAAAGACAGGCCGCCGCGTCATTCCCGCGAATGCGGGAATCCAGTTCGGCCCGTGGCGCTGGACGTTTCCTGTGTGAGGAAGACCTGGTTGCGACGCGCCGGCGATGCACGATGTGAGCCACTGACTGTGCAGGAGGCATATGCTCCGCCCATTGGCCTATTGACAGCCTCGCCCGGCAGCGGTATAAGGCAGCTTCAGATAACAACAGAAGAGCGCTTGTTAGGTGAGGCTCCTGGCTGAACAAAAGCTGCCGCCCGGAAACGTCGAAAGACGCCAATGGGTAAAACAGGCAAGGCCGGATTAAGGCTATGCCCGCCGCAGCTGATTCTGATCCCGCACACCAACGGAATCTACGTCGGCCAGTGCCAAAACTCGACGAGGGGCGCGATATCGTTTGCGTAAATGACCTGTTTCTCGTGCGCGCTGGCGCAGATGGATAAACAGGCCGGAGTAAGCAAGTGTAAGAGCGGTCCCCTCGGGGCCGCTCTTGTTGTTTGTGGACAAAAGAGGTGATTGGTATGTGAAACATGCCCGGCTGTGAAACAGGCTTGGCTGGGCGAGGAGGTGCACGTGATTCAGCGAACATTCCCGACGCGCGAAGCATTGAAGCGGCTGCCGTTTGGCGTGGCCGATGTGACTGTGTTGCTCGGCGTGATTGCGTTGATCTATCTGGCAGCCTCTGTCGGATCCGGCGCGTTGGTTGCGTTCGAGCCGCCGGAGCAATTGCCGGCCATCAGCCTAGACCCGGCCAACTTGCCGTATTACCTTGCCCGCTCCACGCTCCGCATGGTTGTGGGGATGGGCTTCTCGCTGCTGTTTACGTTCGTCGTCGGCTACCTGGCCGCCTCAAACCGCTATGCCGAACGCATCATCATCCCCGCGCTGGACGTGTTGCAATCGGTGCCGGTGCTAGGCTTTCTCTCCGTCACCATTACCGGCTTTATCGCGCTCTTTCGTGGCAGTTTACTCGGCCTAGAAGCCGCCTCGGTGTTTGCCATTTTTACCAGCCAGGTCTGGAACATGACCTTCTCGTTTTACCACGCGCTGAGGAGTGTACCGAAGGACATGGAAGAAGCAGCGGCGATCTATCGTTTGTCGCGCTGGGCGCGTTTCACGCACGTGCAAGCGCCGTCCGGCGTAATCGGCCTGGTGTGGAACATGGTGATGAGCTTCGGCGGCGGGTGGTTCTTTGTGGCGGCCAGTGAAGCCATTAGCGTGCTCAATCAGGAATACACGCTGCCCGGCATCGGGGCGTATGTCACCGAAGCGATTGCGCAACAAGACCTGCGCGCGTTGGCGTTGGCGTTGTTAGCCATGGCTGTCCTGGTGTTGGTGATCGATCAATTTGTGTGGCGGCCGTTGATCGCCTGGGCCGATCGTTTCAAGATCGAGCAAAACGAAGCCGGCCAGACGCCGCACTCATGGATGCTCGACCTGCTCCGTCGTTCGCATGGCCTGCAGATGCTGGGTCGCAGCCTGGCCGATGCGGTGGAGCGCCTGGCCGCTCCTCTGTGGCGCGCACATCGGCAACAGCGGTCGAGGCGCTCGACGCGACCGTTGATCCCGCCGCGTCAGGTTGAGATGCTCTTCAACGTTCTGCTGGTTCTGATCGCGCTGGGTCTGGCCGGCGCAGCAATCTGGTTCGTGCACACCGAAGTCGGCCCAGAGGAAATGCTGCAAGTATTTCTGTTGGGTGTGGCCACATTTGTTCGCGTGGCGGTCATTGTGATCGTCAGCACGTTGATCTGGACGCCCGTGGGCGTTGTCATCGGCATGAATCCGCGCGTGGCGCGCATTGCCCAGCCGATCACGCAGTTCCTGGTGTCCTTTCCGGCCAACTTTGTCTTCCCGTTCGTCACGATCGGTCTGATTCACTTTGGCATTAGCCTCGATATCGGCGGAATAGTGCTGATGTCGTTGGGTGCCCAGTGGTACATCTTGTTCAATACAATCGCCGGTG
>JANWVJ010000177.1 GCA_025056895.1 Thermoflexales bacterium
TGTCGGCTGCAACAAAGAAGTCTCGCTAGAAGCGGAGACGGTTCAGGGCGCGCTCACGGCGCTGGTCGAACAACATCCGGCCTTGAAGAAGCACCTTTTTAACGAACAAGGCAAACTGCGTTCGTTTGTCAATGTCTACTTGGGCGATGAAGATGTGCGTCATTTGCAGGGCGCAGATACACCGCTGCCCGACGGCGCGCAACTGAGCATCGTGCCCAGTGTGGCCGGCGGAGCCGGCCCGACCGCTGTGGCACAGGAAATGATCTTGTCGAATGCCGAGATTCGCCGCTACTCGCGCCACCTCATCATGCCTGAGATCGGCATGAGTGGACAAAAAAAGCTCAAAGCCGGCAGCGTGTTGTTGATCGGCGCGGGTGGGTTAGGGTCGCCGGCAGCGATGTACCTGGCCGCTGCCGGCGTTGGTCGCATCGGCCTTGTCGATTTCGATGTGGTCAGCGAGTCTAACTTGCAGCGTCAGATCATCCATGGTCAAAGCGCCGTCGGCAGACCTAAGCTGGAAAGCGCGCGCGCGCGACTCCTCGACATCAACCCATTCATCCAGATTGACTGTCACGAAGAGCCGCTGACCAGCGCGAATGCCTTGCGTTTGTTTGCCGATTACGACGTGATCCTGGACGGCACAGACAACTTTCCCACCCGCTACCTGGTTAATGATGCCTGCGTGTTGCTGGGCAAGCCGAATGTGTACGGCAGCATTTTTCGGTTTGAGGGACAGGCGTCTGTGTTCTGGGCCGAACGCGGCCCGTGTTACCGCTGCTTGTACCCAGAACCGCCCCCGCCCGGCTTGGTGCCGTCGTGCGCAGAAGGCGGTGTGCTGGGCGTGTTGCCCGGCGTGATCGGCGTGATCCAAGCGACCGAAGCAGTCAAGCTGATCGTCGGCATCGGCGATCCGTTGATCGGGCGGCTGATGCTATACGATGCGCTGGAAATGCGCTTCCGTGAGTTGAAGTTGCGCAAAGACCCTCATTGCCCGCTCTGCGGCGAGCAGCCTACGATTCACACCCTAATCGACTATGAAGCCTTCTGCGGCATGCCGGCCATCGACCCAGATTCGGCCGGCCGGCCCGCCTATGCCGATGTGCCCGAAATCACCGTGCGCGAATTGCACGAGCGCATCCAGGCCGGCTTGCCCGGCGCTACCCTCATCGATGTGCGCGAACCACAAGAATGGGAAATCGCCCACTTGCCGGCGGCTCGCTTGATTCCCAAAGGCGAGCTGCCCAACCACTTGGGTGAGTTGAGCCAGACCGACGAAATTCTGGTGCATTGTCGCAGCGGGGTGCGCAGCGCCGAGGCCGTTCAGTTTCTGCGCCAAATGGGTTTTAAGAAAGCAAAGAACGTCAAGGGTGGTATTCTTGCCTGGGCGCGCGAGATTGATCCGAGTATGCCGACGTATTAAAGGCAACCTGACACCGTACTGCTGCCGTGACACAGGCACTCTATCGCAAATGGCGGCCCCAATCCTTTGATGAAGTCGTGGGGCAAGAACACGTAACGCTGACGCTGAAAAATCAGATCGCCGGCGGGCGTGTTGGCCACGCTTACTTATTCGTCGGCTCACGCGGATGCGGCAAAACGACAACGGCTCGCATTCTGGCCAAAGAGATCAACTTGCGCGACCTAGACCCGTCGGACCCACGCACCGGCCGGCTGGCCGAAGCCATCGCCGAAGGGCGCGCACTCGACGTGATCGAGTTCGATGCCGCTACCCACACTCAGGTGGACAAAATCCGCGAGATCATCGACAAAGTGGCCTTTCAACCCAGTGAGCTGCGCTACAAGGTGTACATCATCGATGAGGCGCATATGCTGTCGGTGTCGGCCTTCAATGCGCTGCTTAAGACACTGGAAGAACCGCCGCCCCATGTGGTGTTCATTCTGGCAACGACCGATCCGCAGAAGATACCGGCCACCGTGTTGTCGCGCTGTCAGCGTTTCAATTTCAAGCGCGTACCGGCGCGCTTGATCGTAAGCCGGCTGCGGCATATTTGCCAGGCCGAAGGGATCGAAGCGGATGATCATGCCCTTATGCTGATCGCGCGGCATGCTGCCGGCGCCATGCGCGACGCCATTAGCCTACTGGACCAACTGGCTTCCTCCAGCTCGATGCACATTTCGGCAGACGATGTGCGCGAGGCCTTGGGCGCAACCGATGCCACAACTGTGCGCACGTTGGTGGATGGCTTGGCGCAGCGCAATCCGGCTATCGGACTGGACGCCATTCAGACTGCCATCGATCAAGGCGCCGACGCCCGTCAACTGGCGCGCCAACTGGTCGATTATCTGCGCGCCATTTTGCAAGCCAAGCTTGTCTCTTCTGCCAGTGCGAAAGGCCGGCTCGCTTATCCTGACTGGAGTGAAGCTGAGCAAGCCGAACTGTCGAGCTACGCCGAGCGGCTGGAAGCCGGCCTGCTCTTGCGCGGCATTCGAGCATTTAGCTCTGCGCTCGGCGATATGCGGGGCTTGATCGACCCACAATTGGCGCTGGAAATGGCATTCCTAGAGTGTGTGGCCGATTCCGAGCAGGCGCCCGCGCCAGGCAAGGCAGCCAATACCGAACGAACACCTGCTATCCAACATATCGCGCCATCGCCCGCTTCGCCCGAACGGCCTAGCGCTCGGCCTGTTCAGCAGGAAAGCGCTCAGACCCGCTCGCCAGATCAACCTGCTCCGCGCGAGCCGGCCGCTCAACCGCCGTCCTCTCGCAGCGCCGGAGAGCCGGACCTGGAGACCTTGCGCGCCTTGTGGAAGCAAGTGATCCAAGAGGTGAATCAGCTAAATAAGCCGGCGGCGGCTCTGCTGCGCTCGTGCCGGCCTCATTCGGTCGAGGGTGACATCGTGCGCATTCAGGCCGAACATGAATTGTTCAAAACGCGACTAGAAGACCCGAAAAATAAGACCGCCGTGCTCAATGTGCTGAATCGCTTGTTGAACAAAAAGTTCAGTTTGGTGATCTCCTCGGCGCAGCAAGCTCAATCTGATCCGACCGATGATCCCGTAGTACAAGCCGCGCAGCGGTTGGGCGGGCGTGTACGAGAGGGATAAGACAGGCGCCGCGACGGGGTTGAACCAAAGAAGACACATTGACCGACGACTAAGTAGGCACATGACACATACACGATAAGTGGGTAGGACGAATTGAAGGAGGCGATATGGCAAAAGGACGACGATCGGACTGGACGCCGCGCGGGCCGGTGAATCCGCAAGCGGATATGCTGAACAAACTGCAAAAGATTCAAGAGGAAATGCGTAAGACGCAGGAAGAACTGGAAAATGAAATCGTCAACGTGACTGCCGCCGGCGGCGCGATCACGATTGCCATTACCGGCCATCAGCGCGTGCAGAGCATCAAAATCGACCCTGGGCTGATTGATCCAAACGATCCCAGCATGTTGGAAGATGCTCTGGTGGCAGCGGTCAACGAAGCGATCCTGGCCTCGCAGACGCATTCTGCGCAGCGCCTGGAAGCGATTACCGGCGGCCTGAACATTCCGGGGCTGATATGATCGAGCACACGAGAGTGCGCGGTCTCCGGCCGTAGGGCTGCCGGACAGCAGCGCCAGAGGTGCTTTCTAAAAATGCCTGCACCCAACAAAATGCTCCCGCCCTCTGTGCAGCGGCTGATTGAGGCTTTTGCCCGCCTGCCCGGCATCGGCCCGAAGTCGGCCTCGCGGCTGGCCTACTATTTGTTGCGCGCGCCGGCGGACGTATCGCTCGAGTTGGCCGATGCGCTGCGCGACTTGAAGTCGCTCACCCGATTGTGTTCTGTGTGTTACAACGTGACCGAAGCCGACCCCTGTGAGATTTGCCGTGATCCCGCGCGCGATCACGGGGTGATCTGCGTGGTGGAAGAACCGCTGGATGTAGCGGCTATCGAGCGGTCGCGCAGTTTTAACGGGGTGTACCACGTGTTGCACGGTGTGATCTCGCCGATGAACGGCGTGGGGCCGGATGAGCTGCGTCTGCGTGAGTTGTTGACGCGCGTCGAGAAAAGCCGCGCGACGGGCCGGCCGATACGTGAAATCATTCTGGCCACCAACCCAACCCTGGAAGGAGAAAACACCGCATCGTTCATCCATCGCAAACTGGCTGGCGACGTGCTACGCATCACGCGCTTGGCGCGTGGATTACCGGTGGGCGGCGACTTGGAATACGCCGACGAAATTACCCTCAGCCGCGCTTTGGAAGGCCGGCAGCCACTGTAGCTAGATGTCTGCTCGTAAGGCCAGTTGATGTCTGTTCTGGGGAGATATGGCGATGATCAAGTTGGGCACTCATCAGAGACCTGTTTGGCAGATGTCAGTGAGTACTCAGGATGATCTGCTATAACCGAATGCAGCTTTATGGCTGCGAGCCTACTTGGCGCGCGGTTTGAGTTCACAGAAGTGTTATAAGAGGTGCAAAAAGATGAGTGAGGCATATACGAATGTGGCCGGCCAGCGCCTGGACTTGCCGGAGCCAGCAGTAGCGCTGAGTGGTTCGACCATGGGTGGCTCGTCGTACAAGGTGCTGGGGACGCTGATGCAGGTGGTGGTGATACATCTGCGGGCCGGCCAAACGGTGTACACCGAAACCGGCGCTCTGTCTTGGATGCAGGATGGTATTCGCATGGAGACCAACATGCGCGGCGGTTTGGGCGGCATTCTGGGGCGTGTGTTCACCGGCGAGTCGCTGTTCGTCGCCAACTTCACTGCCGAACGCGACAATGCCCTAATCGCGTTCAGCAGCGAGTTCCCCGGTAAGATCATCCCGATCAACCTGGCGCAAGGTCAGTCGATTGTGACGCAACGCGACTCATTCTTGGTGGCCGAAAAGAGCGTCAATATGGCCGTGCAGTTTCAAAAGAAGTTCGGCGCCTTCTTCGGCGGAGAAGGGATTCTGATGCAGCGCTTCGACGGACCGGGCACAGTGTTCGTCGCCCTGGACGGTGAAATCGTCGAATACACGTTGGGGCCGGGCGAGCGGCTGAAGGTGGACACCGGCCATGTGGCGATGTTCGAGCCGACCGTCAGCTTCAACGTGGAGATGGTCAAAGGCTTCAAGAACATCTTGTTCGGCGGTGAAGGGTTGTTGTTTGCCACATTAACCGGGCCGGGGCGGGTGTGGTTGCAAACCATGCCGATGTCTAAACTGGCCGGTGCGATTGCGCAATATCTGCCGCAGGCTGAGGGCAGCAAACAGGGCCTCAGCATTAATCTAGGCGGCTGATCGAGTCTATGCCTATAGACAGGGGCAAGGCCAGACCTTGCCCCTGTTTTGTTTTCCTCTTCTTACGCTTTCGCTGTCCGGCTGTCTATCCTTGAGCCGCGGCGGGCTGCGGAGGCTGCCCCAGTTGCTTGAGCATACGCCAGTGGCCGGCAATCGCTGCGCGCCAAGTGGGATATGTGAAATACTTGACACCGAATTCGCGGCACGTTTCTTGCACGATCTTTGCCAGACGCGGATAGTGAACGTGACAAATGTGCGGCATCAAATGGTGCTCGATTTGGAAGTTCAGCCCGCCGGCATACCAGTTGAGAAACTTATTGCCCGGCGCAAAGTTGACCGTTGTTTGCACCTGATGGATAGCCCACTCGTTCTCGACGTGCAATGGATCGCCGTTCGGCTCGGGGAATGCCGCTTCGTCCATGACATGCGCCAGTTGAAAGATAGTAGTCAGGGCAAAGCCAACTGTAAGCATGACGACCAAGAAGCCGATC
>JANWVJ010000178.1 GCA_025056895.1 Thermoflexales bacterium
ACCTACACGCCGGGCTTGCCCTTCGGAAGCGGCAAGGGTGATCAGCCGGGGTTAGCGCACGTGGGGCGCGTGTTTACGCTCAGCGCCGATGCACCGCCGCAGCGGGCGCTCACCCTGACGCTGATTTACGAAGAAGACGAACTGGGGCCGGCGCCAGAAGCAACCCTTGGCCTATATCGCTGGAACGAAGTCGAGCAGGTCTGGGAAGCGCAACCGAACACACACTTTGACGCAGAAGCAAATCAAATCGTCGCACAGATCGATCGTCTGGGCGCATTCGCGCTGCTGGGTACGCCGTGGCGCGCCTACCTACCGATGGCGCTGCGGGAGGAACAGCAGATTGACCGGCCGATCACGTGCCACAATCTAGCTGCCAACGGCGGCTTCGAGAGCGGGCCGCCGGGCGTGCCGTGGCAGATGCGTGCAGCGTCCAACGACCCGCTCATCTATCAATCTGCGCGGCGATCCGGCGCATGGGGCTTATGGCTAGGCGCGCGCACCACCTACACCGACACCGCCTGGCAGCGGATTGAGCTACCTCGACAGGCGCTCACGGCTACGTTGACCCTGTGGTGGCGCATGAGCACCAACGAGACCAGCGCGACCACCGTGTACGACGTGGCACGCTTCGGGCTGCAAAATGCTGCCGGCGGCTGGGTCGGCACACCGATCAGCGTGACCAACCTGGCCACACGCAACACATGGGTCTCTACTACGTTGCAGGTCAATGTGTCAACGCAGGCCGGGCAGGCGGTTAGCCTGACGCTAACCAGCTCGAACGACTATTCGAAGATAACCAGTTGGTTTGTGGACGATGTGACAGTAAACGTGTGCGCACCACAAAGTGGCTGGGGCCGGCCGGCCAGCGTAGACAGATAAACCCAGCCCTCATCCTGCGATGCCGATCCGTCACATGGTACGGCCACATCACACATCACGGCGCAACGCGTCACCGTTTGTTACAGTACCACCCGATGCCGACAACCACACAAACAGAGTCCGCGATTCTGCTCATTCACTGCCCAGACCGCACCGGCTTGGTGGCCGCCGTGACAGACTGGCTGTTTAAGCACGACGGCAACATCCTGTACCTCGACCAGCACGTCGACCAGCAAGAAGGCATTTTCTTCATGCGCGTGGAGTGGGACTTGGCGCGTTTCAACATTCCGCGCGAGAAGATCGGTGAATTCTTCCAAATCTCGATTGCTGACCGATACGCGATGCGATGGGGGCTGCACTTCTCAGACGAGAAGCCACGTATGGCGATCTTCGTGTCGAAGCTAGGACATTGTCTGTACGACATCCTGTCGCACACGGAATCGGGCGAATGGCCGGTGCAGGTTCCGCTCATCATCAGCAATCACCCCCACCTGGAGCCGGTAGCACGGCGGGCCGGCATCGACTATCACCTGCTACCGGTCACGCCGGAGACCAAATCCGAAGCCGAGCGCAGACAGCTCGACTTGCTGGAACAGTACCAGATCGATCTGGTGGTGCTGGCGCGTTACATGCAAATCCTGAGCGCCCAGTTCATCGCGCGCTACCCCAACCGCATCATTAACATTCATCATTCATTTTTGCCGGCCTTCGCAGGCGCTAATCCCTATCGCGCCGCTCATGAACGTGGGGTGAAGATCATCGGCGCCACGGCCCACTACGTCACGCCGGAGCTAGACGCCGGCCCGATCATCGAACAAGATGTCACACGGGTCAGCCACAAAGATAGCGTAGCCGATATGGTGCGCAAAGGGCAAGACCTGGAGAAGCTGGTGTTGTCACGCGCCATCTGGTATCACCTGAAGCGCAAGGTGCTGGTGTACGGCAATCGCACGGTGGTGTTTGGGTGAGGGATGAGTGACGAGTACGAACATACAGCATGTGCAGCGCCCAGGGTCGATGAATGAGGAAACGCTGGCGCGGGCAATCGAGGCGCGCGCAGAATGGTTCGACCCACAACACGAAACAGCCGTGCGTTTGTTCGCCGGCTTTTACGAGGGCAATCCTCAACTCGTGATCGACTTGTACGCGCGCACCCTGGTCATCCACAACTACGCCGATCCACCTGAAGCTGGCCAGACAGACGTGGAACAGGCCCAAGATTTCCTCTTGCAGCGCTTAGGTTGGGTTCGGGCCGTTGTGCTGAAGACGCGCCATGCCTCAGACCCGGCGCAACGGAGAGGGCGCCTCATTCACGGCACAAAGGCCGACACGCGCATCCGCGAAGGAGGGGTGCGGTATGCAATCAACTTGCTGCTCAATCGCGACGCAAGCTTCTACCTGGATACGCGCACCGTGCGCACATGGGCGCGCCAATATCTGCGGGGCAAAACCGTGCTAAATGCGTTCGCCTACACCGGCAGCCTGGGCGCCGCCGCAATGGCCGGCGGTGCAGCGCGCGTGATTCACCTCGATGCTAATCGCACGTTCCTCAATTTAGCAAAAGAGACATACACACTGAACGGCTTTCCGATCCACAAAGCAGACTTCATCGCCGACGACTTTTGGGCTTTCACCAGCCGGTTGCGACGCGCCGGCCAAACATTTGACTGCGTGTTCCTCGACCCGCCCTTCTTCGCTGCCGCTTCAACCGGCACAGTTGACCTATTGAACCACTCAGAGCGGCTGATCAACAAAGTGCGTCCTCTGGTCACCGATGGAGGCCGGCTAGTGGTGATCAACAATGCGCTATTTCTATCAGGGCGCGACTACTTAGGCACGTTAAATGAACTGTGCGCCGATGGCTACATGACCATTGAAGAACTCATCTCCGTCCCATCTGATGTGACCGGCTACCCGCACACCACTGTCGGTGCACCGCCGGTTGATCCCGCGCCATTTAATCATCCGACCAAGATCGTTGTGCTGCGAGTACAGCGCCGCTCTTCATCGCCTCTTCTTCTTTCACTGCCAGCTCATCAGTCAAGGTAGAATGCCCATCGATATTTCGGGTCGTTTCGAGGAGGTAGGTTCAATGTTGACGGCCGAACAAGTTCAGGCTTACAAGACGAATGGGTTTGTGCTGGGCGGTCGCGTTCTGAGCGATGAACAGGTAGAGGAGTTGCGCTCGGAGTTACAGCGGGTCATCGATCACCACGACCGGCTGGAACGCAGGCCGGTGCGGATTGTCAACCTCAGCGGCAAACCAGACGCGCCGGTATGGCAGATCGTCAACATGTGGCAGGCCAGCGACGCATTCAAGGCGCTCATGTTCAACTGCCAAATGGTGGAAGCTGCGGCGCAGTTGTCTGGCGCGCGCGAGCTGCGCATTTGGCACGATCAGATTCAATACAAACCACAGCAAACCGGCGGCGTAAACATGTGGCACCAGGATTCGCCCTATTGGCCCAACATTGCCCCGCTTGATGCGCAAATCACAGCATGGGTTGCGCTGGACGACGTTGACGAATCCAACGGCTGTATGAGCATGGTGCCCGGCTCGCACTTGTGGGGCAAAGAGATCGACTTTCTACACACGCTGAAAGACTTCAACGACATGCCCTCTGAATACAAAGGCCACCAGATCGAAGTGCGCTTGTGTCCGGTGCCCAAAGGATACGTGCATTATCACCACCCATTGACCTGGCACGGCTCACACGCCAACCGCAGCGGCCGGCCGCGACGCGCAATTGCCTTCCACTTCATGACACAAGACACGATTTACGTCGAAAGCGGCAACCACATCATGAAGCCCTACGTGACCGTAGAGGACGGCGAGATGCTGCAAGGGGATGCATTCCCGCGCGTCTGGCCACAATAATCGATTCGCCACACACAAGCACAACACGCAGGGCCGGCGGGCAACTAGTACGTGGTCTTTGCGCCGTGGCAGCTCAACAACACGCCGGCCACGGTGCAAAGATCGCAGATCGAAACTGAGATGGGGTCATCTGCCGGTGCGCCCAGCGTTTTATTTTTCTTCCTCATCAGACGCACAGACAAGAAGGTTGACGATGCACATTGGAACCGGACCGCACACGTATGAATGGATCGACAACTGGGCGCGCATCCCCGACACGCCCAGCGGCCGCGAGAACGGGCGCACGCACGGCGTAGTGGTGAGCGAAACAGGCCATGTGCTGGTGTTCAATCAGGCCAACCCGGCCGTTCTGGTGTTCGACCCAGCCGGCAAACTGATGGATTGGTGGGGCGATCGCTTCCTCGGCGCACACGGCATGACGCTGGTCAAAGAAGGCGATACAGAATACCTCTGGCTCACCGATCAGAGCACCGGCGAAGTGGTCAAAACCACTCTAGACGGCAAGACCGTTCTGAACATCGACAGACCAGATCATCCGGTGTATCAGAAGGCCGGCTATTCGCCGACATGGGTAGCGGTAAACGAGGAACGCTTCGGCGGCAACGGCGACATCTGGGTCACGGACGGCTACGGCTCGAACTACATTCACCGCTACGACAAGACGGGCAGGTATTTGAACAGCATCAACGGCGAGGAAGGCAAGGCCGGTGCATTCAGTTGCCCGCACGGCATTTGGGTGGACACGCGCAAATCCGAGCCGGAGCTATATGTGGCCGACCGTAGCAACAAGCGCATCCAGGTCTATGATGTCGAGGGCACCTACAAGCGTGCCTTTGGCGCAGACTACCTCACCAGCCCGGACGGCTTCATTACACACGGCGAATTTCTGATGATACCGGAGCTGTATGCCCGGCTGACCATCCTGGATGGCAACGACAAGCTGGTGACGCATTTGGGCAGCAACGAAGACGCGCTGAAGGTGAAAGGGTGGCCGAACATCCATGATCACCTTCAGGCCGGCAAGTTCAACAGCCCACACGGCATGGCTGCCGACCGGGACGGCAACCTATACGTGGTCGAATGGATCACCAGCGGGCGCATCACCAAACTGGCCAAAGTCTAGCGGTTCGCGACGGCACACACAAAGCCCCGCCGGCATGTCGTACGCCGGCGGGGCTTTGTCTCTTCGCACCCGTGTGGTACAGTGACCTTGTTGTTGATCTCGTCGGTCAAATCAAGTTCACAAGCGATTCAACACTATGCACAGACGTCAAAAGTTGACGGAGGCTCAATGTCCACATCTGGCATTCACTGCGCCGACTTTGCTGCTGAGGCCGGCGAGCAACTCTTCGCAACCGCAACCCGCGCCGATGTCTGGCTTGTGCTGGAGTACGGCGAGCCGTGGGCCGCAGACGCCTTTGAGGGCAGCCGGCTGCCGCAGCCGGTGAAAAACCGCCTGACGGCCGCATTACAGACTATCCCGCGCGCGCGACTGCAATTCATTCGTCAACCGCGCCGCGAACAGGTTGGGTTGGCGTTCTATCTGGCCGTGTCGCGTGAGCCGAACGTGAGACTGTATCGTTTCACTTTGAACGCTTACGCTGACTTGATGCGGCTTGATCTGCCGGCGGCGGCCGCAGGCGATGCGCGTTATGATGACTATAAGACCGACGAGCCGCTGATCTTGGTGTGCGCGCACGGCACACGCGACGCGTGCTGCGCCCGCTTGGGTGTGCCGGTGTACAACGCGCTGGCAGCGCAATCGGGATGGGACGTATGGCTGGATTCACACGTCGGCGGGCACCGCTTTGCGCCAAATGTGATCTGTTTGCCGCACGGCCTGACATATGGTCGGGTGACGCCGGCCGAGGCCGTCGAGGTTGTAGAACGCTACCGAGGGGGCCACATTTCACTGAAGCACTGGCGCGGACGGTCCAATCGTGACGCGGCG
>JANWVJ010000179.1 GCA_025056895.1 Thermoflexales bacterium
TCAAGACTCAAGAGGCGAAGCAGATGCGATCTTCTGAGAATCCTGACGCTGCTTTTCGAAACCCCGATTTGCCTGTAGAGGCGCGTGTTGAGGACCTGGTTGCGCGGCTGACGCTAGAGGAGAAAGTCGGGCAGATGATGAACGCTGCGCCGGCCATTCCGCGCCTGGGCATCCCAGACTACAACTGGTGGAATGAATGCTTGCACGGCGTATGTCGCGCCGGGCTGGCGACCATGTTCCCTCAGTCGATTGGCCTCGCCGCTACGTGGAACACCCAACTGATGTTGCGGATTGCCACGGCTATCTCCGACGAAGCCCGCGCCAAGCATCATGATGCGCTGCGACAGGGTAACCGTGACATGTACTATGGTCTCACGTTCTGGTCGCCGAACATCAACCTGTGCCGCGACCCGCGCTGGGGCCGCGCTCAGGAGACTTATGGCGAAGACCCCTATCTCACCGGTCGTATGGCGGTGATGTTTGTCAAGGGGTTGCAAGGCGACGATCCGCGCTACCTAAAAACGGTAGCCACACCCAAGCACTACGCCGTACACAGCGGCCCCGAGGCGCAGCGCCACAAGTTTGATGCCCGCGTGAGCGAACGTGAGCTGCGGGAAACCTACTTACCGCACTTCAAGGCTGCCGTGGTGGAGGGCAAGGCCATGTCGGTGATGACGGCTTACAGTCGCGTCAACGGCGAGGCGTGCAGCGCCAGCCCTACTTTGCTGCAAAAGATTTTGCGCAATGAGTGGGGCTTTGAGGGGTATGTGGTATGTGATTGTGGGGCGATTAGTGATCTGTACTATCACCACAAGGTTGCACGCAACGCCGAAGAAGCTTCGGCCATCGCCGTGCGCGCCGGCTGCGATCTCGATTGTGGCGGTACCTATCGCTCGTTGCCCAACGCCATCAAGCAAGGATTGTTGACCGAAGAAGACCTCGATCGCGCTGTGCGTCGCCTGTTTGCTGCTCGCATCCGTTTGGGCATGTTTGATCCGCCGGAGCGTGTGCCCTATGCCCAGATTTCGATGGACGTTGTAGATTGTGTGGATCACAAACGCCTGGCGCTGGAAGCAGCCCGTCAATCGATTGTATTGTTAAAGAATGCCGATGGGTTGTTGCCGCTGGATAAATCCACGTTAAAGCGCGTGGCCGTGATCGGCCCCAACGCTCACAACCCGTTGGTACTGTTGGGCAACTACATCGGGACTCCCTCTCACATCGTCACCCCGTATGAAGGTATTCGAGAAGCGTTGCCCCACGCTCAAGTGGATTACGCGAAGGGCTGCGATATTCTCAACAACTCAACGTTTGGATTTGCTGAGGCGATAGAACTGGCACGCCGAGCCGATGTGGCCGTCTTGTGTCTGGGGTTGTCTCAAGCGGCAGAAGGAGAAGAAAACCAAGAAGAGGCCGTTGAATCAGGCGAGCGCAGCTTGGGCGATCGTGTGTCGTTGGATTTACCCGGTGTGCAGGAAGCGCTGCTGAAGGCAATACACGCCACCGGCACGCCGGTTGTGCTGGTGCTGATTAATGGCGGTCCGGTCGCTGTGAACTGGGCTGATCGACATGTGCCGGCCATTCTTGAGGCGTGGTATCCCGGCCAAGCCGGCGGCACGGCCATTGCTGATGTATTGTTCGGTGACTACAACCCTGCCGGCCGCTTGCCCGTCACGGTTTATAGATCCGCCGATGACCTGCCGCCCTTTGAGGACTATTGCATGGATGGCCGCACCTACCGCTATTTCACCGGTCAGCCGCTCTATTCATTCGGGTATGGCTTGAGCTACACCACATTTGGCTACGCCAATCTGCGCCTTGGCGCAGAGATCGTTCGCCTCGGTGAACCGGTGACAGTCTCGGTCGATGTGACCAACACCGGTTCACGTGCCGGCGACGAAGTCGTGCAACTGTACTTAACAGACGTGGAAGGCTCAACCCCGCGCCCGATCCGTTTTTTGGCCGGCTTTCAGCGCGTTCATCTACAGCCCGGCGAAACCCGCACCGTGGTATTTGTCGTGCAACCTGAGCAGTTGTATATGGTCAACGCACAAAGCGAGTGGGTAATCGAACCCGGCGAGTTTCGTGTGGGCGTCGGCGGTAGCCAACAGCCGGCTGTGCAAGCAGCTTTCAAAGTCGTGGAGGGTTGATTGACTTACCCTTCAAAGATGCGCTTTACGCTCTCGAAGGCTGCCTCTTCTGTGGTGGAAGGGTAAAACTCCAGGCCGATCAACCCGTTGCCGTCGGCATCGTAGTTCAATTCACGCAGGGTGCGGGCGATGTTGGCAAAGTTGATCTCACCCGTGCCCGGCTCTTGGCGGGTGGGCACGTCGCCGATGTGTACGCTGTCGTACAGGCCCGCATACTCGCGCAGGCCCTGGATCAGGTTGCCGGCTGTGAGCTGTTGATGAAAGCAGTCGAACGTCATGCGCAACTGCGGGTGGTTCACGCGCCGCACGATGTCGGCTGCCAGCTCATGCGTGTGCACGGTGATCGAACCGTGCAAGTGATACGTGTTGAGCGCCTCGAACCACACGACGATGGGCGTCTTTTCGACCAGCGCCATCACTTTGGCAACTCCGTCCAGTAGGTTGGCGTATTTCTGCTCTGGCGTGTAGTCGCGCGTTGGCCGGCGCGTCCAACTGTCTGCGTCGATCTGCTCGCTGAACATGAACAAATGCTTCACGCCCCAGCGGTGTGCCCGTGCCAGTGACTCGGCCCACGCATCCAGGCAATAGGCATGATCGCCCGCATCGGTTAGCGAGCCGGCCTGTTCATCGAATGTGGAATTGATTACGCAGCCGGCCTGTCGGCAGGCGTCGGCCAACTCGTCCATTTGTGTCCCTTTGCTTCGCCACATCCATACATCGATGGCGTAGATGCCCAGCGCCGCAAAGTGCGCTACGCGCTCGGGCAGCGGCATATCTCGAAACCAGAAATCTGCGTAGCCGGTGTAGATCATGGTCTTCTCCGGTCTTCTTGAATGGCATTTTTTTGCTCGTGTTAAACGAGCAACTCTCCGCCGTCCACCTCGATCGCTTGGCCGGTAACGAAGGCGGCGTCATCGGAGGCGAGAAAGGCTACGACGCCGGCCACCTCTTCAATTGTTCCCAAGCGTTTCATCGGGATCGACTCAGCCTTGTTTTTTAAGTGTGTGCCGGGCGGCCAACCTTCGTTCGCGCAGATATCGTGATCGACTTGCAGCACCATGTCGGTCAGAATGGTGCCGGGGCACACGGCGTTCACGGTGACGTTATAAGCTGCTAAGTCCATGGCGCTGGCGCGAGTTAAGCCGATCACGGCTGCCTTGGTGCTGCAATACGCCACGCTGTTTTTAAAGCCGGTGCGCCCGGCAATGCTGCTCATGTTGATAATGCGCCCCTTGCGCTGGCGCTTCATGACCGGCGCAATTGCTTGTGTGCATACGAACACGCCAGTGTAATTGACATCCAACATGAAAGCCCACTCCTCCATCGTCAAGTTTTCGATGGCAGTGCCGCGATACACGCCGGCGTTGTTCACCCAAATATCGATCCGGCCAAATTCATCCAGGATGTGTCCCACTGCTGCTTTGATCGCGTCGCGATCCGATACGCTCGCGTCGATAGCCAGTGTTTGCACACAAAACTCATCATGCAGGCGCGCGGCCACTTGCTCGCACTTATCGCACTGCAAATCGATGATCACCACACAAGCGCCTTCCTGGGCAAAGCGGCGGGCAAATCCCTCTCCCAGTCCTTGCGCCCCGCCGGTGATGACAGCCACTTGACCTGTAAAACGGTGTGGATAGTGTTCTGGCAATTGCATGGCGCGATTTTACTCAAGCGCTGCGCGCATTTGGGCAGCAATCGCGCGCAAGCGTGTGGCGCTTGTGTCGCTTTGCTCTAAGCCGATCACGACCACGCGCCCATCTATTGCCATGATCAACCAGCCTACGAATTGGCGAGGCCCATTTTGTGCGAAGAAAACCAGTGGTTGCCGTAAATCGATTTTTGCTCCGGCTGCCGGCAGATTGACCGCACTGGATTCAGATATCCTTTTGCTTAAGGTCGGCGTGACGAGCCTGCCGGCAAGCAATTCGGCGACGGCCACGGCCACACGCAAGGGGGTGATCCGCAATTGGCCTTGGCCGATGGTTTCGCTATAGGTGACCGTAGAGGGGTAAGGCGTATAAGCATTTTCCAGCTCGAACGGCACAGGCTGGCCTAATCTGAATCGATCGCTGGCGTCCCATGCTTGGCCGCGTGGTCTGCCTGATTCAGCTTCATACAGCCACTGCAACAGCCGGCCAGGCTGATACAGAGCCTGCGTGACGCGATTCAGCAACGGCGCGCGTGCGTCGGCCCGTAAAGCGTCCCACTCTTCGTCCAACCGATTCGGATCAAATGACGGTGCGCTGCTCAGCGCTAGGACTTCGCCCGTGCGGGCCTCCAAGACGATTGCGCCGCCGACGTATCCTGTCAATGCGCGATGCAGTTGGCTCTGTAAAGCCAAGTCGAGCGTCGTGGTAAACGCTGCTCCGAATTGCGGTCGATGCAACAGTCGTTCGAGGGAGGATAAACTCCCGCGCAGAATGGCGTCGGCATGTCTTTCGAGTCCGCCGGCGCCGTGTCGCCAACTGGAATACCCGACGACCGGCCCAACTTCAGGATGTGGATAGCGCCGCGTGTACGGCGTCAAATGGGTGAGTTGGTCGCCTTGCTGCGCTGGCACCGAGTAAGCCAGGGTCGTTCCGTCATGTGCCAGAATCGGCCCGCGTCGAATGGCCCGCTCGGCATCGATCAGGCGAGGATTGTCACTGCGCGCAACGAGCTCTGCCGAACGCAAGACGGCCCAGTAGCCGGCTGCTAGGCTGATGACTGCGAACAGGGCGGCGCTGAGTCGCATCGCGCGCCGGCTTGCTGCGTGCTGCGCTGGCGAAGGCAAAAATGCTTCTGGCGCACGCGGACGTAGGCGATCCTCCCCTTTTGTGCTCATCTCGCCGTCTGCCGACAGCCGCAGCAACAAGCCCACCGAAATAAAACTCACCAGGAGCGAACTGCCGCCGTAACTGATAAACGGTAGGGTAACGCCGGTCAGGGGCAATAGGCCCAGGTTGCCTCCGATAATCACACACACTTGTGCTGTGAATGAGGCAGATAAACCGCCGGCCAGCAACATCCCATAGCTGGTTTTGGCACGTCGGGCGATGCGCCACCCGCGTAGCACCAGCACACCGAACGCGGCGATCAATCCGATCATGCCGGCTAAACCCATCTCTTCTCCGATTGCCGCGAAAGGGAAATCGGTGTGCACCGCCGGCACATAACCGGGCTGCCCGCTGCCGATGCCGGCTCCAAATACAGACCCACTTGCAACGGCGATCAACGACTGCACAATCTGAAAAGAACGATTTTGTGGATCGAGCCATGGGTTAAGCCAGATATCGATGCGTTGCGCGACGCGCGCCGACATCATGTAGCTGGCTGTTCCGCCGATCAGCAGCCCGGCCAGACCGAGCAGCGGCAATGCCGGCCGTCCGGATGCCAAATACAGCATTGACACAAATGTAATGAGCAGCAATGCTGCCGCGCCCAGGTCTTGCTGAGTGGTGAGAAGGGCGATGGCGATCAACCACATGAAAATAGAAGGTGCCACTGCGCGCACATGCTCGAGGCGGACCAGACGCGATAGAGCCTTGCCTATTGC
>JANWVJ010000017.1 GCA_025056895.1 Thermoflexales bacterium
CCCACCACTACCGCGATGCCGACAATGAAGAGGGGCATCAGCAACACGCCGATGAAGGCTTTTCGCACGACTTGACGTTGATACTCGTGCAGGGCGATCAAGAAAATCTTCATGCTCGCTCGACCATCCAATCGAAACGGTCAAACAGGACACGCTGAGAGTAGTGCGCCTATCGTATCGCGTTTGGCGCCTGACGCGCCTCGCCGGCCACTACCTTAACAAAAATGTCGTCCATCGTTGGCAGCGCCAGTTCAAATTGCTCGATGAGCACGCCGGCTGCGATCAACTGCTGCAACACCTCTTGCGGCTCCATCCCATGCGGCAGCGCTAACGTATGCTCATTGCCTCGCCGAGACGTTTCAACCACGCCGGCTATGACCGGCAGGGGGCTTTTGGTCGTCACCCGCACGGCGCGGTCGGCGTATTGACGACGAATCTCATCCACCGTGCCGTAGAGCACTGTCCTGCCGTGGTCGATCAACACCAAGCGGTCGCACATCTCTTCCACCTGGTGCATCTGGTGGGTGGACATGACGATCGTTGCGCCTTGCGCGCGCTGCTCGAGCAGCATATCTTGCACCAGGCGTGTGTTGACCGGGTCCAGCCCGCTGAACGGTTCATCGATGATGAGCAGTTCCGGCCGGTGGAGCAGCGTAGCGATGATCTGCACCTTTTGTTGCATGCCTTTGCTCAGATCATTGATTTTCTTGCGTCGGTGGTCGGCCAGGTCGAACCGCTCAAAAAACTGGGCCGCCCGCGTTTTGATGTGGTCGTGAGGGACGCCTTTCAGTTCGGCCAGGTAAGTAACGCAGCGCTCGACCGTCAAGTCTTTGTATAGGCCGCGCTCCTCGGGCAAATAGCCGATGCGCGCTTTTTTGTCTTCGCTCATCGGCCCGCCGAGCACGCTGACCGTTCCCTGATCCGGCCGGAAAATGTCCAGAATGATGCGGATGGTGGTGGTCTTGCCGGCACCGTTTGGGCCGAGCAGCCCAAAGATTTCACCGGCGTGCACATCGAAGCTGACATCTTGTACCGCTTTGGCAGCGCCGAACGATTTGGCCAAATGGCTCACTGAAATCACGGTCGTGTTCATAGCAAGATTGGAAACACTGGCTCTAGTTGCAAGCCCTCCCGGTCACAGCGGCGACAGCCGCATGACCATAAGCTTACTGAGCCGTCAGTGTATTGTCATCCGTCTAAAGGCGAAAGGATACAGATGCCTTTCAGCCCCCTGTTCAAGCGTGCGCTGGCGACACGGCCACCTCGTCGCAGTCCAGCCGACCGCTTTCGATCGCCAACGCTACGGCGCCGCCCATCAGCGGACGAGTCGTATCACGCACATCGATGAGTGCTTGTCCGTTCACCGCGCCGATCAGCCGATTGTCCTGCGTGGTCAAGGTCAATTCATATTCTTCGTCTAGGTGCCACACAAACGGAATCTCGCCGAGCACGTGCTCGCCGTCCAGGCGCTTGAGTAGGCGGAGTTTTTGATCGTCGCACAAGAGCAGCGCATAGTAGCGCTGAAGTCCTTGCACACACGCAGCGATGCCAGCCGAGCGTGCCAAATGCGGCCTGATGCGGGCGCGCACGCTGTAGGCGCTCCATTCCCGTTCACCCTGGATCAGTAGCCCTAGGCCGGCGCCGGCATCTTGGCACACGCGAAAAGCGCTGTCCCAGCCGAGTGTGGCGTCGTTGCACGCTTGAATCCAGGCGCGCTGCCACAGCGTGCCGGTGTGGGCTGGCCGGCCCAACACCACATCCGGCGCGCCTGTCCAGGTCAAGTTGTCTAGGTAAACCGTTCCCCCTTGTGCAGCCAGAATGTGTAACCCCACTTCGGCGATTGGAGAACCGATCGGCACACCTTGCACCTGCCAATCCAGAGAGGTCGATTCGCCGGCGCGCAAATCCACCGGCTGGCTGGAGATCGTCATCAGGGTGTCGTCTGCGCCGTAGGCGCGCACAAACAGGTGTACCGTCGCCGGCGCGTCGGCAGACACACACGCGCGCACGGTTTGGCCGGGATAGAGTGTGGGACAGGCAATCAACCCATAACCGCCCATGTTGAGGGTATCCGCAGGCAGAAAGGTGGCTGTGCTGATGCGTATGCCTGCTTCATCGGCAGCCTGTGAGGTTTCGTCTGTGCGCCGGACGTGCACCGCCAGACTGCGCTGGCCTGTGGCGCTGGGGCGAGAAACATTCTCCAAGGTGGCGTTTCCGCCCTCAACTCGAAAACCGTGCAACGAGCCGGGCAGCTCAAAATTGAAACGCGGTGGGCGAGAGAGCGCCGTTTCGGATTGACCGGCCATCAGTCTGCCCAGCCGGCACAAGCGCAGCGCTTCTTGCGCCGCGTCGGTAATCGCGCGCCCGCCGTCGGCGCTGGGCAAGAAGAGGCGGTCGGCCAGCGGCCCGCGCCAATCAACCGGGCTGTTGTCGATGCCGGCCAAACCGAGTTTGATGCCCATCAAGCAGCCTACATTTCCCGCGTTGCAGTCGGTGTCCCAGCCGCAGGTGCTGGCGATCATCAAAGCGCGTTGAAAGTCGTCCGGCGCGTAAGCCAGCGCCAACGCAATCACACCATGGTTGGGCACAATGTGGCAATTTCCGCCGTATTTGTCGTATCCGTAGTGCGCTTCGAGCCGCTGACGGGTCGCGCGCCAGTCATTGTCTTTGCGCCGCCACTCGCGCACATCGGCGAGCAACCGATAGATGATCGAATCACGGGGAATGAAGGACATGCCGGCGTCGAATAGCGTGTCCATGTCCTGTTCGACAAATGCCAGCGACTCCATCGCGGCCAAAACCTGCGCTCCGTATACGGCCTCGCCGTCGTGGCTGACGCTGGCTGCTTTGCGCGCCAAATCGACCGCCAGGCCGGGGTCGCCGGGCGCAACCATCGCCCAGCCATCGATGAAGATTTGCGCGCCGATCTGTTCGGCCACCACCTTGCCGTTCAGCTCAATCGAGCCGCTGCGCGGCGCCGGGATGCCTTGCTTGAGCCGCATATACGCTGTGTGCTCGGTCGAATTGCCCATCCCGCCCCACCACAAAATCGTCCGGCGCTCGAGGAGATAGTTGAGCCAGGTTTGGCCGATCTGAGCTGGCGTGATCTCGCGCAAGTTGCCGCGCAACACATCGGCATAGTCGGCCAGCGCACGCACGAAAGTGAACGTGCCGCTGATGTCGTCGTCGGTGACGATGAGCGGCGGACGACCTGGCAGGCGCTCGTTCACGTAGTAGGTTACCTCGCCCAGTTCGTGCAGGATGCGCTGATAGCTCCAGCCCTCAAAAGGCCGGCCCAGATAGACGCCGATGATCTTGCCGAGCACGCCGGCATACACACGCTCTTCGTAATCCGGTGGGATGATCATGACTGCGTTCCTCACATTCCGCTTAGTACGGGTGTCTCTCCGTTGATGATCGGATAGGTGATCGACAAAACGTGTTCGCAGCTACAATGCACACATCGAATTGTAGAGGATTACCTCCACTGAGGAGACCTGCATGAAACTGGTAACCTATGAGCAGAACGGCGCAGTGCGCGCCGGCGCTGTGGTGGACGGCGACCGAGTGGTGGATGTGAGCGCTGCCGGCGATGTGCTGCGCATCATGACCGACCCTGCGGCGCAGCGCCGCGCGATGGAGCTGCTGGGCGATCCACAGACTGCGCGGTTTGCGTTGAGCGATTTGCGCTTGCGCGCGCCGCTCGTCCCCCGCAGCTTGATTTGCATCGGCTTGAACTATATGGACCATTGCCGTGAGACAGGCGCAGCCGTACCGACGCGCCCGGTGATCTTTGCCAAGTTTGCCAACGCGCTTGCCGATCCCGGCGACACCATCACGTGGTACGCCGACACCACGCGCGAAGTGGACTACGAAGCCGAGTTGGGCGTCGTCATCGGCAAACCGTGTTATCGCGTCAGCGAGGCGGAAGCGTTACAGTACGTCGGCGGCTATACGTGCGTGAACGATATCAGCGCGCGCGATGTGCAACTGACCGACGGCGGCAAACAATGGACGTTGGGCAAAACACTGGATGGCTTTTGTCCGATCGGGCCGGCGCTGGTGACTGCCGACGATATCCCCGATCCCCAGACGTTGAGCATCCGCTGTGTGCTGAACGGCCAAGTCGTGCAACACTCCAACACCAAAGAGATGATCTTCAGTTGCGCTGTGCTCATTGCTCACCTCAGCCGCTTCATGACCTTGCAGCCGGGCGATCTGATCAGCACCGGCACGCCGTTCGGCGTCGGCATGAGCCGCGAACCAAAGCTGTGGCTGAAGGATGGCGACGTGGTTGTGGTGGAAATCGAAAAGATCGGCGCACTGGAAAATCGGGTGCGGGTTGTTGAGAGCCATTGAGCATGTCTAAACGTTAAACCTGCGCCTGGTCACCAAGATGATCGCCAGGTTCGGTCACTCATGGAAGGGATTGCCATGACCGGTCGCCGCAATTTCCTGCTGTCCTTCCTTCTGGTGCAGCTTGTTGCGGCCGCTATCTTGACTGGCTGCGGCCTGGGGGCGACTCCAGAACCGACGCCAACCTCTCCGCCGCCGCGCCAACTGACCGTCTATATGTTCAACACGCCGGCTTTGCGCCAAGTGTTGGATATTTTGCTCGGCGCTTTCCGTGAGCGCTATCCCAACTACACCATCCAGGTGGTTGACATTCAGGATGACCCGGCCCGTGAGTTGGCCTCTTTATCAGCCGCCGGCCGGCAGCCCGATATCATCTGGACCATCGACAATCTGACGCAGGGGTTGGCAGCAAGCGGCGCGTTGCTCGACCTGCGCGAGTTGGCCCGTGCCGATGCCTCGTTCAATCTCGAAGACATTGATCCCGCTGTCTTAGCAATCGGCAACGGGCGCGCAGTCGATGAACCCGGTCTCTACATGATCCCGGCTTCTTTCGAAACGGTGCAACTGTTTTACAACAAAGACCTGTTCGAGGCAGCCGGCGCCCCCTTGCCGCAGCCAAACTGGACCTGGAACGACTTGATCGAGGCTTGTCAAGTTGTGCAGGCTGCTCATTCCGGCGTAGATTGCCTCAGCTTCTTCAACGCCGACATGCCTGGCGCGGATTGGTGGGCTTATTGGGCGCCGTTTGTGCGCGGTTACGGCGGCGACTATCTCAGCGCCGATGGTCGCAAATCTACTCTCAGCACGCCAGAGTCGCTGGCCGGCTTACAAGCCTACCTCGACCTATGGACGCGCCACAAAGTAGCGCGCGCCCCCAATGCGCCGAGCGGTGACTGTTTTGTGCAACAACGCTGCGCGGTGGTGTTCTTTGCCTCGCTTGGGATTAGAGCATTTCGTGATCGCATCGGCGACAGGTTTGAATGGGATGTGCAGATCATCCCATCTCATCCGTTAGGCCGTTTTACCGGTGCAGCGGTCTACGGCTTTGGCATCGGCAGAGATACGCGCGACCCTGAAGCGGCGTGGCAATTTGTCAAGTATCTCGTGACCCCGGAGGCGCAACGCTTGATTGTAGCCCAGCGACTGGGTATGCCGGTGCTGAAGTCATTGGCCGGTGAGGCCAGCCTATCCCAACTAACCCCGCCGCCTAGCAACATACGGGCCTTCATCGATGGCGCACAGTACGCCATTCCCCCGCATACCTATCCTCCTGCCTGCGGGAGCTTGTATATCGGCTTGCCGCAAGAAGCGCTTTCGCAAGCCCTGCGTGCTGCCTTTGCCGGCGCCAGCCTCGAGCAAGCGCTTAAAGCGGCTGATTCCAAAATCCAAGCTTGCTTAGACGCCGGCCGGTAGGATGTTCGGTTTCGGAATGGTTCAGCTTACACTGCCTGCCGGCCTACCTAACTTCGGCCTGTTTCGGCAACTGGGCAATCAATTTACGCAATGCCATGGCAGCCATGTGCATGCCGTCTGGACCACTGATTCCGCCGTACTGCCCCGCAAAGATCAGATGCGGCTCCAACGTCAGGAAACCGTGGTAATTCTGATCGACCAACGCTTGTAATAGGCTGGGCACATCGCCGTCGCCCTCACCTGCCGGCCGAACGGACTGATCGGAGAACGTGGCGTCCTTAACATGCACATGTTGGGTCAGTTCGCCCAGCAGCGGCCAGGCCTCGGCCATCGGCTTGACGCTGCATAGCACGTAGTTGGCCGGGTCAAAGACATTCCGCAAGGCCGGCGAGGTAACAGCGTGATGAATGTCCAGACAACGCTCCGGAATATCGCCGTAAATGTCACGCTCGTTTTCGTGCAGCAGGGTAATGCCGGCCTTTTCGGCGCGCACTGTCCATTGACCGATGCGATCTAGAATCTCCTGACGATAGCCTGCCCATGAGGAGACACCTTCTGGCTTGTAGAACGAGAACACGCGCACTCGTGGCGTCTCAAGCGCATGGGCCAGTTGGATTGCTCGTTCTAGCCGTTGCAGCTCGTATTCACGCGGCTGGTCAATGAATGATTTGCCGATTGGGCTGCCGATGGCCGAGACCCTAAAACCGCGTGCATCGAGCATGTGTTTAACCTGTTTGACTTGCGTGTCGTCCAGGTCAAGCACATTCACCCCCCACACGCCACGCAGTTCTAGGTGGTGGATGTCAAGCTCGGCCAGCGCGTCGAGTTGCTTGCTGAGATCGTTGTCAATTTCATCGCCAAACGCGCTGAGAATAAACTGGGCCATCGTGGTTTTCAGTGCTAAGCGCCGAATGTGCAGGTGAGAGGAGATGGTTCAGCGTTTCGTTCTTGGTTAAATCGCACCACAGTGCACCAATCCATCACTCAACTCCATCACTCAACCGGCAATGAATCAGTTGTCGAATGAACGTCGAACGACCTCATAAATGCAACGGCATCCCCGGCCTGCAAGGACAAGTCTTCCCAAGCACACTCCGCCGAGATACGCGCGTCATAGCCGGCCTCGTGCAGGGCGGCCATGAAACCGGCGTAATCACATCCCGGTATGTGCGGCGCGCGCCGACCGCCGCCGGCGACATGCACGTGCGCCAGCAACGGCGCGGCGACCGTCACGTGCGCCAGAGGCTCTTGTTCCATTTGCAAATGAAACAAATCGACCAACAATCGCGCTCCGGCCAAGTCATAGACATCGATGAATGCCTGGGCCTCCGATAGCGTATTGAGCACATTGCACTCGTTGCGGTTGAGCGGTTCCAAGGCGATCTGCAAACCAACTCGATCGGCCTCGTCTGCTATCACGCTGATTGACTCAGCAAGCTGGTCGAGCGCAGCTTGGCGTGGCATGTCTTCTGGGAGTCGCCGTGCACCTCCGCTGCCAAACACAGCCACCGATGCGCCCAGTTGCACCATGCGCCTAAAAGCGCGCCTGAGATAGGTGCGCAGCGCCGTCACATCGCGCTTGGCGCCGACCAGCGGCAACTGCGGTGGCACCAGCACGTTGAAGGCTTCTGGGCGCAAGGGAGCCGTGCCCAGGGAGCGCAGCGCCGGCAACGCGGCTGCATCCTCTTCAAACGGCTGCACCGCCTTGGCCGGCAGCTCACAGAAGTCAAAGCCGGCTTGTGCGATCACCTCAATCTGCTCGCGCGTAGACACACAACAGCCATACCGCACTTCTGCTCTCCTGTTCTGACGCGCTCGTGCTGTTAACTTGTCATCCTATTCAGCGCCCGCCGGCCGGCTTGTAGGTCGTCGAGCAAACGATGGTACGTCTCCCGATCAAGCGGCAAGCTGACCGCGCGCTCTTCGAAACTCGAAAGCGTGATCGCGTTAGCCAGCTCCAATGACATCCGGCCGGATGGGCCGTTGGCGCGTGGTTGACGCCCTTCGAGAAGGGCAGCTTGCATATCGCAATGCACAGCATAATGCCCACCGGCATCGCCGGGAAGGGTTTCTATTTGTGTGGTGATCTGTGGCAGGCCAAACGGTTCCGAGCTGGTTGCGAGGTGCTCCGCGAGCGAGGGGCTGAAGCGCAAGGTCGTCAATGTGTCGCCCACCAGTTCCAGTGCCCCGTTCTGACCGATGATCTGGATGCTGCGCTGAACGCCGGCTTCGCCGGTGCTGGCGGTGATATAGCCCGGCGCGCCGTTAGGGTATTCAAGCATGGCCTGGAATGTGTCTTCACATTCAATGTCGTGATACAGCGTGCGAATCCAACCCCATACTTTCTTGGGCAGGCCGGCCAAATAGCACAGCAGATCAAGCGTATGCGGCGACTGGTTGAGCAGCACGGCCCCGCCCTCGCCCTTCCAGGTCCCGCGCCAATGCGATAGCTTGTAATATGCTTTGGTGCGCAGCCACGGTTCAACCACCAATACGCGCACTAATGGCCCGATCGCCCCCGAATCGATCAGTTGCTTGGCGCGTTCAATCGACGGCTTAAAGCGTTGTTGGAAGTTCACTGCCAACAGTTTGCCGGTGCGTTCAGCCGCCTCAATCATGCGATCGGCTTCGGCGGCTTCAATTGCCATTGGCTTTTCAACCACCACGTGCGCACCGGCCTCGAAGCTATCTATCGTCATCTGAGCATGCAGCGGGTGTGGCGTACAGATTACCGAAATGTCCGGCTTGACACTTGCCAGCATCTCGCGATAGTCGGTGAAAAAGGGTGCGCCCAGCTCGTCGGCGCGCGGCTTACCGCTCGTCACATCGATGTCGCACATCCCGACGATGCGGGCCGTGGGAATCTGTTTGAGGGCGTTGATATGGGTTGCAGCGATAATTCCTCCGCATCCAGTAATGCTGTACCTAAACACGGGAGCGCTTGGCGACGGGTGAGCAGATTCGGAACTCATCGATGCATACCTCATCCGATACAGTGACGGCGCATTCGATTGTAGCATTTTGACCACTTCGCGCCGTCGCACTCATAGATGATTGATAATCTTGTTCGGAGGCCGTAATGATGCATGTGCACTATGACGCGGATCGACAAGTGTGGCATCTGAGCTGGAAGGATGTATTGCTCCGCTTGCGCCTGGCCGAAGGTGCGCTGTGGGCGGATTATTTTGGGCCGGCTGGATGGGTCGATTCAACGTCCACCGTTGTGCCATTTCCCGATGCGATTTGGGCCACACAGGGTATGGCGCACGTGGAACTGGGCCCACAGCGAACGCCGATGCGCTGGCAACTGGTGGATTGGTCTCAGGCATCGCCGGCTACACTCATCCTTCGTCTTCGTGCTGTGGCAGCGCCGTTGATGTGGGCCCTATCCCTTTGCTACGACAAACCCAGCGGCTTGTTGATTCTGCGCTCAGAGTTGATGAATGAGAGCACCGATCAGCCCCTAGACATTGCTTGCGCCGTCAGCGTGGGTCTGTGCATGCCGGCACACGTGCGTGACATCGTTCATCTGAGCGGTCGGTGGGGTGCCGAGACGCAAGTGCAGCGCCTGAGTTTGCCATACACCTCAATTGTTTTAGAGAGCCGCGCCGGCAAGACCGGCTTCGAACATGCACCTTACATCGCGCTCCTCGCCGGCGACTACACGTATGTGTTCGAGTTGGCTTGGTCGGGCAACTGGCGCATGCAGGTGCGCAGACTGGCAGATGGGTGTGTGACGCTGAGCGCCGGCCTGAACGACTGGGGGCTGCGCCATCGACTACGCCCCGGCGAAACGTTGATCCTGCCTGAAGTGTTTGCTTTGTGTGTACAAGGCGATTTGAACACTGCTACGCACTGTTTACATGACTATCGGAGACGCTTTCCTGCTCCCGACACACAGCATCCTGTGCCGGTACAGTTCAACACGTGGTATGTGTACAACGAGCGTGTGCCGGTCGAACAGATGAAAGCGGCCGCCGATGCAGCAGCCGCCCTGGGCTGCGAGGTGTTTGTTCTCGACGCCGGCTGGTACACTACCGAAGAGGACCGCGCTGACGAAGGCTGGTGGGCTCGCACCGGCGATTGGATTGTCAACCGGCGCTGGTTCCCCAACGGCCTGCACGAGCTGAGCGAGCATTGTCGCGCGCGAGGCTTGGATTTTGGCATCTGGTTCGAGCCGGAGGCGGTTGGCCCAAGCGCCACACTGCGCCGTCATCACCCCGAATGGATGCATGCCATCGGCGGCATTCCAACCCCCGGCCAACAACGCGCCATTCTGCATTTGGGCGTGCCGGAAGCCCGCGCGTTCATCCGCGAACGCATTCTCGATGTGCTGCGTGCCGGCAACGCAGAATGGATGAAGTGGGATTTCAACACCGACTTGCGCCAGGGTGGATGGGCGGCAGGGCTGCCGGAGGAACTGACCGATCAAGACCCGCTCATCGCGCACTATCGCGGCCTGTACCAGCTCCAGGGCGAAATTCGAGAAGCGATCCCCGGCCTGACGCTGGAGATGTGTGCCGGCGGAGGTGGGCGATTCGACGCAGCGATCTTGGCGAACGCGCACGTCAACTGGATGAGCGACCAAACTAATGCCCTGATGAATCTGGCCATTCATTTCGGCAGCCAGTTGGCCCACTGTGCATTTGAGTGCAACGACTGGCTGGTAGAGTGGCCGCCGCACAGCCCAATCGGCGCGCAAACCGACCTGCGCGGCGATCTCGCTTTTCGCACACGAGTAGCCATGCTGGGATCGTTTGGCATCAGCGCGCCCATTGACCGTTGGAGCGATGAAGAACGCTCACTGGTTAAGGCGCACGTCGATTGGTACAAGCAAATCATCCAGCCGATTGTGCTCAATGGCGATCAGTATTTCCTGACCGAGCCGCCGCCGCTAGACGGCAACGGCGACTGGGCTGCTGTGTGGTACGCTGCAAAAAGCGGTGAACGGGGAGTGCTGTTTGCGTTTCGGCTGGCCGGTGTCGATGCCCAGCGCCTGTTACCCTTGCCAGGATTGAAGCGCGATGCGCGCTATCGCTTGCGCACGCCAGAAGGATGGCTTGCCGAATATTCCGGCGCAGAGCTGAGCGATGGTCTGTCGGTCGAGCTGGATGATTACTTTCGCTCTGCGTTGATCTATGTGGAACAGGTGCAGGTCGCATAAATCGACAGCCTGTCACCAACATCACAATCGCTTTCAAACGCCAGGCCGGCGTGTTTGTAAGCGGTTGCTTGTTCGCCCTGCTCGCGACATGTTTCGATTGTAGGTCGGGGTTAAGATTAAGCTGCTGCAAGTGATTTGCGACGAGTCGTGTCTCGATGTCTGATCAACCGTCTGAAGGGAACACGTCTGTTCCTCCTTATCCTCCTCCGCCGCCTCGACGTGCCGGCTACGTCCCGGCCTCCCCGAAGCGGCATCAAGCGCCGTCTGCCGGCTTGCCCGCTTCTGAGCCGAGTTTAGCATCCGGCTCTCGTTCTATTGGGGCTTCCTCCCTCCCTCAACAGCACTCTGCGGCTGCGTCTGAGTTGCCTGTCTCGGTGCGAATATCAGCCGCTGCCGAAAAGCCGAAGTCTGCGCTCGGCAGCCGGCTGGCGCGCACGTTCTTTATTTTGGCCGTCATTGGGGTAGTGGTGTTCTTCGGTTCGGTTGCTCTAGGCGCAGCCGCTTATGTGTGGATCGCCCGCGACATCCCAGATGTGTCTGCCCTGAGAGAACGGCAGAGTCAGTTTGCCAGCACCAGGATTTACGACCGTCATGGCAACTTGTTAGCCGAGTTGACCGATCCCACCAATCCCACGGCCGGCCGGCGCACATTCGTTCGTCTCAATCAGATCAGCCGCCGGCTGATCGAAGCGACCCTCGCTACCGAAGACCCAAATTTCTATCGCTATTCGGTCGGCTTCGATCCGATAGCCATTGTGCGCGCCGTGTACTATGCCGTGACCGAGCGTGAGTTTGTCAGCGGCGGCAGCACCATCACCCAGCAGGTCGCGCGCAACTTGCTGTTGTCGCCAGAAGAGCGCGCCTCGCGCAGCATCGAGCGCAAGCTGCGCGAAATCGTGCTGGCGAATGAACTGTCGCGGCGCTATCCCCGTGACACCATTTTAGAGATTTACCTCAACGAGATTTACTACGCCAATCAAGCATACGGCATTGAAGCGGCCAGCCAAACCTATTTCAATAAACCGGCTTCACAGCTCAGTTTGGCAGAAGCGTCCTTGTTGGCCGGCATTCCGCAATCGCCGGTCTTGTGGGACCCGGTTGCAAATAAGGAGAACGCTCTTCGCCGCCAGCGTGTGGTGCTGGGATTGATGGCCGAGGCTGGCTATATCTCTCAACGTGAGATCACGCCGGCCATCGAAGCCATGCGCGCAATTACTTTTCAGCCGCCTGCGTTGAACCTGACCGGCATCGCGCCGCACTTCATGGTGTACGTTCGGCAGCAACTCGACGCCGAGTACGGCGTAGATGGCCTGTATCGTGCCGGATTGCGTGTGTACACCACGCTTGACCCGCGCATCCAACGCATCGCCGAGCAAGCCGTCACCGATCACCTGGCCAAACTGGCCGATCGGAACGTGACAAACGGCGCAGTAGTTGTGCTCGATCCTCAGACGGGGGCAATTCTGGCGATGGTCGGCAGCGCCGACTTCCACAATGAGGCCATTGATGGTCAAGTGAATGTGGCGCTGGCGCTACGCCAGCCCGGCTCTGCCATCAAGCCGTTCACCTATCTGGCCGCATTTGAGAAGGGATACACGCCGGCCACCCTGTTTTGGGATGTGGAGACGACGTTTGTTGACCGCTACGGTCAACAGTACACGCCGAAAAACTACGACAACAAGTTTCACGGCCCAATGTTGTTGCGCGAGGCGCTGGCCCGCAGCATGAACGTTCCGGCTGTGCAGGCCATGGAGTTCGTCGGCGTGCCGGCTTTTCTGGAATTGACCGAGCGGGTCGGTATTCGCTTCCCGCCGAACGATATGTACGGCTTAGCCTTGACGCTGGGCGGCGGTGAGGCGCGCTTGCTCGATTTAACCGCCGGTTATGCCGCCCTGGCCAACGGCGGCTGGAAAGTAACACCGACTCCTTTCATACGGATTGAGTTGGCCGATGGTCAAACGGTCAAGGACTACGTGCAGGCTGCCGTTGCAGAGCGCCAGGCGCGCTCACCGGTGATTGCCCCAGAACACGCTTACCTGATCTCTCACATCCTGAGCGACAACGAAGCGCGGGCGAAAACATTTGGTCGCAACAGCGTGTTGCGTTTGTCTCGTCCGGCGGCCGTAAAAACCGGCACAACCAACGACTTCCGCGACAATCTAACAGTCGGTTACACACCCGATTTAGTGGTTGGTGTGTGGGTAGGCAACAGCGACAACTCGCCGATGAAAGGCGTTTCAGGTGTCACCGGCGCGGCGCCGATTTGGCGCGACGTGATGGAGCGGACGCTGGAAGGCCAGCCGCCCAAGGACTTTGTGCGTCCGGCAGGAATTATTGAAGCCGAGATTTGCCTGGATGGCGGCCACCAACCTTCGCCGAGCTGTCCGCCAGACCGCCGGCGCATTGAAGTATTCAAAGCCGATCAAGGGCCGCTGCCGCCGGATGAGGCGCTGGAGCGCCAAGTGCAGGCTGGCGACCCCCGTGCGCCGACGCCACCGCCAACCCAGGCGGAGATCGTGATCAGCCAGCCGGCTAACGGCGCGACGATTGGGCGTGGCTTACTCTCCATTCGTGGGACGGTGAATCCGCCCGGTTTCCAGTCTTACCAAGTCGAATATGGCGAAGGGGATGCGCCGAGCGAATGGCGCTGGATTAGCGGCCCTCATCTCAGCCCGGTGGTAGATGGCCAACTAACCGAGTGGGGAATAGACGGCTTGCCCGCCGGGCGTTACACCGTGCGCGTCACGGCTTTTACAGTAACAGGCGCCCAAGTAGGGTACACTCATTTCGATATTGCCCCGTGAAGCGGTAGGGCCTCTTATCTCGTGTTTAAATCGGCGTCCATGAAACTGATCAACTCGGCAGCCCCTATTTCTTTGGCGATCGCGTCACTCATCGCCTACTATCCATCTCTGCCAGGCGGATGAACGTGCGCACGCCGAAACCGGTTGCGCCTTTCGGTTGATAGCCGCGCGCGTCCGTTGCCAACATCATGCCGGCCATGTCAATGTGCGCCCAGGGATAGCCGTCTTTTCCATCCACGAATCGCTTGAGAAACCAGGCGGATGCGCCGACGCCGCCTGTTCGACCGGCTGTGTTCTTCATGTCGGCTGTGTCGCTGCGCAGTTTGCCGGCATATTCGGGATACAACGGCATGCGCCATACGCGCTCGCCGCAAAAGCCGGCAGCGGCTCGAATCGTCTTGGCCCAGGCATTATCGTTGGCAAACAAGGCGGCTGCTACGCCTTCGCCCAGTGCCACCACGCTGGCGCCGGTTAACGTCGCCAGATCGACCACGCCGGCCGGCTTGTAGCGCTTGGCGTAATGCAGCGCATCCGCCAACGTCAACCGCCCTTCTGCGTCGGTGCTGATGATCTCCACCGTATAGCCGCTCATCATCTTCACCACATCACCAGGGCGATAGGCCCGCCCGTCCGGCATGTTCTCCACCAGCGGGGCCAAGCCGATCACCCGCCGGGGCAATCCCAAGCGGGCGATGGCCGCTAGGGCGCTGATTACCGCTGCCGCGCCGCTCATGTCGGCCTTCATCGTCTCCATGCCGCTCGGCTCTTTCAAACTCAAGCCGCCTGAGTCGAACGTGACCCCTTTGCCGATGAAGACCAGAGGGGCACCCCCCTGGCCGGCGTGCTCTAGGATGACCAAGCGGGGTGGGTGGGCGCTGCCCCGCGCTACTGCTAACACACCCCCCATACCCTGCTCGGCGATTTGGTGCTCATCGAGGATCGTGCAGCTTAGGCCGGCTTCTTGCGCCAGGGCAAACGCCTGATCGGCCAGCGCCGGCGGAGTCATCACATTCGCCGGCTGTTGGGCCAGCGCGCGAGCGGTATTGACCGCCTCGCCTACAATTTGGCCACTCTCCGCGCCGCGCCTCATGTCGTCTATCGCTTCGCGTCTCGATGCGACGATCATTAGGTGTTCCACGCTTGGCCCATCGGGCTCGGACTTGTGTTCGGCAAAGCGCCACGTTCCCATCAACGCGCCTTCTACAACTGCCTGAGCTAAATCGCTTGCGCGAATGCTTTCTGAGGCTACGTCCGGCAGCCAAGCGGCAACCTGCCGACAGCGCAAGTCGCGCGCTTTGCGCAGGGCCACGCCGGCCGCTTGGCGAATGAGATCGACCCTAAGCCGCGCGCGGTCGCCCAGCCCGACCAGAACCAGGCGTGGGGCCGGAATCAGGCCGTTGCTGTATAGGATGACCGCTTCGCCCACTTTCCCGCTGAAGTCGCCTAACTCGATGAGGCGGCCGATCGCCCCTCGCAGAGCGTGATCGAGCGCAGTCACCGCACCGGTCAACGGCACAATCGGCTGCGCCAAGCCAACGACTAGGGCATCTACTCTAATCGTCTCTAGTGCATCGTGAAGGATACGGATGTTCATGCTCATCGGGCAGCTCTGGCGTAGGCCCGCCGGTAGGTGTTTTGCATCAGCACGGCGTCTTCCTCCAGATTGGGCGTCTCGCACAGCACGCGCCCGCTCACCCCCAGATCGGCCAACGCCTGGAAGAACTCTTTGAACTTGATGTCAGAATCGGCCAGGTTCAGGTGGTGCTTTTCTCCTTTGTCGGTGTAGGCGATGCCGCTGAAGTGGATGTGCATCTGCTTGATGCCCCGTTCGCCCAAGCCGGCTGCAACCAGCCGAATGGCAGTCACAAACTCGTCATAGCTGTTGAACGTGCCGTCGCCGGCGCGGGCGTGCAAATGTGCAAAATCGATGCACGGCAAAACAGACTCGATTTGCCGACTCCATTCGATCGTCTCTTCCAGCGTGCCGAGCATGGCGCGCTTGCCCATTGTTTCAGGCCGGAGGGTAACGGCCACCTTTTCTTTGCGCAGTGTGTCGGCGACTTCACTTAAGCGGCTGAGGGCGATGGTGTTTGCCGTTTGTGGATCGCGCTTCATGTAAGAGCCGGGATGGAATACGATGTCGGTTGCGCCGGCTTTGTAACCGGCGCGCGCGGCAGCCAACAGTCGGTCGCGGCCGGCCTGCCACATCTCTTCGCTTTCGGCATTGAGGTTGATGTAGTATGGTGCGTGCACGCTCAGGGCGACATCGTGCGCTTCGGCAGCCGCCCGGATGCGCGCGCACAACTCATCGCCGGCGCTGACACTTTGTACCCACGCCAGCTCCAGCGCGCTGAGGTTCAATTCGCGAATGCATGCAATGGCAGCAGGGCTGCCCCCACTTTTAGGTGTAACCGTTGGCGAACCGACTGTGCCGAAACGAATCGGCAGATCGACTGCCGAGGCAGCAACGGGTGTTTGTGTAGCTTTGCTCCGTGCAGCTTTGCTCATGGGCGCACATTCTAGCCTGTTCGTCATGCAGACATGGGGCAAATACGATGTGCGCCTCACTATGCAGCCCAAGCGTTGTTTTCATGACCCAGCCTCATCCAATATATCGCTAATCCGGCGTTAACATTCGTCTGTTGCGCGCGTCTGAGCATTCATTCAGTCAGTGAGACGTGGGACGAAACAGGGGCAGGTGAACTATGAATTTGAATCAATACACCGAGAAAGCGCAAGAGGCGGTACTGAGCGCACAGCGTGTCGCTCAGGAATACGGCAATTCGCAGATTGAACCGGAACATTTGCTGCACGCGCTGCTGGTGCAGGAGGGGGGAATTGTGCCGCAAATTGTGACACGTCTGGGCGTCAGCCCCGACTATCTCAGCAGCCTAACTGAACGCGACATTCAGCGCAAACCCAAAGTGAGCGGCGCCGTAGGCACGGTCACGCTGTCGCGCGAGTTGAGCTTGGTGGCGCAGCGCGCCGAGAAAGAAGCCGAGCAAATGAAGGATGAATACGTCAGCGCCGAGCACTTGTTGCTGGCGTTGGCCGATCCGGGGCCAGGGGTGCGCCCATTCGCGGCGCAGCGCATTTTGAATGAGGCCGGTATCACGCGCGACTCGATCCTGAAGGCGTTGATGCAGGTGCGTGGCAATCAGCGCGTGACCAGCCCCCAACCAGAGGCGACGTACCAGGCGCTGGAGAAGTATGGGCGTGACCTCACCCAAGCTGCCCAACAAGGCAAACTCGACCCGGTGATCGGGCGTGATGAGGAAATCCGGCGCGTCATTCAGATTTTGTCGCGTCGCACCAAGAACAACCCTGTCCTGATCGGCGAGCCGGGTGTGGGCAAAACCGCTATTGCTGAAGGACTGGCACAACGCATCGTGCGGCGCGATGTGCCCGAAGGACTGAAGGACAAGCGTATCATCGCGCTGGATATGGGCGCGCTGATTGCTGGCGCCAAATATCGCGGCGAGTTCGAGGAGCGCCTGAAGGCTGTGCTGAAGGAGGTCACTGCCAGCAACGGCAAAATCATCCTGTTTATCGACGAGTTGCACAACGTCGTGGGCGCCGGCAAAGCCGAGGGGGCCATGGATGCGGGCAACTTGCTCAAGCCCATGCTCGCGCGTGGCGAGTTGCACTGCATCGGCGCCACCACGCTCGACGAATACCGCAAGCATATCGAGAAGGACGCTGCGTTAGAGCGGCGCTTCCAGCCTGTGCTGGTGGATGAGCCAAGTGTTGAAGACACGATCAGCATTTTGCGCGGCCTGAAGGAGCGCTATGAAATTCATCATGGCGTGCGCATCCAAGATGCGGCGGTGATCGCGGCGGCTACGCTCAGCGCCCGCTACATCAACGACCGCAAGTTGCCTGACAAGGCCATCGACTTAATCGATGAAGCCGCCAGCCGGGTGAAAATGGAGATCGACTCGAAGCCAACGGCGCTAGACGAGATCGAGCGACGTGTGCTGCAACTGGAGATCGAACGCGAGGCGCTGAAGCGCGAGACTGATGACGCCAGCAAGGAACGCCTGCACAAGATCGAAGCCGAAATCGCCAGCGAAAAGGAAAAGGCCAATGCTCTGCGCGCGCAGTGGGAGAGCGAAAAGAGCGCGATTCAAACCGTGCGCGCCATCCGCGAGCAGATCGAACAGGTCAACGTGCAGATCGAGCAAGCCGAGCGCGCCGCCGATCTGGCCAAAGCGGCCGAGTTGCGTTACGGAAAGCTGCGCGAGTTGGAGACGCAATTGAAGGCAGCGCAAGCGAAACTGGCTGAGTTACAGAAAGGCAATCCCTTGCTGAAAGAGGAAGTGGGGCCGGATGATATTGCCGGCGTGGTGTCGCGCTGGACGGGTGTGCCGGTGAGCAAGATGCTGGAAGGCGAAATGCAAAAGCTCATTCACATGGAAGAGCGTTTGCGCCAGCGTGTGGTCGGGCAGGATGAGGCGCTGCGCGCCGTGGCGAATGCCGTGCGCCGCGCGCGAGCCGGCCTGCAAGACCCCAACCGGCCGATCGGCTCCTTCATCTTCCTCGGCCCGACCGGTGTGGGTAAGACCGAAACGGCGCGCGCCCTAGCCGAGTTTCTGTTCGACGATGAACATGCCATGGTGCGCATCGACATGAGCGAGTATCAGGAGAAACACACCGTGTCGCGCTTGATCGGCGCGCCGCCGGGTTACGTGGGATACGAGGAAGGCGGTCAATTGACCGAGGCCGTGCGGCGCAAGCCGTACTCCGTGGTGCTGTTCGACGAAATCGAGAAGGCGCACCCGGAAGTGTTCAACGTGTTGTTGCAAGTGTTGGATGATGGCCGGCTGACCGACGGCCAAGGCCGCACGGTCAACTTCAAGAACACCGTCATCATCATGACCAGCAACTTGTTGAACGGGCCGGCTTTTGCCGGGTTTGACATCGAGCGCGCCGGCCGCGATGACATCGTGCGCGAATTGCAACGCTTCTTCCGGCCGGAGTTCCTGAACCGCATTGATGACATTGTGGTGTTCCACAGCCTGCGCGAGGAGCATCTGGTGCAGATTGTCGATATCCAACTGGGGCGGCTCAAGCGGTTACTGGCCGAGCGCAAGATCACGCTGCACGTTACCGAGGCCGCCAAACGACACTTGGCGCAGGCCGGCTGGGACCCAGCGTTTGGCGCGCGGCCGCTCAAGCGCGCCATCCAGCGCGAGCTGCAAGACCCGCTCTCTATGGCTGTGCTCGAAGGCCGCTACCGCGAAGGCAGCACGGTGGCGGTGGATGTGGAAGGCGGCGCCTTGGTGTTGAAGTAGGTAGCAGTTCGAGCGCCAAATCGAAATGGATATGAGGCCCGACGATGCTATGTCGTCGGGCCTCTTTCCCCTGCACGCACGTCCTAATCCGCTGTCGAGCCGAATTCGGTCGCGAGTCACTGAGATATTCGCCGGCGGTTGTTGATGAACACCGATCTTCTAGAACACCCGGACGCGGATGCTGGGCAACCCTTGCCCGAATGGGTTAGGCACTGGCGCGAGAGACTGGAGGCATCTCGTTCGTCATTAAGCGCCCACTACGGCTTACGCGGCTTATGGATGATCGGCGCGACACGTGATGCCCCTGTGCCCGATAGGGCGCATCTGCTGGTTGATCTTGGCGGGAGGTTGAACTATGAGCAGTTTGTCCGATTGGGCGATGAATTGAGCGAGCTGCTGGGTATCAGAGCAGAGATTGTCCTACGTGGCCGGCTTGACCCAGAGATCGAGGTGATGGTCTGGCCCGGCCTGATCCGTTTGGTGTAAATCCCCCTTCCGTCGCTCAGCGTTCACTCACCCAACCATGTTAAGCTGAGCTATGGTCGGTCAACTGTCTTTTCGTGTGATCGCAGTGGCGCTGAGCGCCGCCCTGCTTGCCGGATGTTCGCTCTCGCAGAACGCTGCACCTCGCATCGAACTCCCCCAACAAGTGCGGTTGCCGCAAAACGACTTGGCGGCTCTTCTGGAGCGCCGATCGGGGCGGATTGCGATAGTCGATGACGATGGAAATGTGGTGATTACCGATCAAACTGGTCGCAGCACGGTGACCATTACCCGCGAGGGCAATGCAGGAGCGGCCAATGCAAGCAGTGGGCCATATGTCACCACGTACAACTGGCCGATGTGGTCGCCGGACGGCAGACGTCTTGCGTTGATCGAGGTGGTCGCCCAAAGGCCGGCTGTCAGTGCCGTGATTGAGTACGGCGTGGACGAGATCATCGTGCGGCGAGGCAGAGAAAGCCGCACCATCATCGTCGGAGCACAAGGCCAACTTGCCAGCAGTGCGCCCAATACTCAGTATCGGGTCACTCAGCCGAACCGAGTGGTAATCGAACCAGCAACCGGCTCCGCTAACCTGGTGTACAACGCACTGTATGTGACCGACGCCGACGGCAAAAGTCCGCTGATCGAAGTGCATGCCAGCGAAGACAACTGGATTCGCTACTTGAACTGGTCGCCGGACGGTTCAAGGTTGGCTTTCGTCAGTGAAGACATCCGAACCGGTCAGGTCAGTCTGAATGTGGATTCAGTCGAGCCGCCCAATCAGCCGGCGCGCCGCCTGTTCAACGGAGCTTCGGCGGCTTGGCACTGGAGTCCCGATGGGGCTACGTTGTTGGCGCGTGTGCGCTTGACGCCCACCAGCACGTTGCCCGTCCTTTCGATGTTCGATGTGGCCGGCAACGGTCGCCCGACCATTCTGTCGTCGGGCAGCGTGCTGGCTTTCTTTTCTCCTCAACTATCGCCCGACGGACAACGCATCCTGACAACAATCGACGAAGGCAATCGTTCCTATCTGGCCGTTATGGATCGGCAAGGCAAACTCATCCGCCGATTGACCGAGTTCCAAGGCGCAGTCAGCTTCGCCTGGTCGCCGGCCGAGGAGCGTGTGGCGTACATCACCCGGCAAAGTCCGCAACAGAGCGGCGGCGTCTTGCGGCTGGTAGATGTGAACAGCGGTGAAGACAAGGTATTGACCGATCAGCCGGTGATTGGATTCTTCTGGGCGCCCGATGGCCGGCGAATTGCCGCCTTCTCCCCGATGCAGCCTTCCGACATCACCCCTGATCTGCCCGGCATCGACTACACCTCCAGCCAGCCGGGAACGGTGTTGATGCTGCACACCATCGACGTGAACACACGCAACGCCCGCCAGATCGCTTATTTTGAGCCGACCGAGGAGTTCTTGTCTTTGATCACACAATTCGACGTTTTTAGCCGCTCGATGAACATCTGGTCGCCCGATAGCACAAAACTCGTCTTTCCCCTGCAAGTGACAACCAGGCAGGGACCACTAGACGTCATCTTTCAAACGGAAGCAAGCGGCAGCATCACACCGAGGTTCATCGGGCTGGGGGCGTTGGCGTTTTGGTCTCCGAAGTAAGACAACTCCTTTCGAGTATAATCGCCCCGCTCTGACGCAGGATGGACGTGCGTCTGTTGACAGGGCGATAGTCATTAATCTCTGTGCCCAATCGTGAGTAGCGGTAGCGGGCATCCTGCGCCCGCAAGCGCGCAATGGGCGATTGAAAGGAGACAAGATGTCAGAAAACATTACTCTCAACGCAGACGTTCGCACGGCAGTCGGCAGCGGCGTAGGCGCGCTGCGCCGTGCGGGATTGGTGCCCGGCATCGTGTATGGCCGGCATGTCCAGCCGGTGTGCATTCAAGTTCAAGCCAAAGAGTTGGCGGCGGTGCTACGGGCTGCCGGCCGCAACCGCTTGATCTCATTGAAAGTGGGCGGTGAAGAGAAAATGGTGCTCACGCGCGAAATCCAGCGCGATCCTATTCGCGGCGCCATCAAACACGTTGACTTTTACCAGGTCTCGCTGACCGAGAAGATCAACGCCGACGTGCTGATCGAGCCGGTAGGCGAATCGGCAGATGTGAAGAGCGGTGTCGGCGTGCTTCTCCAAGAGATGAACTCGTTGTCTATTCGCTGTCTGCCGGCCGACTTGATCGAGCGCATTACGGTTGATGTGTCCAACCTGAAAGTCGATGATTCGATCTATGTGCGCGACCTGGCCATCCCAGCCGGCATCGAAGTCATGGACGAGCCGGATGCTGTCGTCTTTCGTGTGACGCGCTTCGTCGAAGAAAAAGTGGAAGAGACCCCCGTCGAGGCCGGCGAAGTCGAAGTGATCGAGAAAGGCAAGAAAGAAGAACAGGAAGAGGGCGAGGAATAGCTTCCTCTGTCTTGCCTGCTCGGAGCCTCCAATCGGCGAAGCAGAAGGATCACCCGACCTTCTGCTTCGTTTTTTATGCTGCCGGTGAAATGGGGCGGGGCGCATTTCGTGCAGAGGCAGCGCGGCCCGTTGCGCGGCAGATCCATCTGCGCACACTATCTGCGATTGCCGACGGCCGGGCGGCCGTAGGGAAATTGCCCCTGTCTGAAAATGTATCCGACAGGTAATAGGGCGTCAAAGTGGGTTAGACTGTCCATTATGAATGCTCAGCCCGCTGTTCGTGGCCGCGCTCGAACGCGCCGCACTTCGGTGAGTGTCCTGCTTGTGCTGACTTTGGTTGGGCTGGTCGTGCTGGGGTTGGCCGGCGGCGTGTGGCCGCTGCCGCCGTTGCAATCGCCGATTGACACGCCCATTCCTACACTCACCGTTCCACCGTCACCAACGCGCCTCGAGCCTACGGCGACGCCGACCGTGACGCCTACCATCACCCTGACGCCCACGCCCGGCCCTTCGCCCACTCCCGACATCCCCGCCACGTCTCAGTCGGTGATTGCCACCATCACCGCGCTGGCGGCGACGCCCACCTATCCGCCGACAGACACGCCGCGTCCGCGCCGCACGCCGATCATCGCCGGCCCGCGCGACGCCACACCCGCAACAACGGATAGCGTGCGTGTGGAAACCGTGTCCGAGCAAGTGTTTCCCGGCGGAACGGCGGCGCTGGCCATTCGCACACGCGCCGGCGCCCGCTGCACAGCGCAAATCGTGCGCGAAGAGAACGGCGCCGAGAAGCTCGAACCGCTCCTGGATGCGTCGGTGCAAACTGCCGGCCGCAACGGTGTCGCAGCTTGGATTTGGACGGTTGACCGAGATGAGCCGGCTGGTATCATGCGCGTGCGCATTGACTGCGGAGAGGCCGGTACTGCTGAAGCGCGTCTGCGTGTGGCTCGATAAACTCAGTCGTGCGCGTGATTTGTGTGAACAATCTGGCAGGAATAAACGACAGGTGAAGCATTTGAACGTCGAGAGAATTCGGCTTGACTTTCCGATTCTGTCACAAGCGGTGAACGGCAAGCCGGTGGTGTTTCTGGATAGTGCAGCCTCTTCCCAAAAGCCGATACACGTGCTTGAGGCCATGGAGCGCTTCTATCGCTCCACGTATGCGAACGTGCATCGCGGTGTGTACACCTTCAGTGAGCGCGGCACCGAGCTATACGACCAGGCGCGCGCCAAGATCGCCCACTTCATCGGCGCGCCCCGTCCAGAGACCATCGTGTTCACCCGCAACGCCACCGAGGCGCTCAATCTGGTGGCCTATTCCTACGCGCGAACTTTCTTGCAAGCCGGTGATGAGATCGTCATCACCGAACTAGAGCATCACGCCAATTTCGTGCCGTGGTTGACGCTGGCCAAGGAACGCGGCCTAACGCTCAAGTTCATTCCGCTCACGGCAGAGGGCACGTTGGACTTGAGCAAGCTTGATGAAGTGATCTCTCCCAAGACGCGGCTGGTCAGCTTTGCTCAGGTGTCGAACGTGTTGGGAACAATCACCAACCCGCAACCGATCGTTGCGCGGGCGCGCGCCGTTGGCGCAAAAGTCGTGGTGGACGGTAGTCAGGCCGTGCCTCACATGCCGGTGAATGTGCAGGAAATGGATTGCGACTTCTACGCCTTTTCAGGCCACAAGATGTTAGGCCCGACTGGCATCGGCGTTTTGTACGGCAAATATGAGTTGTTGGATGCTATGCCGCCTTTCTTGACCGGCGGCGATATGATCGCCGGCGTCACCTTCGAGGGCGCGACCTGGAACGAGGTGCCGTTGAAGTTCGAAGCCGGCACCCCAGCTTTTGTCGAGGCGATCGGCTTGGGTGCAGCAGTGGACTATCTGTCTGCGCTGGGCATGGAGGCGGTGCGCGCCCATGAGCGTGAGATCACCGCCTACGCGCTCGAACGCATGAGCGAAGTGGCCGGCGCCCGAATCTTTGGACCGACCGACCCGGCCGTGCGGGGGGGGGTGCTGACATTTGCCCTCAACGGCATCCACCCACACGATCTGGCCACGTTGCTCGATCGCGAAGGTATCGCCATCCGCGCCGGCCATCATTGTGCGCAGCCGCTGCATATCCGCTTGGGCATTAATGCCACAGCGCGTGCCAGCTTCTATGTGTACACCGAACCCCGCGAGATCGACGCCTTGATCGAGCGCATCTATAAAGCCAGGAAGGTACTGAGAAAGTGATTGCCATTCTAAATTGCGATTTGTAAGAATCGTGCTTGTCCGATGGAAGACCTATACCGCGAACACTTGTTGGATCATTACGAGAACCCGCGTCATCGCGGAACGCTTGACCCTGCGGACATCTCGCATGAGGAAAGCAACCCTCTGTGTGGCGATACCATTCGGATCGACATCCGCCTCGGTGAAGATGGCCGACGCATCGACCAGATTGCTTTCAGCGGCGACGGCTGCATTATCAGCCAGGCCGCAGCCTCTATGCTGCTGGAGGAAATAGCCGGCAAATCGATCGAGGATGCCCAAAAGCTTGAGACCCAGGACGTGCTCAAGCTGGTCGGCGTCCCCTTGACCACCAATCGCGTTAAATGTGCTGCGCTGAGCTTGAAAGTACTCAAAGCCGGCATCTATCGCTATCTGATCGCGCAAGCGCAAAAGCGCGAGCGAGAAAAGGTTGAAGGCTAACACGCGGCAGCGCAGTTTGCGACTCTCGATCCCTATCATCAATTCACCATGCGCTGTCTTGTGCTCTCCGACATTCACGCGAATCTGGCGGCATTTGAGGCAGTGCTCCGCGACGCCGAGACACGCGGTCTGAGCTATGACATTGTGTGGTGCTTGGGGGATGTGGTCGGCTATGGGCCTGACCCAAATGAGTGCATTGACTTGCTGCGCACGCTGCCACACGTATGCCTGGCCGGCAATCATGACTGGGCCGTGATCGGCAAACTGGAACTCAGCGCATTTCACGAAAGCGCTGCTATGGTCGTGCGTTGGACGCAGGAGATTCTGACGCCGCATAACATGAACTTCCTGCGCGTGCGCCCCGAAAAGACTGAACAAGGCGATTTCTGCCTGGCGCACGCCAGCCCGCGCGAACCGATCTGGGAGTATCTGACCGACGCCATGTCAGCCGAGGAGAATTTCGATTTCTTTAGCACTTCCTGCTGTTTGGTCGGTCATACCCACGTGCCGGCTCTGTTTGTGCGAGACGGCCGCACCCACAATGTTCATATCGCGTTTGCCGCGGGGAACGTGCAGATTCCTTTCAAAAAAGACGCGCGCTACATCGTCAATCCGGGCAGCGTTGGCCAACCACGCGATGGCGATCCGCGCGCTGCGTATGCGTTGCTGGATGCCACAGCCGGTGTATGGACTCAATATCGCGTTGAATACCCTGTGCAGCACACGCAGCAGAAGATGCGCGCCGCGGGCATGCCGGCCCGCTTGATCGATCGGCTGGAATATGGCCGCTGATACGCCGTCCTCAAAGATCCGTCTGGATGTGTTGCTGGTAGCGCGCGGGTTGGCCGATACGCGCGACTGGGCGCAACGTCTCATCCGCGCCGGCGAGGTGCGCGTCAACGGTCAGGTCGTGGAAACCCCGAGCAAACTATACCCCGCCGACGTTGAAATCACCGTTGCCAATCCGCCCAAATATGTCTCGCGCGGCGGTTTTAAACTTGAAGCCGCGCTCGACCAGTTTCACATCGATCCGTTTGACCTCACCTGTGCCGATGTAGGCAGCAGCACCGGCGGATTCACCGACTGTCTGTTGCAGCGTGGAGCGCGGCGCGTGTATGCCATCGACGTAGGACAACACCAGCTACATTGGAAATTGCGCAATAATCCGCGCGTCGTTGTGATGGAGCAGATCAACGCGCGCTATCTGGAAACCTTGCCGGAGCCAATCGACTTGGCCGTGATCGATGTGTCGTTCATTTCCCTGACCCTGATCTTGCCCAAGGTGTTCGCTTGGCTCCGCGCGCCCGCCGGCCAGGTCATCGCGCTGATCAAGCCGCAATTTGAAGCCGGCCCCAATCAGGTGGGCAAGGGCGGTATTGTGCGCGACCCCGCCGTACACCAGCACGTGATCGATGCGATCAGCGCTTTTTGTGCGGCGCACGGCTGGCAGCGGTGCGGCCTGATCGAATCGCCTCTGCTCGGGGCAGAAGGCAATAAGGAGTTTCTGATCTGGCTGGGTCGCGCCCAAGCTTGATTTTGGACTGTTGATCATGCGCATCGTCTTCATCGCCGGCGAGTTTCCACCGTTGCAAGGAGGACTGGGCGACTTCACCCGCGAGCTGGCGCGCGCCTGTCGCCTGGCCGGCCATGAAGTGCATGTGTTCACGCGGGCTGCTGCTGGCGCGCCCGATGATGAGCTGCTGGATGGAGTAGCAGTCCACAGGCGGGTGTCGCGTTGGGGATGGGCAACCTGGAAACAAGTCGCCGGCTTTGTGCAGCGCGTTCGGCCGGATGTGCTGAACGTGCAATATCAGGCTGCTGCCTATCACATGCACCCGGCGATCAATCTGCTGCCGCTGATCTTGTCTCGACGAGCGCCGGTGGTGGTCACCTTTCACGATTTACGTACGCCCTATTTATTTCCAAAAGCCGGCCCCCTGCGCCGCCAAGCCATCCTGGGCATGGCGTGCGCCGCGCGCGCTGTGATTGTCACGAATGTCGAAGATGACGTGTCCCTGCGACAAGCCGGCTTGAGAGAGGTGTTTCGCATCCCCATCGGCAGCAATATAACGCCGGCAGACCTGACCGGATTTGATCGCTGTACTTGGTTGCGCTGCGCTGGGTCGCGCACGCAAGCGCGCGTCCAAGAGATGAACGAGGATGCACCGGAGCGCGTCTTTGTCGTCGGCTACTTCGGTTTTCTGAACGAGAGCAAAGGCGGCGAGACGTTGATTCGCGCCCTGGCACTTCTGCGAGACCGGGGACTGGATATCAAGCTGTTGCTGATCGGTGGGCAAACGGGAGACAGCGACCCGACCAATCAACAGTATGCGCATGCGTTGATGGCGTTGGCCGACGAACTGTCTGTGCGCACACAGATTCTGTCCACCGGCTTTGTCGATGCGCGCGCGGTCAGCGAGGCATTTGCTGCGTGCGACTGCGTGGCGTTACCCTATCGCGACGGCGCATCGTTACGGCGCGGAACGTTGATGGCTGCGTTGGCCCATGGCGCGGCTATCGTCACGACGACGCCGCGCGTCGAATTGCCCGAATTGCAGCACGAGGAGAATGTCTTACTGGTGCCTGCCGATCAACCTGCCGCGCTCGCCGATGCCATTCGGCGCGTGTTAACCGACTCAGAACTACGCCGGCGTTTGCAAGCTGCCGCTCGTCGCACGGCTGCCCTGTTCAACTGGGAGCACATCGCCGCTGAAACAGTGTGTGTGTTTGAGCGCGCGCGGTCAAGGTGAATCACGTTCAATCTGCGTTGCTGGCACGTTCTGCAGTGCCGGCATGCTGTTCCCAGACCCGCAGACCAAAGCGGCTGAGGTAGATTGGGATGTTGACGTAGCCTTTTCCTTCTAACTCGATTGCGCGGATAAGGGCGCGTTTCTCGTGCGACAAACCGCCGCACAACAGCGTCACCGATCCACCCTCACCGCCGGCCCCGTTCACTTTCCAGCCGATTGCGCCGTGCGCCTGAGCAATCTCTATGACGCGCCGCGCGTCGGAACCAACTAGCGCCGGATTCAGGTTAGCTTGCGCGTCGGTATTTTCAATCATCGCGCGACCTAGTGCAGCAAAATCGCCGGCGTATAGTGCATCGCGGGATTTCTCGGCCGTGGCGCGCAACGCCTGGATACGTGTGTTGTTCGGACCGGCATCTTCCAATTCGCGGATCACGCGCTCGTGTACCTGAGACGAGTCGTGCGTGCGACCCAAGAAGATCAGCGCCAGCCGACGCTCCAACTCCCACCACGTGGCATTCGGCACATAGATTTGCGACACGCTGGCGTAAGGATATTGTGCCATGTCGATAAAGTTGATACCACCATATGCAGCGCACAGTTGATCTTGAATGCCGCACTGTCGCTTGAGCATGTCCACTTCAATCGAGTGGGCGATGTAGGCTACTTCGTGAGGCGTTAGCCGTCCAGGCGTGAGTTGATCGAGCGCGCCAACTAAAGCGACTGCCACCGAAGCCGACGTGCCAGTGGATGCGCCGCCGGGCATTTCGCTGAAAATGGTGACCCGTACCGCCAATTCCCTGGGCACACGCATGCGCTCGATGGCCGCTTCAATGAGTGGATGATGCTGCCAGCCGTTCATCGGATCGACGGCGAAACGCTCGCCGTAATTCTCGGCGTACACCACGATGCGATCTTCTTGCGCGTCAGCGGGGAAGACCTCGACTTGCACCTCCACATAGGGATACACGCCGATGTTAAAAATCTTGCCGTGGCCGGCGAACCACGTATCGGTCCATCCGCCGTTGTCGCAGATGCGGGTGGGTGCAACACTGTTGATGATCCGCAGCGGAGAAACGGAGCCCACGGAATTCGCTTGTGAGGGACTAACGGATAACATAGGCCGTTCCAAAGGTGTGATGTCACTTGAGAATGCGATAAGCATTCTAGTCGATATCCCAAGCCGGCCTCTGGGCGCCCGACAAAACAAAAGCCCCCGTTTTCAACACAAACGGGGACTTATAAGCCGCTCGAATGAATGAACGCTTTGTGGCTGTTCAAGTCCGCTCTGCGCTGGGCAGCCCGACCGCCTGTCGTTGCTGAAGCGGGTGACCAAGCGCAACCATGCGCTCGCCAAGCCAAGTGGCCAGGCGATCCAACAGACTTGAAGAGGGCAGGCCAGCCAAACGATTGTAG